>CBFDCV010000001.1:0-78913 GCA_965603395.1 uncultured candidate division WWE3 bacterium
GTTTTGGTTTTGGCTTCTTGGGCGCTTTCCTTACTTTAGGTGCTTCTTTTTTAGCCTCGGGGGCGGCTTCGGGGGCGGCTTCGGGGGCTTTTATTTCCTCCTTTGGTTCTTCTTTTAGCGGAGGAGGTACTATTCCTGCCGGTACGTCAGATTTTATTATCTCAGCTGGCTCAGAACCTACAGGCTCCTTAAACGGTTGGTAGGCTTCAAAAGTCTCGTATTCCGTCACCTCATACTGCTCCTCTGTTACCTCAACCGCAGTTTCCACAGGCGTAAAGGCTTGTCTAACTTTCAAAATGTACTCTTTCTCCGGAATATCCAATTTGTCCTCAATTTGGGTCTTTTGCTGAATTTCCAAATACTCCTCCAACTTCCTTCTGCTAGATGTGGGCGCCAAGGTAATGAGCTCCTGTTTAACAAGCGCTAAATTCTGGTAGGTAAAGGCTGGTGGGAGTATAGATTCTTTTTTCCACACTCTTTGTGTTGGAGAAAAAACTGCTTGAAAAAAGTTTACAAACCACTCGTCCATGCCCCTTTCCTGAATGGGAACAAAAGCTAAAGCCAACCCAAAAAGTACAAAAAACGCAGTCAGGGGCCACTTAAATGCGCCCACCATGGAAATGTACACAAGATAGGCGAGAAGACCAAAAACAAGCAAATAAGTGAATTGGCGCATGGTTAGATCACCAATCAGCTTAAACTCAACATCCATGATGTTTTGCGGGACAGCGTGTTGTGTGTGAGTTTTCTGTGCGTCTCTAATGGGCATGTTTATTTAGTATACCTATTGTAACTCAACAATAGCCTCCAAATCTTCATTTAATTTACCCGATGCAACTATATGTCCGTCCTCAAACTGCGTATTTTCACTCCCCTGCACAAATTCCATGCCAAAAGGAATACTAAAATCATACGCGTATGTGTCATCGTGTGTGCCGGCTTGCTTCTGCCACACAAAGCTGTAATTGCTGTTTTCCTTTGTAATGGACATCTCCACCGGCAGATCATAATACAAAACCATTTCAATTTGATTTGACGGGTTTAATGTAAAGCTGGTCTCAAAAGAAGCGTATGGTTCTACTTGGGAAATAATAATATCTTCGAAAATATCTTCTTCTATGGTTTGGTCATATGTAATTTTTGCTCCGGTTAGTTTGGAACCCTTCTGCGTAAGAACTCTGACATAGTTTGTATAAGGTCCGCCGGGCCATGAGTTATCAGTTCCGGTATGATCATATGTTAAAGTCAGTTCGGCTCTTAACAGCCCGTCTCTAGTCTTGCTGGTAATTGTGTAGTCCATGCTGTTTTTCACGTAGTAATTGGCTTTTGTTCCCCCCAAATTAGCATTTACCACATGAAGATAGTCTCCGTCAGTCCTCACTAAACTTCCATCCCATTTCCTTTCCAACAAAGAGGCGTTAAAGGGACTGGAGAAAAAGTGAATCTGCAGGTGTCTTTGCTGAAAAGCATCGTTTATAGTAGTAAAAAAGTGGGACGTTTTCCCTTGCTCCAATGAAAAAAGAGTTTCCAGTAACTTACTGCCCAACACTGTTAAAAATTGTCTTTTTTGGTCAGATCCTTCTTCATAATTATAGGAAGCGTGGTGCTGGGTTCTTTCGTAAAGATTTTCCGAACTTATGTCCTCATTATAAGTAGCTAAATATATAGGACCTGTTACTTCTAATAACATGCTAACCATGTGCAAATCTACGGCTATTACTCCATCAATATTCTCACCATTTAGTCTAAAAAACAGATCATTTATGGCTGAGGTGCTTCTTGGGAAGTCGGGATCCCAGTTTGAATTCCTAATATACATTCTGTCCTCAATTAATAAGTCACCGATGGGCTTAGGCGGTGTAACTCTGATGTTTCTCACATCTATTTGGCCGTCCGGGTTATAAATATCATCAATACTCAGTTCTTCGATCTTACCTTCATTTAAGTATAAAAAGGCGTAAGAACCTATGAATCCTCCGGTGGGTCTGATCTCATTGTTGTTTTGGAATAAGATCAAATACTTTTTGGGCCCGTCAAAACCTATCAAACCGGGTAGGTCCGAGGTTACGGCCCAGGCCAGGTCCATGCCGTCTCTGGTAACATCCAGTACCGCACCGTACATATCGGTTGATTCCCGGGCAAAGCCGGGTACCTGATCGTGGTCCATCTCGTTGTAATCCGCCAAAGCCAGCTCCAAACTATTTTTAGCATTAGATATGTGTAGTTTGGTTTGGTCTAAAAGAGCCGGCTCAAATGTGGCCTCCGAATTAGGTTTTAAGGATTCCCATACCATTCTGTATGGCGTGGCAGACATAGAAAGATCATAAGCTACGTTGGAAAAGTAGGTAACAGAGTTTAAAAACTTTGTCGATGATTGGTACATTTCCTTTTTACCGGATAGCTTAAAAAGCCACTCTAAACTTGAGAGATATTTGTTGGTTCTTATCAAGTGTTCTTTGGCCTGACTTGCACTTATGGCCGCTCTTTCTGAATCGAACTGGCTTATATACTCCGGTACCTGCTCAAGCTCATACTTTGCTTGCTTGGCAGAAGAATAAACCTGAAAAGCAGGCATGAAAATAAACACAGCCAGAAACGAGAAAAGTACGATCAAAAACATACTGAGTTTGCTGGCTAAGCTTATGTGGGAAAAGCTAAAATCAACTTTTCTTTTTGACTTAGGCATACGTAGTCCAAATCTCAATTTGAACCTGCGTTTTAACTTAGGCACCCCTTTAGTTTCTTTCTTTACTCTTCTTTGATCGTATTCCTTTTGGGCTTCTTCTACTTTTGGAGCCTGAGCAGACTCTTCTTGCGACGGCTGTTCTTCTTTAGGCTGTTGTTCGGCTAAAACTTTCTGCGTCTCTTTTAAGGTGGTCAGTCTCTCCTGTTCAGCAAGCTTTTCACTAGTCATCTTCTCTTTTTGTTTTTCCAGAATAAGTTGTGCGTTTTTAAAACTGTTCTCGTTTACCTTATATCCAAACCAGGCCAAAGTGCTAATAACGCCGTCTTTAAAGGTTATTCTCGGTTCCCAATTCAGTAGACCGAGATTGTATAGATCAGGTTCAAAGATCTTCTTGGTACCGGGACTGGCTTCTCCCACAAATTTTACGTCTACCTGCCTATCTGCCAAGCTTCTCACCAAAAAAGCGGTCTCTAATACAGATGCCGGCTCTCTGGGTACTAATGAAAATATTCTACCGGCAGTTTTTTCGAAAAATAGGGCTTTTACCATACCGGACACAACATCATTGATATACACATAAAATTCTTTTTGGGTACCATCCCCGTGTATGGTCAGATTTTTATTTTCGATCAGGTCTTTCAAAAATCTTCCTAGCACACCGGTAGAAGAAAGGCTCATTCTAGGACCGTATACTTCCGGGAGACGGACAATTCTTACGTCCGTATTATTTTTCTTGTAGTACTCCCAAACTAAAGCTTCGGCAAATCTTTTAGCTTCGGCAAAGCTATATTTTTTTTCTTCTACCTCTGTTTTGCCATAGTACGTATCCAAACTAAGCTGGGACATCATGCCGCCATACACATCAATAGTAGAGGCAAGTAAAAACTTAGCATCCGATTTATTAGCTAAATCCAACAATTGCTTTGTACCCACAGCGTTAGTAAGTAGAGAGTCAAGGGTAACCTCATCCTTACTATACAAATACTCCTCCAAACCTGCCAGATGAAAAATGTAATCCACACTCTCAATTTCCTCAGGCATACCCTGATTTATATCCACATCATATAGTGCAAACCTGGAATTTTGCAGGAGGTGACTGATATAGATGTCTTTTCCGGTAGTGAAGTTGTCTAAAACTATAACCCTAGCCTCTTTTTGTAGTAATATCTCTGCCAGATGCGAGCCAATGAAACCGGCTCCTCCAGCAATTAAGATGGTTGGCGCCAGGGCAGATTTTTTTATTTTGTTTTGCTTTTGCATATCGGGCAGTAGAAATACTTAAAAACACCCAATTCATCCATATCAAGTATCTTGGACTTTTTACAGACGAGCCTTGTTTTTTCCTTGTTTTTTCCTATATTTAGTATATTTTCAAATCCCCTATTTTACAAGAAAGAAATCGCCAACAAAGGCTTATAGCTGTGGTAAAATCGCATTGTATGGAATTAAAAGAAATGATTAGCTTTGGCAAAAAAAATATAAAGATTCTAGTGGCTTCAATAATTCTGATGGGGGCTATAGGTGCTTTGGCATATTACTTTTTACCTGTTAAACATTACGCTACAGGGTCCTTATTTATTCGAAGATCCATTTACCCTTATTCAGAAGGTCATTTTACTTATGAGGGGTATTACGGCCAACAGGCAGCTATGTCTTATGCCAACTCCGTCATTGGTCTAATTGAAAGTGAAGACATTAGAGCACAAGCTTTAGCCGCTTTGGAAATCCCCGTGAACGAAGAAACTCTCAGAAAATATGAAAGAAAGATCCGAACCATTAAATCAGGTCCGCAGCTTATTGGTTTGGTAGTAAAAGAGAACGGCCCCCAAGAAGCGGAAAAGCTATGGCAGGCCGTGGCTGACTCCACCATTAACACCATGAATGGTATTAGCAGAGTAAATGATCCTTTTGTGGGCGTCATTAAGATTTCTGAAAACCCTATTATTAGGGAGGGTTACAGAAATCCTGTTATTTGCGTGCTAGTGGGGATGGGTTTTGGTTTGGTGTTGGCTGTTTCTTATCTTGCCCTATTTAATTATTTTAAGAGTAATAAAAAGAAATGACATATTCCCTTTACACTGACGGGGGCGCAAGAGGAAATCCCGGCCCCGGTGCTATAGGCGTAGTTTTGGAAAATGAAAAAGGAGAGGCAGTTTACGAACTATCTAAGTTCATTGGAGAATGCACCAACAACGAAGCTGAGTACGTGGCCCTGTGGACCGGACTGCAAATGGCAGTCAGTAAAGAGTTAAAAAAGGTTGATGTTTTTGTAGACAGCGAATTGGTAGTCAAGCAAGTAAATGGTGAATATAAGGTAAAAAATGCCAGGTTGAAAAAAATGTACCAAAGGGTAAAAAGTTTGATTAGTAACTTCGATCAAATTTCATTCACCCATGTAAAACGCTCTGCCAACAAAAAAGCTGATGCTTTGGTGAATGAGGCTTTAGATAACAATGGCTTCTAAAAATCCCAGACCAAGGGCTAAAGAGAAGGCCTGCGACAGGGCTATAAAAAGAACCCTTGCCTATAGTGCGGTATTTCAGTACCCGGTTAGCGAATTCCAACTATACACATTTTTGATCACTAAGAATAAATTTGACTATGATTTTTTCAATGCTTCCTTAAGAAGACTGGTCAAGAAAAAACATGTTAAAGCCAAGGGCGGCAAGTACTATTTACCCGGAGTCCGTCCTGTAAGTTGGAATCTCAGATACAAATATTCCAAAAATCTAATGAAAGAAGCAAGGATTTGCGTTAAGTTGCTCTCTGCCATTCCCTGGGTAAAGATGATAGCAGTTACAGGTGCCGTAGCTTCTCATAATGCTGTAAAAGATGACGATGTGGATGTTTTTATTGTGGCAGAAAAAAACCGTTTGTGGATTACCCGGTTTTTTGTATTTTTCATTTTAAAGGCGATTGGTAAATATGCTCAAAAAGGGGAAGATAACAGAAAACTTTGTTGCAACCTTTTTGCTGATGAATCGGGTATGAGGTGGGTAAAAGACAAGCATAATATATATGTGGCCAGGGAAATGTTAAGCATGCAACCTTTGTTGGATAAAGACAACACTTATTTTAAATTTATCCAGGTAAATTCTTGGGCTTTAAAATATTTTAATAACTACAAAATGGAGTTTCCAAAAAAATACGCGGTGAAAAATTTAAATAAAAGCCGTTTGGTTTGGTTTTTGGAAAACTCTTTAAGGAAGTTCCAACTAAATTACATGAAAAACAAAAAAACTACCGAGATCACCACCAAGCACTTCATTCATTTTAATAAGCACGATCACACCAAGGAGATCTTATCTGAGTACAAGGGTAAGCTTTCCGATATCTAACAGCGCTACAAGGTTTTCAGTTTTAATATTTCCGGTTTCATGCCCTGCGGTATTTTTTTTTCGTCAACTTCATTCCATAAATCCAAAGCTACTGCTACATAACCGTTAAATAAAAGGTGAATAGCTTCTCTTATTTCAGGTTTTACCTTTGGATTCTCAATAGCTTTTAGCATCCTCTCCCTAATTTCTAAGCCATATTTAAAGGTAGTTCTTATGTTGTCTTCATCACCATTAGGCCGGTTTTGGATCCATTTGGTATAAAAATAAATGAATACTAAGTTTCCATCCAAGACGTCTATTACGTTGGCTACAAGCGCCTGTTGGTTATGTGGAATCTTATCACCAGACCTTCTTAGGAAATCCTCAGCTGCATGGAAGTTTTCAAAAAGTTTATAATCTGACTCCTTAAATACTTTTTTTGCTTCTTCATTTTCTGCCTCTTCCTGCTTTTTAGCCAAGGCAAAGTTTTTGTACCTCTCCACAGCACTTACATCTACTCCGTCTGTGTACTCAGGAATGTCATGGATCCATAAAGTTCTAACCAAATCCGGATTATTAAAGGGGAGGGTCACGGCTCTGTATACACATCTTAAGGTATGAGCTTTTGAGTTATCTTCAATCATGCCAGGTTTATTTTTAGTAAACTGATTGAATCTTTTTACATTTTCAAGTTTTTCTATGTATTTTTTTATATCAGGAGGGATTTTAATATCTTCGACATTTCTGTCTTCTGAGTCTGGATATATTATGGGAATCATTTCAAAATATTTTGACACGGTCTTTATTCTAACAAAAAGGACGGGCTAAACTATAATAGCTTTTAATAAATACTCAATTATAGGGCTGCCGTCAAATCCTACATCATGCCCGGCATGCCGCCCATTCCGCCTGCAGCCGCTGCCGCTGCCGCGGCTCCTAGATCGTCTTTGTCTTTTGGTAAGTCAGCCACTAAACATTCTGTGATTATGACCATAGTGGCTACAGATACAGCATTTTGCAAAGCACTTCTAGTCACTTTTGCGGGGTCAATTATGCCATCTTTTATCATATCCACATAAAGCATACTGATAACGTTTAGTCCTATGTTGGGGTTTTTATCTTCCGCTGTCTTGGCTTCCAGTTCGGCCATGACCTTGCCGGCGTCTGCACCTGCGTTGCTGGCAATGATCCTGGTTGGTTTCTCTAGCGCTTCATATAAAATATTGGCGCCTGTTTCTTCGTCACCTTCAAGATCTAAACCTCTTATAGCTTCTCTAGCTCTTAGGTAAACAACACCACCTCCTGGAACTATGCCTTCTTCTACGGCAGCTTTGGTGGCATTTACTGCGTCTTCTACTCTGAGTTTTTTCTCTTTCATTTCAGCTTCTGTAGCAGCTCCTACACCAATGACGGCCACGCCTCCGGTCAATTTAGCCAGCCTTTCCTGCAACTTTTCCTCGTCATAGTCAGAGGATGTATTTTCCATTTGGGTCTGGATCTGATCTACTCTTGCTTTGATCTGTTTTTCATCTCCTCTACCACCTACAATAATGGTATCGTCTTTATCGGAAATTACCCTGTCTGCTCTACCTAGATCCTCAACAGTCACAGAATCCAGCTTTCTTCCCATATCTTCGCTGACCATAGTAGCACCGGTTAGAACAGCAATATCTTCCAACATGGCTTGTCTTCTATCACCAAAACCGGGGGCTTTCACAGCCAAAACGTTGAAAGTGCCTCTTAGTTTGTTAACTACCAAGGTAGCCAAGGCCTCTCCTTCAATGTCTTCGGAAATAATAACCAGATTTTTAGAAACTTTTACGAAATTCTCCAGCATTGGTAAAAGCTCTTGCAAGTTAGAAACCTTATAGTCGGTTACTAATATGTAGGGTTCTTCAATTTCTGCCTCCATTTTGTCCGGATTGGTCACAAAATATGGTGAAGCATAACCTTTATCAAACTGCATACCTTCTTTGTATTCCAACTCAATATTAAAACCCTTACCTTCTTCTACAGTTATGACTCCGTTGTCACCAACCTTTTCCATGGTTTCCGCGATTAAGTTTCCAATCTCGACATCCTGAGCAGAGTTTGAAGCAATTTGGGATCTTTCTTCTTTTGAAGTTATATCTTTTGAAATCTTTTTTATTTCATCAACCGCAATAGTGGAAGCTTTTTCCAAACCCTTCCTTATAATCATGGGGTTGGCGCCGGCACTGATATTTTTTAATCCGCTTTCCACTAAGGCCTGGGCTAACACCACAGCAGTTGTGGTCCCGTCTCCTGCCACTTCATTGGTTTTACTGGCAGCCTCTTTTACTATCTGGGCTCCCATATTTTCAAATTTATCTTCCAATTCAATTTCTTTAGCTACAGTGACTCCATCATTTACAACCGACGGAGCGCCCCAGCTTTTATCTATAGCCACATTTCTGCCTTTGGCACCTAGGGTGGTGGCTAAGGCTTTAGCTAAAGTGTCAACACCTGTTTTTAATTTTGATCTGGCTTCTTCGCCATATATGATTTGTTTTGCCATAATTAATACTCCTTAATTTATTCTCCCACTATAGCCAAAACATCTTCCTGTTTTACCAAGAGCATGTCTTTGCCATCAATTTTAATATCTGTACCTCCCCATTTTTTGTACATAACTATGTCGCCTTTTTTTACGACCATGTCAACTTTTTTACCTTCGGAGTCAACTTTACCTCCACCTACAGCAACTACTTTGCCTTCTTGTGGTTTTTCTTTAGCTGAATCAGGAATTACAATACCGGAAGGTAGGGTGGTTTCTTTTTCTAATGGTTCGATAAGTATGTTATCGAATAGTGGTTTAATTTTTGCCATATTATTCTTTTAAATTTTAATTAAATACAAAAATGCTCGTTGATAAAATAGCACTCTAATGCTTTAAGTGTCAAGTGGAAATTTTCTACGACCTCGCCCTGGCGTACACCCTAAGCATTCCTTCACCAATTTTATCTTGTTTGTAGATTTCCATAACGGGAATTTCCGAAGTATTTTCTACATGAGGTCCGCCGCAAAATTCTTTACTCACCGCTTTGTCCAAATCTTCCCCAACGTAGTAAACCTTCACTTGATCTCCGTATTTTTCGTTAAAAGCGTGAATGGCTCCGGTGGTTAATGCTTTTTCCTTTGGTAGTATTTCAAATTTTACAGGTAATGCTTCCTTTGCCACTTTATTCATTACACTCTCAACTTCTTTTAACTCTTCATCCGTCATTTTTTGCGAATGATTAAAATCAAATCTTAGTCTTTCTCCGGTTATATTACTTCCGTGCTGCACAACCTGATCTCCCAACACCTTTCTCAGCCCCAAATGTAGTAGGTGGGTGGCTGTGTGGTACTTAAGCACTTGTTCCGAATGATCAGCTAGCCCTCCTTTAAATTTTTGCTCAGCTCCTGCACGTGATTTTTCCTTATGTTCTTCTTCCAATTTCTTATATTCAACGTCAAACGTATTCTTATGCTCTTCCTTCTGTATAACACCTTTTTCCACAAGATCCTCTTTGAACATCTCCACGGGATAACCCCAAGATTGGGAAGCATCAAAAGCCGCTTTTGACGGCGCTACTTCATCCACCATTGGTTTATCTAAAGCATCGATTACTTTTACCACTTTAGGCTTTGCCTTATCCAAAGTCTTCCTAAACTTATCTTCTTCCATAGAAAATGTCTTCTGAATATCCTCGATCCTGTCTTCCAACTCAGGATATAACCAAGAAAACATGTTTCCCGCTACGGGAACTAAGCTCACGGAAATGCCTTTTTCTAATCCCAAGTTTCTTCCGGCCCTAACGATCCTTCTTAGTAATCTTCGCAAAATGTAACCTTGATCCTTATTACTTGGTAACACACTATCCATGGCCAAAAACACAGCCGCTCTCATATGATCAGCAATGATTCTCATAGGTTTTTGCACTTCTCTCCCACCGCTCTCGTAATTCTTCCCGCTTAGCTCTTCAAGTTTTTGAATAACTGTATGAAAATTATCGGTCAAATAAATGTCTTTGTGTCCTTGCACAACCATAGCCATTCTCTCTAGCCCACCGCCAAAATCTACATTCTTCTGGGGCAGTTCTTCCCACCCTGACGCAGTTTTCCTATACTGCATGAACACAGAATTACCAATTTCCAAAAATTCATCCTGAAACTCAGCCGGGTCTTTGCCAAAACCGTCTCCCTCATCGCCAATATAATAAAAGACCTCGCTATCAGGGCCGCCCAGCTCACCCACTGCCTCACCACGCTGCCACCAGTTTTCTTCCTTACCATAAGAAAATATCCTTTCCCCCTCTTTAGCTTCAACCCCATATTTAACAAAAACCTTTTTTAAAATTTCCACAGAAACATCATCCTTTGGAGCGTCTTTATCTCCGGCAAACACAGAAGCGTACATTTTATTAATATCCAAGCCCAAATCACTTACTAAAAACTCAAAAACCCACTCCAACTGCTCTTTTTTAAAATAATCACCCAAACTCCAGTTTCCCAGCATGTGAAAAGACGTTGTGTGTCTGTTTGTTTCTCCTACATTATCCAAATCTTCGAAAAATCTTAAGCATCTTTGCACATTCATAATTCTTTTACCTAAAGGGTGGGTCTCGCCGGATAAATAGGGGACTAAGGGAAACATGCCCGAATTGACATACAACAAAGTTGGGTCGTTTTCGGGCACTAAAGATACGTTGGGAACCTGTTTGTGTCCTCTTTTTTCATAAAAGGCCAGATATTTTTGTAAAATCTCTTTAGAGTCCATAACAACAATCTTTGGAGGCGCAGGGGGGAATCGAACCCCCGCATCGAGGTTTTGCAGACCCCAGCGTTTCCACTTCGCCACTGCGCCTTGATTTAACGCTAAAATACAATTGATATTTTACCATTTACATGATAATTTACCTATGTAACATCCTGCCTAGCATAATTGATATGTCCATTTCGACTCTGCAAACTATTGATCGAAGGCCAAAGAAGTTCAAGCTTTCGAATATACTCATTTATATAACTGCAATACTCATTGCGTTGCTCTTGGTATTTTTCGGCAAAAGCATGTATATGTACTTGAAGGGATTGGGGGGTAAATCAGCCATTTCCGTAGATATAGCACACGGCAGGGCAGAAGTGTTCATAAACGATGAAAACATAGGAGTTACCCCGGCAGATTCTGAAGAAATTAAACCCGGCACTAACAAAGTAACCCTAAAATCATCTTCCCGGCAGTACGAAACAACCATTAACTTTTTATCCAATAGCGACAAGTACATTCATAAAGTGGGTATCTTCAGAGACCTTGGTGTGTCTGACCTATTCTCCTCAGGACAAGATTTATGGTTTGACGAAAGTACTTCGGAGGTGGTCTTGCGTATCATTTCTGAGCCTCCCGGTGCTTCAGTTTACATAGATAACACAGAGATTGGCAAAACACCCTATACTTCCAGTAAATTAACTGAAGGTGATTACGATCTGAGAGTGGAAAATGTGAATTTTGAACCACAAAAAGCTAGGATCAGGATCCAAAAAGGGTACACATCTAATGTGGCGGTTAAACTTTTCCCTATGCCTGTACCTTCTACCATCAATCTTTATAAGGGATCAGATAATTTATATGATATTTCGTCCGACAATAATCAGATAGTGGCTGACACTCAAACCTGGACCAAAGCTGTTATTTATTGGAATCAAACCAGAGGCGTTAACCTTGAAGGAGTGGGTTTGAACAAAGAGCTTGTTTTTGACTACTACCTTGATTACAAAGGTGATATTTACAATGCCCGCGGTGATTTGGTCACAGAACCTGAAGCTTTTGATGAGCTAAGATCCGCTGAAAAAGGTGCCTATTTGGGACGTTTTTCAGACGGCGAGGGGCTAACAGAGATGGCTAGAGAAGCTTTGAAATCTTTTAAATCCTTACCTTCTATGGGAAACGGTGAGCCAAAAGTGAGAATACTACCAACCGGTTTAAGCTGGCTAAGGGTCAGAAGTGAACCTAGCACCGGATCTTCTGAAATAGCCAAGGTAGACGTTGGCCAAGAGTATGTTCTTGTGGAAGATGGGGTGGAATGGGTAAAAATAAAGGTCACAGAGACGGTACAAGGCTGGGTATCTAAAAGATACGTGGAGGACGTGGTAGTAAAGGTTGAGGAGGTACTTCCTCCGGCGACGGAAACTACTGAAACACCCGAAGAGATTCCGGAGGAGGGTACGGTTGAACCGGAACCCGTTGAGGAAGAAACACCGGCAACATAAACCTATCTAAAGGACTCGTGCCACTCGACTACATCATTTCTCATACTTTCTGCCTTTTCTTTTGTCTGATTGAAGTCTTCATCTTGACCTAGTTTTTTTTCATATTTGGCCACATCCGCATATAAGCCCAAATCGTTTTGGTAAGTGTTTTTTAATGAGTGATAATAAGTTCTTGCTACAGTCAGGTAGTCCAAGTTTACGTTTTTGTTTCCACCTACCTCATCCATAGCTCCGGAAGCCAAAAAGTAATACAAAGGGATAATATTTCTTAACGTAGCCAAGTTCTTGGGATTTAGATCATAGGCTTTCTCAAGACTTTTCAATATTTCTTCGCGTGTTTCGTCCTCATCGGCCCAAATAAGAGTGGCTAGAAGTATTTTTGCTTTTTGTCTTGTGTACGCAGGCTCTCTGCTATTTAGTTTTATAGCACTTACTATATGACCCGCCGCATCCTCCAATTGCCCGGTTTCCAATTCACTTTTTGAGGCGGTGTAATAAATATCGGCAAAATAGAGATTTATGAATTTGCCCATCAAAGTAAGATACATACCTACCACTATGAATAACAATATTGTTCTAAGCATTAAGTACATTATATCCCGCTACGCCCGGTGCATCGAGTGCGATAAAATATTACCGTGTCTAAATTTGTAAATAAGGTACTGGAAATTGTGTACATGATTCCCCAAGGACAGGTAGTTAGTTATGGACAAGTGGCGCTCATGGCAGGCATTCCTAGGGGTGCTCGATTTGTGGGCGGTGTTTTGCACTTCCGGGGTGAAAACACTCCGTGGTGGAGAGTAATAAATAATGCCGGAAGAATAAGTACAACGTGCCAGGAACATACAGCCACTATGCAAAAGAAAAGGCTGCTTTCAGAAGGTGTAAGAGTTGATAAAAAGCTAAACATAGATATTGAAAAGTATCGATGGAGACCTGAACCGGATGTACTGGAAAAACTAGAGCTTAAAGATGATTACATACAAAAGATCATGGAGAAGTATCTGTTTTGATCAACACTAACCACAACCAAAATAATAAGCTTGTACATACGGTAGGCCAACCAAAAATGTTGGTGGCATAAAATCCTACTAAGCCTGCCGCTAGAAAAGTATCCTTGGTTTTAAGCGCCCTTACCATAATTAGAAAATAAATCACCAAAGCTACCACACCGGACTCAACCAATATTTCTAAATAATAATTGTGCGGTTTATTTAAAATAAAATCCCACTCAGAAGAATAGTTTAAAAAATCCTCTCTGAAAAACGGGAACTGATAAGGAAAGGTCTCCGGACCTGTGCCAAGCAAAAAGTTTTTGGGGCTTGAAAAGGCCATTCTTATGCTACCCTTCCACAAACCCAGCCTGATCAACCCCGGATCTGACACATTATAGCTTTGCGGATCTGTGCTTAAAGTAAGTGCGTCTGAAATTCTTTCTTTAAAGAAAGAGATGTTAAAAACGCTAAAAATTATGAAAACAAAAACAGCTAATAATCCCCACCTATTTAATACCTTCCTCCTAAATTTAATAGTCAAAAACACCAACCCCGCCGCAAGACCTACCAACCCCGATAGTGAATGAGCAAACCACAGGTTAATGAAGGCGATCAAAAAAGTAGTTGTCCAGAAATACTTTTTCAGATTCTCATCTGCTTTTAAAATTCTGTCTATCAACAAAGGTAGCAAAAACACAAGATAGGCCGCCAACCAGTTGGGCTGTCCTAATGTCGATGATATTCTATTTTGTTCGAATATCTGAAATATCCCGTAAAGAGAAACCGGAAAAACACTTAAACAAATTAGGTCCTTTAAGGTTTCCGCCTTTTTGCCATCGATAAAATTAATGCCCACCAAATAAATACCAAAAAATATTAGGAAGGACACCAACCCTCCGTTAAATCTTGAGTAGTAACCCCAAACGGAGGTATAAGAATGAGAAGAGAACAGGGTAGATAATGAGATAATTCCCAAATAGAGTAGTATTTCTTTACCGGGAAATACCACTTTTTTTCCTCCAAACAAAAGCCTCAACAACAACCAAAGAAACACAATAGTGCTTCCTACAATATAAACAGATGTCATTTTTGGAAATTCGTAGGCCTCGGCAGTGAAATTACTAAACACTAAAGGTGTAAAAAAGCCCAGAGATAAAAATAGGCCCAAAATAACCTTACTGATAGTAACTTTCAGCTGACTGTTCATGATATTATTATTATAACTCGCTATGCTCGTTCTAATAAGCTGGTGATTTCAACCCACTGTGCTCGTTCTAATAAGCTGGTGATTATAACCTGCCATGATATCTAGAACTCTAGTCAGACTAATAGACCAGGCCATAGTACCCGCAATACTCCTATTGTGTACTAGATTTGTGTCGGTGGTAATGCTGACTTATCTTTATGGAATTAAGTTTTCCGTTTCAGCCTCCGGATTTATTTTCAGCAACTCACAAGACTATTTGTTTATAAACTCTTATTCTACCTTGGCTATGATCGTGATCTTGGGATCGGGTCTTTTGTACATTTTGGTCAAAGCTTTATATTTTCATGATACCCATATCAGCCCTCGTTTAACCACAAAGCTTTTTCATCACAGGCTAGCTACTCTAATTCAAAGCTCTTTTGAGCTGTACTCACAAGGCGTTATCTGGCTCATCTATTTATACCTGATCAGCGCCGTGTCCATCATACTTGCGGTTTTTGACTACACCTACGGATGGATTCCCGTAGTGGCAGTTTTTCTGTGCGGAATCTCCACCATAGTTTTGATCATTGATGTAGAAAAAGAGCTGGAAGGCTTAGAGTCCGACTACCACGAAGAAGAAACTCCCGTAGGCATTCAGTTAGGAAAAAAGTATGGATTACGATCATAAAAAGGTGGACAAAGTAGGCAAAGTAATAGTTGATTCCTTATTGTTGGTGCTGTTATGGGCCATTTTAGCCCTACCAGTAAGCACTTTTTCCTTGATAAAACTTGATACTTCCGGCAATGACGTGCTTTCCGGGCAGAATGCACGAGAAGTTCCTGTTGTAAACAAGGATGACCAAACTAAAACCGTCAGGGATTTAGAGAGCAATACAGGGGACTTGATCGAAAGAATTAACAGCTATTCAGAAGATAAGCGGGAAAACGTAGAGAACTAGAAGGATAAAAGATACCCACAAAATTACCGAGAATAATAAAGGTGCGTCCGACAACAAAACTCTAGCGGGAGATTCGCCTTCCTTTTTTTCGTAAATGACATATAGGTATCTGCCCACACCGTAAATAACAATGGGAATAGACAACATCATCCATTTGGGACTACTAAGAATTGAGGGTAGAAACGGTACTAAAGTTCTGGAAAAGATTTCCGGTGAAATATAAAATACAAATAAAGAATATGTAATTATCGAATAAGTAGCTGACATGGAAATCATGCTGTCCAGCAGGTTGTCCGGATAATGTTTTAAGGTTTCTCTTGTTTCTCCTGTTTCTTTGCCTAAGTATTTAGCCAGCAAAGTTTTTTCTGATCTTCTTTTTCCAAAAGCTAGTAGGAGTGATAACCCTATTACCGCCAGTGTCATCCAAGAAGAGACGGAGGTTTCAGAGGCAAATCCACCGGCAAAAACCCTTATCACAAAAAGGGTAGCGATGGTTAAAGAGTCTAATATAATGATGTTTTTTATGTACAACGTATATACAATTTGTATGAGAATATAAGTAATAATGGCAAAGGTAAAAAAGGTCCCGATAAAGCTAACGGAATATATTATCGAACCAAAAACCAAACCAAACGCTATGATCCAAGCTATTTTTTCTGATAATTTCCCTGAGGCAATAGGCCTATTCTTTTTTATGGGGTGTAAACGGTCTTTTGGTGCATCTATGATGTCATTGATAAAATAGGCTGCTGAAGACATAGCGCTAAAGGCGATAAAAGCCTGTGTGGTGTTAATAATTACAGATTGTTTGAAAAGTACCCCGGCAAATAAAGGCGCGGCAAATAGACTGAAGTTTTTCATCCACTGGCGCAGTCTGGCTGTTCTAACTATCTGATAAATGGTTCCAATCATTGGTTTAAGTATAAGCTTGGGTTGAAAAGTAAGCAAACAAAACAACGTTGTAACGGATGTTATATTAATGTATATTGTGACTTAATCTAAAAGCAAAGGGAGGGAATACCATGACCGAGCTAGTAAAGGTTGTTATTTCGTATGGTTGCGGAAGCGATGTAAAGACCAAGGAAGATGATAGTTATGTTTTCCACGAACCGCCGGTTGAGGGCACAACGTTTGAGTATGACACCCATTCGTGCAGAATTGTTAAAGTGGTAGAACCCAAGAACGGTGGCAAGAAAACAGTTTTTGCTGTTCTAGATACAAAACCGGCGGGATCACAATAGGAGGGAAGAAATGAAAGCCAAAGTCTTTATCAAAGGTCTGGATTCAGATAGAGAAATACCGGATAAGTATTATTTTCCTATCGTAAACTGCCCGGGGGATGTTTCTGTTGGCGATATAGTCAGGTTTGATGGAAAAGCTTTTTACTATTATCCCCACAACTTTGTAGTTACCCAAGTCTGGAGAAGTCTTAGGAGCTCTCTGATCGGGCAGTGGTGGTACTATTTAACAAAAGGTGGTCCGCCGCCCTGGGGGAAAAAAATTCAACTGGAAGTAAGTAGTGATCTAGACATACTCAAGAAAACCCAGGTCAAGATTGTAGTAAACACCTATGACTTAAAGGGTAACCTTGTTGAAAAGAACACTGACTTTTTTGAAAGCTCGGTCTACGTAATACCAAGAATAGGTGAGCTCTTTGAGTACAAGAACAGCTTTCTTGAAGTTGTCGAAGTTAAACATCGTCCCGATTGGAAATACTCAATCATCATAACTCTTCGGCTGCTCGGCTTGTCGCCTGGTGACCTTAGCTAAGTTTAGCCTTCTGAGATCATACAAATTGAAACAATTTGACCTCAGAAGGCTTAGATCTTTCTTGACTGCAGCATGTGCTAAAAACCCCCGCCAAACGATTAATAAGCACACCAATTAAAAGGAGGTGGACAACGTGAGGCCGGTAAAAACAGGTGACAAAATCTCCATTGGCAATAAGACTTATGTCTTTACCAAGAACTCAGCAAATATATTCAACATCGCACTTAAAATCAAAAATAGAGAGGGGAGATGGCCTACGGGAACTCTATCTATTAGAAATTTCACGGAAGCTGGGATTAAGCACTATAAACCAGGTTTTTTTGAAATAGCTACTGTAGCTGATGCCGTAGAGAAAACACAAAAAGGAGAATCCGGCTCACTCCCATAGGGGCACTTTTGCTAGAAAGTAAAGGTGTCCTTTTTACTCTTCATTATTCACACAACTTATAACCAAAACCATAAACAGTCTTGATTAGCTTTTTTTCATAGGGACGGTCTACTTTGTCACGAAGGCTTTTTATATGCACCTCCAACGTGTTGGATACCGTTTCAAAGCCCATTTCCCACACCTGCTCCAATAACCTCTCTTTAGAGACAATTCTCCCCTTGCTTAGCATTAAACATTCTAATAGTTCAAACTCTTTTCTAGAAAGTACAATGCGCTGACCGCCTCTGACTACTTCTTTTGCATGTAAATCCATTTTCAGCTCCCCTACGCTAAGCACATTCGAGCCCTTTACACCGTTAGCTTTTTTTATCAAACTTCTCAAATAGGCCACAAGCTCTCTAACCTGAACCGGCTTTGTTAAAACTGCGTCGGCTCCGCAGTCTAAAGAATCCAGCTTTCTTTCCAGATCATCCTCTTCAAGCAGCACTATGATGGGAATTTCTTGATCATCTTCTCTGGTAACCTTACACAAATCAGTATTTTCCATATCTCCAAGATCAGCTTCTACTACAATGGCGGCGTAGTCATTAACTTGGGAAAGATAAACACCTTCTTCTTGGTTATGAGCCACATCTAATAGATAGTGCTTGTTTACTTCTGAGCACATATCGACGGCAGATTCGGCATCATTGTTTACGAACAATACCCTCATACCATTGCTTATAACTATAAGTATTCAGATTAATATTAAAAGAATATTAACTTTTACTTTTCTGGCAGGGAATCTTCTGGTGCTATTATATCTTTTTTAAATCTCAGGTTCAGCATGACAATGACAAAAGCCACCAGACCAACCATAGTAAGACCCATTTGAATAGTAAGTTTTTCCGCTGTTAAATAACCGATGCCTCCAAAAATTATTGTGGTTATCCAATAAAATAACGCAATTCTTCTGATACTCCAACCTCTGTTGAGAAGTATGTGGTGTAAATGGCCCCTATCTCCTCTTAGCGGATTTTTCCTTTGTATCAGTCTTCTTACTACCGTTACAAAAGCGTCCAAAAAAGGTATCAGTATGATGATTATCGAAGTTAGCACCTTGCTATTAATTAAAATGGACAAAACTGCTAACACTAGCCCGGCTGACATGGCTCCAAATCCCCATAAAATTTTGGATGGTTGCCAAGTAAATTTCACAAATCCCAAAGCCAATCCCGCAGATATGGCTGCCAAAACTGCTACTCTCATATCTTCAACTTTCAAAGGCACGAACCTTAGAGCCAGCAACACAATTAAAATGCTAGCAATACCAACTATGCCCGCGTATTGACCATCAATACCATTGGACCAAGACAAAACATTAAGCACCCATACGATCCAAAACGTAGTAATAATACCCGATATGATTTGCGAATTGAAAAGTAGAACGCCGCCGCCAAATGGGCTCGAAATGGAAAATATCTTAGTGCCTAAAACAGAAATCATAGACACTACTAGAAATAACAAGCCCAATCTTACATAAGGGTTTTCCAAAAATCTAAACTGAGTTTCAGGATGTGTGTTTTGATAATCATCGAGAATCCCTAACAAAGATATTAATAACAGAGCAATGTAAAATACGATCAATTTGGGAGGAAATCCCACAAAAACAATAGCCAAAACCAAGAAGGCAATGCCGTATACAAAACCTCCCCCACGCGCTGACGGCTCTGATAAGAGCATGCCCGGATGGGAATGTATTTGGGGACTTGTTACTATATCCCTTTCTTGCGCATACTTGATAAATCTGGGAAGTACAAAATGCATAGACATAAAAGCTACAAAGGCCGGAATCAAAAGATCCAGATAAGTGGGATTTATTACCGGTTCGAAAGGGGCGGAGGCTTTAAAAATTATTCTCAACAAAGAGAAGGTAAGTAAAATATTTGAGCTAATGGTAAAGATGCCCACTAAAGTTACCCCATACCTAACGTAGTATCTCCTAATGGGAATTGTGAAGATCAAACCGACTGCCATAATAAGAAAAGCTGCTATGGGAAAAAGATATAACCATGACTTTTCCACTAGTTGATAATCGCCCCACATTCTTGTATACCAAAATGGTACCTGGGAGTTAACAAAGATAAATCTCAGTTTTAAATAAATTAGCTGAAATATAATTATGGCGGAGTTTGCTACCAAAATTCCTATAATCTTATCGGAAAATCTTTTTTTCAAATCTCCTATTGTTTTTTTGAATTTTATATAATTTTTGCTGTAAATAACCTTGTTGATCAAAGGTTTTAAAAACTCGTTCATATTTATAAGGATATCTTAGCGAACTTTAGGAGTGTGGTACAAATCCTTCATCCTCTTTCCAAACATCATTCTTGTTTGGGCATCTATAAATGGGAAGAAAGAAAAGGTGAGCAAGTTGATCACTACTATCATGCCTTCCAAATTAGTAAATATCTTTCTCCAGAGTGACCACTCTTTTGGCATAGGCGGCGTAAGCTTAGCTCGGTAGTATGTAGGCGGTATTAGAAATACTAGAGTAAATGTTAGCACCCAACTTATGGCATCAGGAAGGCTATAGGCAAAACTGCTTTGTTTAATGGCAGGGTTTACCAAGGTTAAAATTGTGAATCCAAAAGTTAGTAAATAAACCATATTTACCATAATTATCCTAGTCTTGAAATGATCATATGTCCACAAAACTTTCTTAAAGAATGGTATTTTTTTATTTTTTACAAATACCTTCAAGGATAATGGAACTTCTAAAGCTCCCCAGCCCCATCTAAGTAGCTGTTTATACAAACTCTTATGAGCGTCCCAATAGTTTTTACCCTCCACTGCATCTGCTGAATATGGAATAAAGTGCTGTGCTAGTTTAAAATCTCCATCCCTTACATAAAAAGCCCGCCAAAAAAATATAGTGTCGTCCACACCTATCTGCACATCCCAATAATTACAGTCGATCAAAGTCTGCAGAGAGCATGAATAGGCTGCAAAAGTCTCCTTTGTAAGGGTGCTAAGCCCCCACGGCACACTTCTGTGGGATAAGGTTCCCAGGGTTACAAAGTTGGCTTCTATCCTTGGCATTGAGGGCACTCTCCAATGGTTATTATTAAAAAGATGTACAGCAGTTGAGTAAAAGTGGTTATCCCGTTTGTCAGTTGTTAAATAAAGATATGTTAGCCTAGCCATATATTGTCTATCAGCAATGTGATCAGCATCAAAAGATGAAAAAATATAGTTTCTTGGATTTTCTTCTATGCTTTCTAAATGTCTGACAGCATGACCAGATCCCCATGTCCTGTTTGCTCCTCCCACGCCCTTAGCTTCTCCGGGCATACCAGCCGGGTGGACATAAATCAACACATTGTCAAATTTATCTTTATGAGGCATTACAACTTTTTTAATTGTCTCTTTGGTTTCTTTTGAAGGTTTTTCTTCGATTGTATACACTAGTGTAAAACTTTTTGTATTGTAAGTTTGATTTAATAAAGCATCAAAAGACTCTTTTATAACCTCGTAAGGTTCGTTTACACAGGGTATGAGAATGAAGTGCTTTGTTTTCTCTAGTGAGGGGGGTAGGGTTTTCTTATCGGGAAGATCATTAAAATCCAGTTCCAAACATCTATTATTCCAATCCTCTGCCATTTCTCTTTTATGTCTTGGATAGCCAATTACCAATCCCACAGTATTCATAACCGCTAAGTATGACCAATATAAGGTTATGAATGTTAGTATATAAACCATGGCTTGGGGATAGATTATCCCCAACCACACCGGACTTAAAATAACAGTCCATGTAAGCAAACCGGGAATTATTTCACCCAAACGCTGAATTAATCTGTCATGTTTTTCTAACTCTACTAAGCTCATATTTTAAATAGACGGCAGGTGTTTTGATAAGTATATTTTTCTATCTCTTCTTGTGGGGTATTCCTTATCCGGGCAACTTTAGCGGCCGTTATTGTAACATATTTGGGATAATTTATTTCTCCCCTATGACCTTGTGGGGGTAAAAAAGGAGCATCTGTTTCCAAAAGGAGCCGGTCTCTGGGAATATTTTTCACAGCTTCCAGTAGTTTTTTGCTCGCTGAAGGATAGGTTACTATACCCGAAAATGAAACGTAAAAGTCTCTGTGTAACAAATCTTTAGCAAAATCCCAATCGGAAGTATAGCAATGAGCTACACCGGTAAGCTTAGTATCCTTATATAGTTGTAAAACGTCCAGTAACTCAGGGTCGGAGTTCCTGTTGTGCAAAACCGCCGGCAGTTCCCTTTGCACGGCAAGTCCCAGCTGCATTTTAAACAATTCACGCTGTTCCTCAATATCCCTGGTTTCATAATCAACCTCACCTTGAGGAACGTCCAAACCGCACTCACCTATTCCTACAATGCTGCTTGGGTAAGAACTTAGAATTTCCTTAATACCCTCTTCCATATCATACAAACTCTTATCTAAATCCTCATGGGGGTGCACACCCACAACAGCGAAAACGTTATCGTGCGCTCTAGCCAACTCAACTGCCTTTTTGCTATCTTCCAAAGATGTACCAATAGTAACAATCTTTTCTACTCCTGATTTTGTTGATTCTTCCACGACCTTGGCTATTTCCTGCTCATATTTTTTGTCATGAAGATGACAATGTGAATCAATCAGCATACGGTTAATCAATTCTAACAACTATTTGATTCTGGGAAAGAGGGCGTCTTGCGCCCTTATCTTTTCCTGTCCAAACTGCTCTTGTATTTTCTTTGCTGTGTCGGGCATAAAGGGCTCTATCTGCTTGGCCACCTTCCTTACTTGAAGGACTTCATGGCTTAGAATCTCTTTAAGTTTCTTTTTATCTTCAATTGCCCACGGTTCATTTTCATTTATGTGTTTGTCCAAGCTTGCCAGCTCTTGCCATATGTTTTGCAGTATCTTGTCCACTCTAAAGTCCTTAATTGGTTCGAATAGCTTTTTATCAAGTTCTTGTGAATTTTTATCAAGAGGAAAAGCTTCCTCCGAGTTTTCTGCTAACTTAGCTACTCTAGCTACTGAGTTTCCCAAACCGTTAGCTAACTCTCCATTATAAACTTCTTTTAGTTGTGTTTTATAAAGGTTCGAGTCTTCACCAATAGGTCCGTTTTTTAGTAAGTAGTACCTTATGGCATCCACACCATACTCCTTTACTAACTCTCTTGGCCGAACAACATTGCCTAAAGATTTACTAATTTTCTTTCCTTCCAGGTTTAAAAAACCGTGCACATATACCACATCCGGAAGTCTGTGCCCGGCACTCTTTAGCATGGCCGGCCACAAAAGAGTGTGCCATCTGGCAATATCTTTACCTACAAAATGTATGATTCTAGTATCATCGCCCCAAAATCCTTTTTGTGAGCCTTCAGTAAAATAATTTATCAAGGCATCAAACCACACGTATATGACCTGCTCCGGATCGTTCGGAGTAGTAATTCCCCAAGAAACCTTGTACTTAGGCCTGGAAACCGTAATGTCCTTCAAACCCGCTTCCAAAAAAGCTAGCATTTCCGATCTTTTCCCATCAGGTAATACAACTAGTTCATTTGATCCGATTAGTTTTTTTAGAAAACTTTCATATTTCGACCATTTAAAAAAATAGTTTTCTTCATTAAGTTTTTGGATTTCTATTGTGGTGTGGTTTGAACACTGTCCGTCCTCATTAAGTTCAGATAAAGTTTTGTGCGCAGAACATCCCACGCAGTAAAATCCCTCATAATTATCTTTGTAAATATCTCCGTTATCAAAGGCTTTTTTGAAAAACGCGGCTGCTGTTTTTTCATGATCCTTATCTGTGGTTCTTATAAATCGGTCGTATGAAATGTTTAATGAATCAATCTCTTTTTTGTTTGCCGTAGACACTTTTGTCACATGTTCGATGGGTGTAAGATCTTTTTCTTCAGCCGCTTTCTGATTAGTAGTACCGTGTTCATCCGTACCGGTAGTAAAAAGTACGTTTTTGTCACCTTTAATTATTCGAAAATATCTGGCCACACAATCGGCCAAGATTTTCTCGTACGCATGCCCGACGTGGATAACATCGTTAGTATAATCTATAGCGGTTGTAATAAATACTTTTTTGTTCATGATAATGAGTGCCTGATATTTTACCTTTTTGTACGCATTTGTAAAAACGCTAATACATACATGATCAAAAATAAGGTTAGATTTACAATATTATCTAAGTTAAAAGCTCTCAAACCCATGTAAAACACCACGCCAAATGCTAAATAAGTAGACCATTTTATACTTTTTCGGTACAAAAATCTCAAATTGCTAAAAGTGGGAGCCTTAGCATGAAAATAAAAATATATTGGTAAAGACAAGGTTGACATCAAGGCCAAAAACAGCAGGAGCAACATAATAAGCACCGCGTCCAAACTTACCGGTTCAGTCATGTACACATGGCGTCCAAATAGCAACCAAAATAGGGCCGATAAGAAAATAATGGTGTATATGAACTTCGGCATAATATGATAATAACACTAAAATCCTCTACTCTCGCTTAATTTTATTATTCTGATAAAATTAGCACATGCTTTCTGAACAAACTCTGATTATTTTGGTTTTTCTAGTGCTGGGCTCTGCCGGTATTATTATTTTTGCCTTTTCTTCCCAAATTAAAAAGCTTAAAGATGAAATGAAAAATGACGAAGACGACAAGGTTTTGATGGAATGGCTCAAAGACATGAAAGGTTCTGTAGATACTAGATTAAAAGACCAAAATCAAACTTTACAGGATCAACTTGGTAGTCAGCGCAAAGCCATGACCGATCAAACAAAGTTGATTTGGGAGAGGCTGGAAAATTCGACCAAGGTTATTCAGCAGGTACACAAGGAGTTGGGAGGTATTAGTGAGTTTGGTCGTGATATGAAGGACCTGAGCAATATTTTAAAATCTCCCAAGTTAAGAGGTGGTCTGGGTGAACAGTTTTTGTACGAAATTTTAGAAAATTCTCTGCCTAAAGAATTATTTAAAACTCAGTACAAATTTAAAGACGGCGCCGTATGTGATGCTGTGGTCATTACTGAAAAAGGCTTGATTACCATCGATTCAAAATTTCCCATGGAAAACTTCAAAGAAATGGTAACCCAAGAAACTCAGGAGGCCAGAGAAAAATACAAAAAACAATTTATTAGAGATGTGAAAACTAGGATTGATGAGATTTCTTCCAAATACATCTTGCCCGAGGAAGGTACAGCCGATTTTGCCGTCATGTATGTCCCGTCTGAGAATGTCTATTACGAGTTAGTGGTTAACACGCCGGAAATTGAAAGCTACTCCAGAGATAAAAGTATTTTCATTACCTCACCAAACACCCTAAATTATCAGATGAGAGCTATTTTAGTGGCCTATCAACAAAGTGAACTACAAAAACACGCCGGTGATATTTTAAAATCTTTGAGTGGTATAAAAACAGAAGCCGTAAAGTTTGATGAAGAACTAGGTGTGTTAGGCGGACATATTGTTCGAACATATAAGGCTATGGATAGCGTCAAGATCAAGTTCTCTAAATTGTTTGGAAAAATTGAGAGTACTCAAGCTTTAGGAACCCCCGAAGATACAAAAGAACTTAGTTAAAAAATAAAGCCTCAAAAGGATGTGTGATTACCCCTTGAGGCTCTTGGACTGCTTGGCTTTTAACTTGGGCTTTTCCAAAAAATAATTCCAAAGATTAAAGCTACCACTGCCAATCCAAACATTCCATAAGCTGTTTCATTTGGTATTTCCGATAAAAGTAAGAAGGTTGCGCCTGCTATGAAAAGTGCAAGTGCAAGGATTATACCTAAACCGGACCCAAACTGGTCGTGACACTTACTCCAACAATTTCTCATGATCCTCTCCTTAATAATATATAAATGCCGCAGGACACCAACCAAACAGTATTGTACTATAGGTCTACACTGTGGTCAAAGTCCCCAACACCGCCAAGCAGCCAGTTGACTATTACCGTACCAATCCCAATTAGTATAAGGGACAACAACCAGGCGCCTATATACACTAGATGGAATTTGGTGTGGGCTACGTCCGTAAACAAGTTAAAAATCGCACGAATCGCACCTGCAAAAGCCACCAGCCAGAAAACACACAACATAATATTGAATCTAATAAGAAGCTTCTCTTCCGGGTCACGTTTTCTCTCTATTTTCTTCATATCCCTTCTCCTGTGGTTTAAATTGGTTTAAGCTATAATCCTTATATGCCAAATCAGAAGAAATTGCAACTCAACTTGGAGCAAATAAAGGCCGTGGAACACGTTTCCGGACCAATTTTAGTAGTAGCAGGAGCAGGTACAGGTAAGACTAGGGTCATTTCGGAACGTATAAAACACCTCATAAATAAAAAAGAAATAAGTTCTAAGGAAATACTAGCTTTAACTTTCACAGAAAAAGCGGCCCAGGAAATGTCAAATAGAGTGGCTGATGTCATGCCATTGGGATATGAAGAGCCCTGGATCAGTACTTTCCATGCCTTTGCGGATAGAATATTAAAAGCTGAGGGTTTGGAAATGGGCTTGGACCCGACATTTAAAATATTATCCGGTCCTGATCAGTGGCTTCTTTTTAGAAAAAATCTTTTCCAATTTGATCTGAAATACTTTAGGCCCTTAGGTAACCCCACAAAATTTATTTCCGCCATACTAAAGTTTGTCTCACGATTGCAGGATGAGTACATTAGTCCCAAAGAACTCGAAGAATTTGCACAGAACTTTGAAGGGGCGGGTGAAGAAAAAGAGCGGTGGCTTGAGCTAGCTTACATTTATAAAAAGTATGAGGAGATAAAAATAGCTAACTCAAAAATGGATTTTGGAAACTTGATCAGCTGGTGTATAAAACTTTTCGATGATAGACCAAATGTACTAAATAAATACTGTGAACAATTCAAGCATGTATTACTGGATGAGTTTCAAGACACTAATTACGCACAATATTTACTGATAAAACGTTTGTGCCCTGAGACTATGGGAAAAAGAAGTTTGTTAGTAGTAGGTGATGATTCTCAGTCTATTTACAAATTCAGGGGTGCTGCCGTTTCAAATATTTTAGAATTCATGAAGGATTACCCAAAGGCGGAAATGATCACTTTAACTAAAAACTACCGCTCTACACAACAAATTCTAGATCCTGCCTACAAATTAATACAAAATAACAACCCCGACACCTTAGAATCCAAACTTGGCATATCAAAAAAACTAACCACTACACAAAAGGAAGAGAGAAGTACTCCTCAAGTATTACAAACAGAAACAATAGAAGATGAGGTTGAGCTTGTCATTTCAAAAATTTACGAAGTCTTAGCTAAAGAACCCTCCTATACATATAGGGACGTGGCAATACTAGCCAGAGCCAACGGTCACCTAGACGCTTATGTTATGGCCTTGAGAAAATACGGCCTTCCTTATCAGCTAGTCGGTAACCGTGGTTTATACGATCAAGATGAGATAAGAGACATCTTAGCGTTACTAAAAGTTATTGTTAATCCCAAAGACTCTATCAGCCTATACCGCGCCCTAAACATCGATTCATTTGCCATTCCCCAAAAGATCATAACCGGGCTGCTATCTCAGTCAAAATATAAGAAAACTGACATTTGGGAGCTAATTCCTGATTACAAAAATCCTGAACTGGAAAACTTTCACCAATTAATAACCAGGTATCAAGACAAAATTACTAAAGCCCTGCCTGTGCAACTTGTCTATGATCTAGTACACGAATCGGGCTATTTAAACATTTACCTGGAAGAAGAGACCATAGAAAATATACTTAGTATTAAAAACCTTGATCTCTTTTTAAACGTGGTTAAGAAGTTTGAAATTGACTATAGATCAGACAGCAATGAGCTCCCCACACTAGTGAACTTAGTGGACTACATAGAGATGCTTATTGAGGCCGGTGATAGCCCCGCTCAAGCGGAAATCGAAGACATAGACACTATCAACCTGCTCACTGTGCACTCCGCTAAGGGGCTGGAATTCCCTGTGGTATTTTTAGTCAACTTGGTCACAGGAAGATTCCCAACCAGAAATCGTAAAGATATGATCCGAATGCCTGACGAATTAGTTAAAGAAACACTACCTACAGGGGATGAGCACCTGCAAGAAGAGCGAAGGCTGTTTTATGTAGGCATGACAAGAGCAAAAAAATATTTGTACATGGTAATGGCAAAAAACTACGGCGGTGTGAGAGAAAGAAAACCTTGCGGCTATGTTGAAGAAACCGGTCTTACCTTAGAAGAAGTTCAAGCGGATGAAATTGCCTCCAAGAAAGTAGGCCAAAAGCCTCTTTTCGGGGTTGAGTCAGGTTTTAAGGATCCCGTTTTGGCAAAACTTGATTTTACACCCAGATTTTTAAGTTATTCTCAAATAGACACTTACAAAATCTGCCCCCTTAGATACAAATATAGCTATGTACTCAAAGTCCCTGCTTCGCCCAGCCATAATCTAAGTTTTGGCATAACCATCCACGACACTTTGCGCGATTTTCATTCCAGGCAGATTTTCGATGATGTTTCTTTAGACGATTTACTAAAAATGTATGAGAACAATTGGCAGCCTCTAGGGTATATGGATGAAGATCATAGAAATCACAGATTCGAGGATGGTAAGAAGTTATTAGAAACGTACTATAATAGGCATAAAGACGACAAGAAAAAACCTCTGGAGTTGGAAAAATCGTTTAATTTGAAGATTGGCGGTATAAGATTTTACGGCAGAATAGACCGCATAGACAAGCTGGATGGCGGCGTTGAGATCATCGACTATAAAACCGGAAATACCAAAACTCAAAAAGATGTGGACAAGGATGACCAGATTGCTTTTTACGCCATTGCTGCCAAAGAAGCGTTAGGTGTGGAACCAAAAAAACTTACCTACTACTTTTTAGAGAGCGGAGAGAGGATTTCCACAACCAGAACCGACAAGCAATTAGAAAATAAAAAGCAGGAGGCAGGACAGATCGTAGAAGATATTAAAAAAGGAGAGTTTACAGCTAGTCCCGGTATGCAATGTAGTTGGTGCGATTACAAAGAAATTTGTCCTTTTGCTTACAAAGGAAGTTCCTGATACTTAGAAAAGAATTTTAAAACCGGATTGTAGTATTTAATGTAGGGCGGAGGCAGTCTTAGCACGGTCCCTCCAAATTTCTCCTTGAAGTGACTGAACCCTCCCCAATTTTTTGTAAATACAGGAAACCTTTCGTCATCGATCCCCTCTAAATCAATATATTTATATCCAAGTTTCTTAAAATATAATATTGACTCCCACATAAGCAGATATCCTCCTTTACCCTTCCTACCTAGCTTAGTAGTGCCACCATGTAAAAAGGTAGCTATGCCCTTCCAACCAAAATAAACCTTTGCACTAACCAATTCCCCTTTTGAATCGTAGACCTCGAGCAAGAAGGAATCCTCTTTAAAAATATCTCTTTTTTTAAGTAAGTCTTTGTAAGGTTGCACATAAAATTTTCCTCTTTTACCGGTTGCTTTAACCAGTACATAGAATTTGTCCAGTTGTGACTTTTTGGGATCTCTTGTTACCTTTATATTATTCCCCTCTCTCCTAGCTCTATTTACAGAATACTTGCCGCTTTTAGACACGTTTCCCCAAAGCTCTTCTTCACTCTTTTCAAGCTCAATGAGCATGGTTGAGGGCGGGCTTAATGGAAAGCTGCTTGTTACATATCCTCTTTTAGTGAGAAGGCTTTCGTCCTGACCAAAACTTGGTTCGATCTTATTAAAAATGCACTTTTTCCCGGTACAAATTTCTTCAATCTCTTCCAAATCCTTTTCGCAAAAGTTTTTAGGTCTTTGAATTTTTGATACTGTACCAAAAGGAGTTCTCATAATGGCGATCTTTATTCCGGAAGTTGTATCCACTATATTCCATTTGAGAAACTTCAAATATTGCTCCCATGGCTTTGATTGTCTTATACTCTCATAATTCACTTTATGAGCCCTAACTCAAGTAAATTCCATCTTATATTGTTTAATCGAGTAAAAATGTAGTGCATGGGCCAATTAATTACTAAATCATATGAATCTATATATTTTACATGTCTGCCATTAAACTTGGTTTTGAAGTTGGTAAATCCGTAGTAAGGATCTTTCTTATCTTCAAGGTCTTCTGCAGCACCCCACATATCAAAAACCTCACAACCCTTACTCTTACCAAACCTTATGCTTTCCCATCCCAAAGCATTACTGGCAAACAAATTTTTGTGTCTTTCCGAAGATCCTCCGTAGGGATAATATATGGTCTTTTCGTAAATGAATAACATCCAAGAACCAAGTGCTTCTCCTTCATATTTTGCGGTTAGTATGTGGCACATATCTTTAGGATGAAGTTCGTCCCATATAATTTTGTAGTACTGTCTTGGTCTTACAAAGTAGTTTTGTCTCAAAGCTGTTTTTTTCAATAACTCATAAAATCCTTCAAAGTCCTCTTCGTTTTCAGCCAATTCAATCACCACGCCCTTTTTTAAAGCATACCTGGCATTGTACCTGTGCTTTGAATGCATTCTTTTAAATAATTCCTCCTCAGATGCTTTTAGGTCCAACAAAATATTAGCCTTGGCGAATTCAGAGCGGACGGCTTTTTTGCAATGCTTTTTTAAGATATCAACCGCTTTAATTTCCTCATTCGAACCTTTTATTACATTTGGAACATCAAAAGTCAGGCCGATGCACTTATTTTGTTTTAATGAAGCTTTCAGTTTTTCAATATCCACCTTCACAGGATTAACTCTAGGACAATAAGCATAGTTATAATTAGTTTTGGGAATCTTATGCATGGTGTAATAAATATCACCCACTTTTACTGATTCACTACCATATTTTGTTTTTACATTTGCCCACTCATCAGACTGAACAATGTGCTTATACATGGTGGTAGTATAGAATTTTTATCCCTTGCTTACAAGATAAAAAGTGTGTTAACTTATCATAGTAATGAATACAAAGGAAATTATTATCAGCGTAATTGCACTAATACTCCTTTTGATAGGATTGTTTTTTCTTATACGATTTGGAAGAAATAGGTCCGATTCTGCGAAGGAAGCACAAGAGATAGATTCAGGAGCTGTACCAACTACAGAAAACCTGGATTCCGGAGACGAGCTTGATTCAAGTTTTTCAAACGACCTTTCATTTGAAAAAACCGATGGAACAGGCGATGATACTAACATGGAAGGCTTCGAATCAAAAAGAACACAGGCAGACAAAAAGCTAGAACCACCTGCTTTTAGACTAAAAGATGGAGTGGATTATCAGGCCGTCATTCAAACCTCTATGGGAGACATAAAGGTAGACCTGTTCGAAAAAGAAACTCCTATTACCGTAAATAATTTTGTTCACTTGGCTAATATAGCTTTTTATGATGGTTTAATATTTCACCGTGTCATTCCTGACTTCATGATACAAGGGGGAGATCCGCTGGGCAGCGGTGCCGGTGGTCCTGGCTACTCTTTTGAAGATGAGATCATTACCGGTCTTCATCTTGTAAAAGGCACATTGGCTATGGCTAACTCCGGTAAAGACACTAATGGAAGTCAATTTTTTATAGTAACCAAGAAGGCTGTTCCCTGGCTTGATGGAGACCACACAAACTTTGGGCAGGTTATGGAGGGTCAAAACATAGCGGATGAGATATCTTTAGTGGATGCTGATCCCAAAAATAATAAGCCCAATGAAGACGTGGTTATTAAAACAATTGTTATTTTGGAAAATTGATCTCAGCTTTTTCATAAAGCTTAATCCAATTTTTTACCTCGATGTGTTGCGGACGTAGCTTTTCGTCTATACCTAACTCTTTCAACATTTTTTTGGAAAATACCTTATTTAGCATTTTTCTAGGTTTTGAAAAGGCTTTATGTAAAAATTCCTCATAGTTCATAAGTTCCTTTTCTGCTATGGGTGGGTTTTTAATCTTAGTCATCCTTATTATGACGCCATCTACTTTCGGTATGGGTTCAAAAAAAGATCTGGGAACTATTTCTAAAACTTTAATTTTGTAGAAAGTTTGTAAATAAACAGACAAGTAAGACGCTTTGGGGGCTTTGGCTGAGATTTTCCTTCCTACCTCTTTTTGCATAAGTAAAACACAAATAGAGATGTTGCCTTTATGCCTGGCCACTGCGTGTAGTATGGGGGAAGTTATGTAATAAGGAAGCGAGCCTATGACTTTAAACTCCTTACCCGGCCTAAATCTAGGCAACCAGCTAAGAACGTCAGCCTTGAAAATTGTTAAGTTCTTCTGCTTTGAAAATCTTTTTTTTAACTCTTTAACATATCTTTCATCGATTTCTATAGCTTGAACTTTAGTCTTTTTCTTTTTTGCTTCTTTAACTAATATTTTAGTGAGAGCTCCCAACCCGGCACCAATTTCTACCACCAAATCGTTTTTTTCCATCCCTAAGGCATTTACCATGTTACTTGCTACGCCTGATTCGATAATAAAATTCTGACCCAGCCCTTTTATAGGTTTAAGCATATGCTAGTCAAGTATACTACAGCGTAGATAAGTAATTATTAAGGCTCGTTGTCCATGAGGTAAATATCAACGTAGCCGGTGCGCCAAGGGGCCGTACGGTGATCTTTGTAGGCAAGATCAATTTTATTTCCTTTTATAGCGCCCCCTACATCCAAGGCCTGGCATTTCCCGTACCCCGGAACATAAAAATGCGTGTACATATCTATTACAGTAGGGTCTACTGCGCAAACTCCCTGTTGTACGGGCGCACCCAGGGCAGTAGTATTATTACAACCTTCGCAAGTGGAATCGTATTTAGTGGCCCACACCCTCATCTTATACCAATATTTTATTTTTCCGTATTCAGGGGTACTTAGCTTTTTCCACACGATTTTTTTCCCTTTTGAAACAATTTGAGTTGTGGGCTCTTTTACTTCTGTGTTAAGTACTGTTTTGTCGATGATGTCATCGACCCAATACGTTACAAGAAAGGTTTTAGTTATCAACCCTTCCTCCCCCGGTCTTTGTATTTCCTCTTTACCATACTCCAACTCTTCATCGTCTTCATATACTATCTCGAAGGGAATTGTATCGTGTTCATCCACTTCCATTTGGTCAAAGGCAGTGGTCGTCACAATCTCAGGTTTGTATGTGGTCCGGGTCTGGTAAACTTCGTCCCTTATAGTGTCTGCGCCCAATACCTGACCTTCGTCAACTAAAATGTTTTTGTATAAAAATACGGTCGTGTAAATTACCTGCAGTATGATTAATATTCTATATATCATGTTATTCCCAACTGAAATTCCTTCTATCAAGCTCTAGGTTATCAAGAAAATCGTCCACGTTTTGGTTGCTCTTATAGGGATCTGTATAGTAACCCACATTTTCTATTAATTCTTGTGGGATCTCTAGTAAAAACCGGCTGGGAAGATTGCTTTGGCGGGTACCAAAGTACATTCGATTATAGGCTCTGGTTAGATACACCTGTTTCTTTGCCCTAGTTAGAGCCACATAACAAAGTCTTCTTTCTTCCTCCATCTCGTCTTTCTCCATGATAGAATTGGCGTGCGGAAATAAACCCTCTTCCATACCAACCACAAAAACCACGGGAAATTCCAAACCCTTGGAAGCGTGAACAGTCATCAACGTAACCGATTCATAAATATCAGGGTTTGCTTTGTTTGAGCTTTCTATCAGCGCTACGTTTTCCAGAAAATCTTCTAAGTTGACAAACTGCTGAGCCACGGACCTGAGCTCTTTTATGTTTTCTATCCTGAACTTTCCTTCATCCGAACCATCGTCCAACCATTTTATGTAGCCCGTATCTTCCAGCAACATTTCCATAAGCTCTAAGGTTGATTTACTTTCTTTTTCTTGCAACCATTTGGTAACAGGTAGTCCTGACTTTTGTTCTATGCTACCAATGTCCCAATTAGTTTCCTTTAAAATCTCCACACTTTTTTGCCCGATTTTTCTTGGTGGCACATTAATGATCCTCTCCCACGATATGCTGTCCTTAGGATTGTGAATCACTCTCAAATACGCAATTACGTCTTTTATTTCTTTCCTTGAATAAAATCTTAGGCCGCCCACAATTTTGTAAGGTATGTTGTTTTTAATAAAGTGTTCTTCCAAGTTTCTTGATTGAGCGTTTGTTCTGTAAAGTACAGCTATTTCTTTGTAAGCCACGTCTTCTTGACGTTTTTGCAATACTTTTTCAGCTACAAACTGTGCCTCTTCAAATTCTGATAATCCGGTAAAGTTGGTAATTTTTTCTCCTCCCTCTTGGTCCGTCCAAAGATCTAAAGGTATGTATGTTGAGTTGTTTTTTATGACGTTTTTAGCTGCATCTAAAATGTTTTGTGTGGATCGGTAATTTCTTTCCAGGTTATAAACTTTCACATCAGAGTAGTCATTTTGGAAGTGTAGTATGTTTCTGTAATCAGCCCCTCTAAACCCATAAATAGCCTGTGACATATCTCCCACTACATATAGATTTTTATGTTTTTGGGCCAAAAGTTTTGTTAGAACGTATTGTGCACGATTAGTATCCTGGTATTCATCAACCAGTAAATATTTAAACTGGTCTTGAAATTTTTCCAACACTCGCGGTTCCTTTCTAAAAAGGTTTACAGTTTCGAACAATAAATCATCAAAGTCCAAAGCATTGTTTTCTCTTATACGTTTTTGGTACTCGCGGTAGATCTTGGCTACACTTCTTTGAAAGTACCCTTGTACAAATGTTTCGTAAGTTTCTGCATCGATTAGCTCTGATTTTGCACTAGAAATCATAGCGTGCACGGCACGTGGTTTGATCTTTTTGATATCCATACCAAAATCTTTAATTATTTGTTTGGTGAGAGAAATGGAGTCGTCCTGATCGTAAATTACATAAGAAATGGGAATTCCTAGATAAAAACCGTGTTTTCTTAGGATACGGGCACAAATGGAGTGAAAAGTACCGCTCCAAGCCAGTTTTTGGTCTTTACCTAACAGTTTGTGCACACGTCCTTGTACTTCCTTGGCCGCTTTATTAGTAAAGGTTACACACAAAATTTCTTCTTGGCCTATGCCGTGTTCTGTTATTAAGTAAGCAACCCTGTGTGTCAAAACCCTAGTCTTACCGCTTCCCGGCCCCGCCACTACTAAAGCGGGCCCATCTAAATGCTTAACGGCCTCTATTTGCTGAGAATTTAAGTCTTTGAGAATCTTTGGGTTTTGTTCTGGCACAGAAATATTTTAGCACGGATAAAAATTATGTTTGATTAGATTGATTTTTTACCTTATTATTTCTGTGTATGAAATTTCTAATCAAGCTTCTCATAGCTACACTGGCTGTATTTTTAAGTGCTTATTTAATTCCCGGTGTGTCCGTAGATGGTTTTCAAACTGCGTTTATAGTGGCCATTGTCTTAGGCGTACTAAATGTGTTTTTAAAACCTCTGCTTGTATTGCTAACTCTTCCGGTTACCTTACTCACCTTGGGACTGTTTTCTTTTGTGATAAACATAGCTCTTATTTACTTGGCTGCTTACATCGTGCCCGGATTCAACGTAGCTACTATACTGGCCGCACTCCTTTTTGGCTTACTGGTATCACTAATAAGCTCATTTCTTAACTTGCTGGCTAAATAAAAGCGGTTAGGTTTGTCTGGTGTGGTAATATATCTTTTGTAGCAATTTCCTCGGAGATTTTAAAGATATGCTAACTCTAATAGATTTTTATGCGGACTGGTGCGGTCCCTGCAAAATTATGGAACCCATATTTACCGACATAAAAAAAGATTATGAAGGTAAAGTCACTTTTAAAAAAGTGGATGTAGAGGCAAACTCTGCTGAAGCCGGCAAGTACAGTGTCATGGGTATTCCTACTTTCGTTTTATTAAAAGGTGAAGAAGAAGTATCCAGAAAAGTCGGTGCTGTGCCAAAAGACATTTTAACAAATTGGCTTGATTCTAACCTTAAATAATTTCTTAAAAAAGTATACAATTAGATCATGTCTATAAAAATTGCTATAAATGGGTTTGGCCGAATTGGCCGTGCAGCTTATAAAATTGTGCAGGACCGCGACGATTTTGAAGTCGTTGCTGTCAATGATCTCACTAACCCTCAAACACTCCTCCATCTCTTAAAATATGATACTGCCTATGGTAAATATGAAAGGACATGCAGTATAGAGGAAGGGTTTTTGGTAACAGATGGAAAAAAATCTAAGTTTTTAAATCAAAAGGTGCCTGCTGAACTTCCCTGGTCCGAACTTGGCATTGACGTGGTTTTGGAATGCACCGGATTTTTCGTGAAAGATGGAGCTTCTAAAGCGCACCTGGAAGCCGGAGCCAAAAGTGTAGTAGTTTCTGCTCCCACCAAGGGTAGCGATGATATAAAAATATATTTAAAAGGGGTCAACGAAGACGCTTACCAGGGCGATAATGTAATTTCCAACGCCTCTTGTACTACCAACTGCATTGCACCCACTATTTCAGTTATTCATAAAGCCTTAGGTGTTAAAAAGGCCGGACTTACCACCATTCATGCTATAACCTCAACTCAAAAATTGGTAGATAGCCCCGATAAAGACTTAAGACGCGCCAGAGCCGCCGGCTACAATATGATACCTACTACCACCGGAGCGGCCATAGCCACTACTAAAGCTATGCCCGATCTAGAAGGCAAATTTGATGGCCTCGCTATTAGAGTTCCTATCTTGGTAGGCTCTCTGTCTGACATCACCATGCTGGTAGAAAAACCAACCACCGTAGAGGAAATCAACCAGCTATACGTTAACGCCAAAGAGAGCCCTCTCTACAAAGGAATCTTGGAAACAACTACAGAACCTATCGTTTCAAGTGATGTTGTTAAAACTCCTTACTCTGCCATTGTTGATCTAGGTATGACCAGAGTAATAGATGGTGATCTTGTGAAAGTTCTAGCTTGGTATGACAACGAGTGGGGCTACAGCCATAGACTAATCGATATGGCCGCAGTTTTAGCCTCCCAACTGACCTAAAAACTTCGTCCTAACCTGTGTTAACGTGATAAAATAGCTCCATCAATGGCTAAAAATCTTAAAGTATCTTTTCCTCAAAAATGCATAGGATGTGAAGTTTGCGTCTTTGAAGCTCAAAGGCAGTTAAAAAAAGTTGGTTTAGAAGGCTCGCTGATTAGAATTTTTCGAAACAAAAAAGAAGACAAGGAATTTTTGGAGTACTCCATAGACATAGAACCCCGTTTGAATAAACTTGATATTGAAGCCATTAAAAATATGTGCCCAACGGAAGTGTTTGAAGTTGTGGAAGAAGAAAACGATGGACTTATCGAGTAAAAAAATACTTTTCATCAACCTGGGTGAAAAAACTTCGGAAGTTAAAACATTTCCTGATCTACATAAATACATTGGTGGCGTTGCGCTGGGCCTAAGACTATACGAACTGCATAAGGATCAGGATCCCGTAATCTTTTCCGTTGGTCCCCTAAATGGTATGTTTCCATACGTCTCAAAAACTTCCGTTGTATTCAACCTGGAGGGCGTCATGGAAGATATTTATTTTGGTGGTTACTTATCCACTAGAATAAAGTTCGCCGATATTGACTCCATAGTAATCTACGGAAAATCCGCTGAGCCTGTGATATTAGATCTTCACAACGATTCTGTTTCTTTCAAGTCCGCTGATACAGTTGCGGGATCCCTGGGTCTTCCCGGAAAAAGAAGTTTCTTATCATATCAAGAAAAAGCTATGGTTTTAGATGACTATTTTACAGTACCTGATAACTTATTGAATAAAAAATTTGATAAAAATGGTTTAGCCGGTTTAACTGTTACAGGAACATGTACTTTTACACCGAAGGATCTGGACAAATATGAATCTCTCTACAAAGAATTGGTGGGTAAAACTTTAGATATTAGAGTTGAGAAAGGGTTTTTCCCGTCTTGCTCCGGCTGCCCTATGGGCTGTGCAAAGTCCAATGTGGGTGAAATTGGGGGAAATGTACTAGCACATAGCATGGTAGCATGTGAATTTGCCGAAGATATTTATACAGATGTGGGAACAGTCTTTTCGTGCTTAAATATATTAGGGTATGATTATACGCACGAAGATATTGAAAATCTTCCCGTACTTGTTCAAAATACTCTAAAAAGCTTGAGCTAACATGAAATATATTATTGCTAATTGGAAAATGAATATGAATCTGCACGAGATTGAGAAGTGGCTATCCCAATTTACCTCTTTGCTAGAAGGAAAAAGCTTTAAAAACAAAGTCGTGTTGGCTGCTTCTTTCCCCCACCTTAAGTATGTGTCTGATTTCTGCTCCTTACACAACATAACTTGCTCTGCTCAAGACATATCTTTTTACGAAAAGGGGGCACATACCGGGGATGTTGGCGCCTTTCAACTTAGAGAAATATGCCAGTTTAGTATTGTCGGCCACAGCGAAAGAGAGGAATCAAAAAACATGGTTAAGGAAAAACGCGGTGCTTGTATCAACCACAATATTACACCTATTGTATGCTTTACAAAAATAGAAGAATGGTCACAAAACATTGTAAAGGGAGCATTACTTGCCTGGGAAGATCCTGAAAACATTTCCAAAGGAGGTGTGTACAAAGAAAAGAATCCTTCTGATATTGAACAGTCTTATGACTATTTTATGCAGCAGTCGCCCCAAACACCAGTGATTTATGGGGGATCTGTGCATAGGCGAAATGCACCTCATTTAGCTAAAATCCCTAATGTGGGCGGTGTTTTGATTGGAAATGCAAGCCTAGACCCCCAACATTTCATGGATATAATTTCTGCCTTTGAGTAAATGACCTACATTGACGTTAAGATAAAAAAGAAAAAAGAAAAGAAGAAAAATCTATTGTGGTTAAAGATGTTGATAGCATTTTTGTTTCTCGGTTTGTTGATTGGCGGTGGTGTGGTTTTGGCAAAAAAGGGTGCTAAGTGGTTTGACCCAATCTCAATTGTTGCCACTGTCTCTGCATCTAATTTAAAAGAAACTGATGGAAGAACCAACGTACTCATCTTGGGATCTGATAGAAGAGCTGCCGGTACTGTTGAATCTGAGCTTACCGACACTCTTCTTCTTATGTCCATCGGCAGAGTGGAGCATGACGTGGTATTAATCTCTCTTCCTAGAGATCTTTGGGTGGAAGATCCACGTGGTGCAAAATCAAAAATAAATGCTGTTTACACACTCAATAAAGAAGATGGTACCGACACTATTACCGGTGGTGATGCCTTGATGAATGTGGCTAAAGAGGTATTAGGTGTTTCTATCCACTATTATTCAGTTATAAATTTTGAACTTTTCAGAGAGATTATTGATATTTTAGGTGGTATAGATGTTGAAGTGGAAAGATCCTTCATAGATCACTACTATCCTGTGGAAGGTAAGGAAAATGCTCCCGAGAACGAGAGGTATGAAACTGTAGCTTTTGACAAGGGCGTACAAACCATGAACGGGGAACGTGCATTAAAATATGTCCGGTCCAGAAAAGGCACCAATGGAGAAAACACCGACTTTGCCCGCTCCGAAAGACAACAGAGAGTTATTTCTGCCATAAAAAGCAAAGCTCTTTCGCTTGAAACTCTTGTCAATCCCATAAAAATAAAAGAGCTATACGAAATTTATTCCACCCAAATTGACACTAACATCAACTTTAGTGATGTACAAAGTTTTTATCTTCTTTCTCAACAAATTGATTTTGACAGAGTTACATCCATTGTTTTAGACGACAGAAGCGCAGCGGATGAAGGTGGTTTGTTATATGCTCCCTCTGAAACAGAGTTGTACGGTGGTGCTTACGTCTTAATACCCAAGGTTGGTGATTTCTCACAACTACATGCCTATGTACAAAGATATTTATTTGGCCAAAAATGATTTATTTAGTCCACGGTGATGATTATGCAAAATCCAGAATACTAGTTATTAACCAGCAAAAAAAACTAGCCATGGGATTAAAAGTTGAAAGGGACGTAGCAGACTTTTCTCCCAGAGAACTTTACGAAACCGCTTGTTCTTTTGACATTTTTGGTAATCCCCCTTTCATTGTTCTCAATATACCTAACACTAAAGTGGCTGAGTCTGAAGAGTATATAAAAGTAATTAAAAAAATTCCTCATGAAACAGTTTTAATAATTTTATGTCAAAGAGAGCTGGGCCGTACCAACGCCTTTTACAAAAGCGCACCTAAGATCAAGGCTAAAGTTGCCCTAAATAACAAAGCTCAGACATCAAATATCTTTAAATTTGTTGATAGCGTATTTTTTCAGAATAAAAATTCCTCTTATGAAGAATTAGAAAAACTGACCGATGAAGGTAACGATGCTTTCTATATACTTTCCATGCTGCTTTACGGCCTCAGAAACATAACTCATGCCAAGTTTAGTACAGTAGAGTTTGCCAAAAAAAGCAGTTTTGTGAGAGAAAAAGCTCTTATACAAGCTGAAAACTTTTCTCAACAAAACATTAGGGAGTTGTTCGATTTTATGTACGATGTGGACAAGAAACTTAAAACAGGCCTTATAAATCAGGAAATCGCTTTAGTGTACACTATAGAGAAAATACTAAGTATTTAAAACTTATGGAAAAAAAGGTTTACATAAAAGATGAAAGTTTCGATCCTATTTACAATGAGGTCAGTAAGGGCTTTTACGCTAAGACCAGGATGTTGCCTTCCTTGCTTTTCTTTTCCGGTATGTTCGTATTTGCTACCCAAGTTTTACTTCCAATATTAGTTTTTAAAACCCACGATGAATCCATTGAACTATTAGACAATAGTACTGTGTTGGGAAGAGCTGCCGGCTTTTATAACTTTCAGTTTGATGAGCTGGAAGAGCTTAGTCAAAAGGAAAATGTTTTTGAGAACACACAAGTATTAGGAACTTCAAATGAAAATGGTGCTACAAATGTACCCGATTATTTTTATCTCTCCATACCAAAATTAAAAATAAAGGATGCTTTAGTAGAAACTAACTCTGAGAGTTTAAATCCTTCTTCTGCCCTTGGTCACTATCCGGGAACCTCTCTTCCGGGAGAAAACGGAAATGCCTTCATCTACGGACACTCTGTTCTCCCCTGGTTTTTTAACACCAATAACTATAAAACACTCTTCTCTACCTTGGGAAAGCTTGAGCCCGGTGATGAGTTCTACATCACATATAACAACAGATCGTATACCTACGTGGTAGAAACAACAGAGGAGCTCTCCCCTTCAGAAGTTAAGCCCTTAGATGAGATAAAACCAAAATATCTGAATGAGTCCACTGTTGTTCTCATGACTTGCTCACCTCCGGGAACAAAGCTCAAAAGGTTACTTATAAATGGGATATTGGTGGATTAATCAAGATCGTCCAAAACGTCTTTTTCGAAGTTGTATAAAGCAATATTTCTTGGTCCTATAAACATTACGTATGCCGCAAACCCCAGTATTACCAAGGTAAGAACTATGCCCATCGTCGGCCCTGAAATTCCTGTATCGGGAACTGTTGATTGCGCTGTTTCTGTGGCATCGCTTGTGCTTTCTGTAGCTACCATGGTAGCGGTGTCTGCTGTGTCCGAACCTGCTAGTACCTGTCTTTGAGGTATATTATCCATTTTTTGATTTGCCAATTCTTCAAACACACTGGCTTTCTCTTCCTCAACGCCCTCACTTACATCCACCGGTATTTCCTCCGCTCTAACATCAGCTTCCCCCAAAGTGGCTGTTTCTAAATCCTCGTCTAGGGAAACAGGCGCTTTGAGGCTGCTGCTGATTTCGTTTTTTTCAACATATGAGGTTTCTTCCTGTTCATTATTTATAATGTAATATATAGCACTAAAAACAATTAGCGATATCGCTAACGTTAGTATGAAAGTTTTAAATCCTTTTGTTGCTTGAGTTTTAGAATTCATAGGCAGGCTTAAATTCCTGTTTTAGAAATTCAAGATCCAAATCTTCCCCGGACATTATCGCTTTTTCTAAAAATTGATAACTTACGTACCTCTCCTCCGAAAATGTCCTCGCACCAGCTCCTATCCATAATATAACAATTAACAATAAAATTAACAATATAATAATAATTTTTCTCATACTATCTTTCTAGATAAAACGCCCGTAAAAAAATTTGTATATGAGCAGTGTCTCCCTCTAAACTATATGTGAATTTTCTCACAACGGAAAGTCTGTTTATATCCTCTATCGATCTGATGAAGGGGTGAATTTGAAAAGGCGGCCCTTGAAAGGTTGCTCTAAGCTCAACATAATCATCTTCAGTATGTTGATTCTGCATTTTTTTCTGCTTAAGACCGTTTACGGCTGCGGCATTTACTAAACCTAGCATGTAGTCTTCAATTTTTCTCTCCTTCGGCACAGCAACCTCCAACATATTTAAATAAAATTTTGATTCGTTCAGCTTAACCCCCAACGTGTCTATGTTCTTACTCTTCATTTCCAGTTTTGCATTAAGTTCATTTAGTTCTGACAGTGTTAGTAATCTCCTCCTTGTTATCTTTACAAGTGAGTAAATACCAATTAGATCAAAAACTATAATAGTAAAGACTAAGAGAAATGAGAAAATTATGCTCTGAAGCCTCTTATTTTCCAGATTTCTCCTGTAGGTATTCAGTTGTTTTCTCATTTGCTCATTCATTTCATTTGTACCTCTAAACTTGCGTTATAACTTCTGTTTGAAGTGATGTACTCAACATAATTTATGGTAATACTGTCCACTTCTTCGCTTTCCAATAAACCAGCGATAAGACGTGCATACGAGGTTGCTCTACTAGCTTCTGCTAGCAACTCATAGGTTAGGTGGTCTCTTTCGTATATAAGCTCTTTTATAGTCACTGTGTCCTCTAATACACCTGCCACATGTTCAAGACTTTCTCCTACGTCCGGATTCTGCAGCTTTGTGTCCTTATAAAGCTTTGTCACCCTGGAAATAATTCTCACTTGATCTTCGATATGAGAATTTCTCTCGATTGCCTCTATATGAACATCTCTGATTTTTACACCACTTTCCAGTAAACTTTGCAGGAACACATTTACAGCAAAAAATATAACGTAGATTACAGCTGTAACAATGGCTAACGTTTTTACAGACCTGGCAATTTTTGGCCCTGCCTTCATTATTAAACTTTTTGTTTCAATTGGGGATAAGAGATTAGGACTAAGATTTCTTTCCAGAAACGTCTCCTGCTTTTTTTGTGGAGCTTTCTTTTTTAGAGGTATTTTTTCTTTTACCAAGGGCAGTAATTTTTTTAGCATATCTTGATTTTAATCTGTTAGCTTTATTTTTGTGGATCACATTATTCTTGGCAGCCTTGTCCAAGACCTTCTGTAACGCCATAAGCTCTTTATTAAGTATATCAGCATCAACCTGTTTATTCTCAATATTTTCCTTTAAGGACTTCACCGAATCCTTTACTTTGTTTTTCCAATATTTGTTAAATTGTCTCTTTCTCAAAGAAGATCTTACGGCTTTCTTTGCAGATTTAGTATTTGGCATAGACGTTGCGTATAATAACATAAGTTGATAATTTAGGAAAAGACTTTCTTTGTCCTAAATTTTTTTGTGCTTATTGGGTAAAATGTAGTTAACAATATGATTAAAAGTCACAAAAGGTTCATCATCAAAACACAAAAAACAATTCTTTCAGCAGCCTTTATATTAGCTGTTGCTAGCGGCTTTAACGCCATTTTGGGCTTTATAAAAAGCAGGTTGTTGGTCACCTATTTTGGTGATTCAAAAGAGTTGGCTATTTTCTACACTGCCGATAGAATACCTGATCTTTTATACTCTGTTTTGGTTGTAGGGGCGCTTTCCACTGTTTTTATACCCGTTTTCACAACCCTTTATAAAAAAGACAAAAATAGGGCCTGGGATACCGCTTCTTCTATGATCAACATAACCGTGGGGTTTTTCCTTGTTTTATCTGTTCTCATCTTTATTTTTGCTCCATATTTGATGACTGCCTTATCTTTAGGTCAATTTGGCAAGCCAGAAATTCTTCTAGGAACCAGGTTGATGAGAGTAATGCTTGGAGCGCAGCTTATTCTTGTGGTCAGCAGCTTTTTAACCAGCGTGTTGCAATCGTTCAAATACTTTTTGATACCAGCTCTAGCTCCCATAGCGTATAATCTTGGCTTTATTTTTGGCACTATAGCTCTTTCAAACAAGATTGGTATCTTTGGCCCTGCCGTTGGGGTAGTTATAGGAGCTCTTCTTCATGTGGTAATACAACTTCCCATGATGAGAAGTGTTAAATTCAAATTCTCTATGTTCTCTTATAACATGTACAAAAACGGAACAAGAGAGGTGTTCAAACTTATGCCAGCTAGAATAGGTAGCGTTCTTATTAATAACCTGATATACACCATCAGTAACGCCATGGCCATTCTTATTTCAACCCCTGCGGTTGTTCATCTTAAATTTGCCAACCAGCTTCAATTTTTTCCTGTGCATATATTTGGGTTCTCAATAGCACACGCCAGCCTTCCCACCTTAGCAGAAGAAGGAGATGGCCTAAGTCTAAGTAAGTTCAAGAGAACTTTTCTGACGTCTTTTCACCAGATGATGTATCTTGTTGTTCCCGCTAGTGTAATTTTACTTGTATTAAGGGTTCCCGTGGTAAGAATTGTTTATGGGGCTGCAACTTTTCCCTGGGAAGCCACCGTAAAAACTTCCTACGCTTTGGCTTTCTTTAGTTTGTCCATTTTTGCACAAGGTGGAATATATTTAATTACCAGGGCGTTTTATGCACTTAAAGATACGAGCACTCCCGTAAAGGTAAGTGCTTTAACTTTGTTTGTTAACATTTTACTTTCTCTAACTTTTGTTAAGTACTTACAGCTGGGCATTTGGTCTGTGGCCTTTTCTTTTTCTATAACATCGGTCTTGACCTTCCTTATTCTTTTTGTTTTATTTTTCACCAAAGTAGGAGGTTTTAACATAGACGATCTTACCCAACCTTTTGTAAAGATCTGCTACTCATCTATTTTTATGGGCGTAGGTTTATATTTACCGCTAAAACTCCTAGATCAGTTTGTTTTTGATACTTCAAGAACAGTTCCCCTATTGATGCTGACCGCCGTGGCCTCCCTTGCCGGAACGGCTACCTATCTTATATTCACCTGGGTATTTAAAGTGGAAGAAGTAGAGTTGCTTTTTAATCTTTTAAGAAAACTTAAACTACAAAAAGGCGCAGATGTTGTGGCAACATCAACTATTGGACTCAGAGAAGAGATAGAGTAGATAAAAATCTTTCATTTGACCTATAATATTATTTCCTGTATAAATTTAGCAGATACCCACGTACCTTACAAAAGGAGGAGATTGTCATGTTATTTTGGATTACAACTACGGCATACTTATGGGCTGTCATTGTAGTTTTCATTAAATTAGGGAATAGGGCTAAGCAACGATACGAGAAGCAAAACTTCTCAACCTTTGACTATATTGTCAGATTTGAGTTACCACATTATACTGCAACCTTCGTTTTATTTTTTGGATGGAGTTTTCTTATGGACGCATTTACCATAAGGGAGGTTCCTTATTCAATGCTAAGTACGATATTCCCTATTCTAAGCTTAATCCTAATGGCAGGAATTGGTTATCAGGAAACGAGTAGTATGTACGCTTCCTTACGCAAAGAAGCAAAGCTTGGGGGAGATGCGGGGGTAGCTGACCTGACAAAGTATTTCGCTAGAAGCTCTGGAGGTCTTTTTGTACTATCTGTAGCTTTTATAATACTTGGAAAGCTTGCTTGCATAAGCCTAGTCCTTCTTTTAACCTGAGAAACCGCCCACATGGGAAAACGATTTTTTATTCACCACTAAATCGTTTTCCCTTCTTTTTTGCTACAATCCCCTTATGCAACAAGGCAATATTCGAAACTTTTGTATCATAGCCCACATAGACCACGGCAAGTCCACCTTGGCGGATAGGTTTTTGGAGATCACTAAAACTGTAGAAAAAAGAAAACTCAAAGAAAGAACCTTGGACACTATGGAGCTCGAGCAGGAAAAAGGCATCACCATAAAACTAAAGGCCGTCACCATGGACTATGAACTAAATGGTGAGAAATATCAGCTTAATCTAATAGACACGCCCGGACATGTAGATTTTTCTTATGAGGTTTCCAGATCGCTCGCTGCTTGTGAAGGAGCCATACTCGTAGTCGATGCCAGCCAAGGCATTCAGGCACAGACCGTTTCAAATGTCTACAAAGCCTTGGAGGCAAACCTAACTATCATTCCTGTACTAAATAAAATTGATTTACCAAATGCAAGCTTAGATGAAGTTAAAAAAGACCTTGTTGATACTTTCGGTTTTAATCATGATGAAGTTCTGCAGGTCTCAGCTAAAACAGGTGAGGGTGCGGAGGACCTGCTTGATGCTGTAGTAGAAAAAGTTCCTCCCCCAAGCGGAAGTGTTAATAAGCCCGCCCGGGCTCTGATCTTTGATACATTCTACGACGACTTCCTGGGAGTCATCGCCGCTATAAAAATGGTTGACGGTCAGTTTATCGATAATGATTTTAAGAATGGCAAAAAAGTTAAATTTCTCGCTACGGGAGCTGTCACCAAACCTGAAGGTTTGGGAATATTCAAACCGTCTAGAGTAAGCCGAGAAACAATAACTGCCGGGGAAGTTGGTTTTGTCTCAACCGGATTAAAAGAAATTAAAAAAGTTAAAGTGGGAGATACTATTGCCCTAGCAGAGAGTGGCCCTAAACCACTTCCTGGTTATAAGGAAATAAAGCCCTTTGTGTTTGTCTCAATATTTCCTACCCAAAATGATAGATTCACAAACCTTAGAATCGCATTAGAAAAACTAGCTCTTTCTGATTCTTCTTTAAGCTTCGAACCGGAAACTAGCACCGCTCTAGGATTTGGTTTTAGATGCGGCTTTTTAGGACTACTCCATGCTGACATTATTCAGGAACGCCTTGAAAGAGAGTACGATCTTGATCTAATTTCCACCACGCCAACCGTAGAATATAAGATCACCACTACCCGAGATGAAACCTTGTGGATAAAATCAGCCGCGGACTTTCCCAATCCGTCCAGAATCAAACAGGTAGAAGAGCCTTGGATATTAACAAACATTGTTTCTCCTGCAAAATATGTGGGAGGCATCATACCTTTGTGCGAAGAGAGAAGAGGAATCATGATAAAAATGGAGTACCCTTCCGAAAGTAGGGTGGTTTTTGAATACGAGCTCCCTTTATCAGAACTTGTTTACAATTTTTACGATGACTTAAAAACAGCCACCTCAGGTTACGCCAGCTTAGATTACGAAATCACCAACTACAAACCTGCCAAGGTAGCCAAGCTAGATATATTAGTCCACGGTGAGGTTGTCCCTCCACTTTCACACATTGTACTAAAAGAGAAAGCGGACCCTGCCGGCAGAGCTCTTCTCAAGAAACTCAAAGACGTCATACCTAGACAGCAATATAAAGTATCTCTACAAGCTGCCATAGGAGGAAAAATTATTGCTAGAGAAGATATTCCAGCGGTAAGAAAAAATGTTTTAGCCGGTATTTACGGAGGACATAGAGATAGAAAAGACAAACTACTAGAACGCCAGAAAAAAGGTAAGGACAGGCTAAAAAGGATAGGAAAAATAGATATTCCTCAGGAAGCTTTCAGGCAGGTATTGAAAAGTTAAGGCTCGCTGTTTAATATCAACTTATATGTTCATCATTATGCTAGGTGCTCCTGGAGCCGGCAAAGGCACACAGGCAAAAATATTAACTAATAAACTGGGCATTCCTCAAATATCTACCGGTGACCTATTCAGAGACGAGATGAAACATGAAACAAAACTGGGACAACAAATCACGTACCTTATGAACAGCGGTCAATTAGTGCCTGATAAAACCACCATGGAGGTCTTCAAACAAAGAATTTCCCAACAGGACTGTCAAAACGGTGCTGTTTTAGACGGTATTCCCCGCACCATTATGCAAGCTAAAATCTTAGATTTATTACTCAAAGAGTTAGACAAACCACTAGACCACGTACTTTATATTAAACTTCCTGAAGATGAAATTATGAAAAGGCTGTCAGGCAGGTGGACATGCAAAAAATGCGGTCATATCTACCACGAAGAGTACAACCCTCCTAAAACTCCCTATATCTGTGACATTGACCAAAGCCCCCTTTACCAAAGAGAGGATCAAAAAAAAGAGGCCATTGAAGAAAGAATAAAAGTTTACCGGGAGCGCACTGAGCCGCTGATAAGTTACTACCAAGTGCAGAGTTTACTCATAGAAATAGATGGACAACATACCATAGAAAAAGTAAGTGCCGACATATTCGAAAAACTTAATCTCAAAGCTTGACATTTTTATCACTCCATCTATAATACTGCTAGAATGATTTCTGAAAGACAAATAAAACTGTTAAATGCCATCATTAGTGAGTATGTAAACACCGCCGAACCGGTGGGTTCAGTAGAAGTAGTAAAAAAATATAACTTTAAATATTCTCCCGCCACAGCCAGAAACGAAATGGCCAGATTGCTTGACCTGGGCTTTTTGGAAATGATGCACACTTCTTCCGGCAGGGTACCTACTGCCATGGCTTATAGGCTTTTCTTAGACCAAATCATGCAAGAAGAAGAAATGCCTGTATTACAGGAAGTTGCCATGAAGCAAAGACTTTGGCCCAGCAGATTCGAGTTTGATAGGCTTTTACGACAGGCCGTTGTTTCATTATCAGAAAACGTTAAAGAAATGGCTATAGGTACTTCTAACGATGGTTATATAACAAGCGCCGGTATGGTAAATATTTTAGATCACAAAGAATTCTGGGACATTGACGTAGCCAGAACTGCTTTAAATTTATTAGACAGGCACGAATTGCTGGAAGAGATTTTCAAAAAGTCCCCCTATGGAAATGAGGTTAGAACTGTTATCGGTACAGAAATAGGCATTGAAAACCTGGAAAACTGCGCTTTTGTTTTCTCTTCTTATCAGGCTGGTAACAAAAACGGTTTTGTGGGAATATTCGGTCCGGCTAGAATGAAATATGAAAGCGCTATCCCTGCAGTCAGATATACAAAAAATCTCATCGAAGAATTAGGAGAATCCTGGTAATTCCAAAAATCTATTATGGATAAAAGACCAAGTAAAAATAAAAAGGTGGATAAAAATTTGGACCGAATTAAAGAATTAGAAACCAGGCTTTTGGAAATGGAGGAAAACTGGAAAAGAGCCTTAGCGGATTATAAGAATTTAGAAAAAAGGTCGGCTCAAGAAAAAATAGTTTTGGTAGATTTTGCCAACATTGTTTTAATAGAAAACATGTTGCCAATTTTAGATAACTTTGTCATGCTGGAAAATCATACGGAAGATGTAGGTATAAAAATGTCTATTAAAGAATTTGTAAATGTGTTGGAAAACTCAGGCCTAAAAGAGATCAAGGTAACCAAAGGGGATGAGTTCGATCCGAATTTAATGGACGCAGTTGATTCCGGACAAGGTCAAAAGAACAAGATCGTAGAGATAGTCCGAGCAGGATACAGCTTTAGAGATAAATTGATCAGGCCGGTAAGTGTAAAAGTTGGCCAGGGCAAGAAAGCCTAGGCCCAAAAAAGGATAAATTAAATGAGTAAGATCATAGGAATAGATCTAGGAACAACTAACAGTGCTATGGCCGTTATGGAAAGCGGCCAATCAAAAATAATTGCAAACGCTGAGGGAGGAAACACAACTCCTTCTGTAGTAGCTGCAGAAGCTAACTTGGTGGGCGTGTCCGCAAAAAGACAGCAAGTGGTAAATCCCAGAGGTACAGTTTTTAGCGTTAAAAGATTAATGGGGATGAAATACAATAGCCCGGAAGTGCAAAGGCTAAAAAAGGACTACCCTTATGAAATAATCGAAGGTAAAAATGGCATGGCTGCCGTAAAAGTAGATGACAAAGTTTATACTCCGCAAGAAATATCAGCCAAGATACTAGTCAAATTAAAAACCGATGCCGAAACTTATCTAGGCGGTAAAGTTACGGAAGCTGTTATTACAGTTCCTGCATACTTTAACGATTCCCAAAGAACCGCCACCAAAGAGGCAGGAAAAATTGCCGGCTTGGTAGTAAAAAGAATTATTAATGAGCCCACAGCTGCTTCCTTATCATACGGTTTAGAAAAAAAGAAAAATGAAACTATAGCTGTTTATGATCTAGGCGGTGGAACATTTGATGTTTCTATCCTGGAAATTGGCGAAGGCGTTTTTGAAGTTAAATCTACCAACGGAGATACTCACTTAGGCGGAGATGACTTTGATAAAAAAATCATCGATTGGTTGCTGGCTGAATTCAAATCTGAGCAAGGCGTTGACCTATCAGCTGACAGACAAGCCATGCAAAGACTAAAAGATGCCGCCGAGAAAGCTAAGATAGAGCTGTCTTCAACTATGGAAACCGAAATTAACATTCCTTTTATTACCGCTGATGCCACCGGACCTAAGCATTTAAATACCAAGCTTTCCAGAGCAAAACTTGAACAGCTGGTTGATGAGTTAGTACAAAAGACCATTAAACCGATGGAAAACGCCATGAAAGACGCCGGCATACAAAAATCGGAAATAGATGAGGTAGTAATGGTGGGAGGTATGACCAGAATGCCTAAGATAAATGAGGTTGTGAAAAAGTTTTATGGCAAGGATCCCCACAAAGGCATCAACCCGGATGAAGTGGTAGCTTTGGGAGCTGCTATTCAGGGCGGTGTGTTGGGCGGAGACGTGAAAGATGTGCTCTTGCTGGATGTAACCCCTCTAACTTTAGGTATAGAAACTCTAGGCGGGGTGAGTACTTCCCTTATTAAAAGAAACACCACCATTCCTACTAACGCTTCACAGGTGTTTAGCACCGCTGCAGATAGTCAAACTTCTGTAGAAATAAACATTCTGCAAGGGGAAAGAGAAATGGCTTTAGATAATAAGAGTTTGGGCCGATTTATCCTAGACGGCCTTCCTCCGGCACCTAGAGGAGTGCCGCAAGTAGAAGTCTCCTTTGATATTGATGCCAACGGTATTTTGAACGTGAGCGCCAAAGATAAAGCTTCAGGGAAAGAACAAAAAATCACTGTGCAAGGTGGGGCCGGATTAAGCGATGATGAGATCAACAATATGGTCAAAGATGCTGAATCTCACGCCGAAGAAGACAAAAAGAAAAAAGAATTAGTGGAGGCTAAAAATAACGCTGACAACCTGTGCTACACCGCTGAAAAGTCGTTAAAAGATGCCGGAGACAAAGTGCCTGAAAATATAAGATCAGACATAGAAGGCAAAGCAAAGGCTCTAAAAGATATCATTCAGACCGGCACTGTGGAAGACCTGCAGGCAAAATCGAAAGAATTATCAGACAGCTTGCTAAAAATAGGTGAGCATATGTATAAAGGTCAGGATGGACCACAAGCAGGTCCGGAACAAACCGGAGATAAACCAAAAGACAAGAATAAAAAAGACGAGCCTGAAGACACCGTAGAAGGCGAAGTTGTCGAAGAATAAACCTATTTATTGTATACTAAAGTCACTGCCCGTATGGACTTACAAGTAATACTCATCTTCATACTAGCTATACTAACCGTCGCCTTGGTAGGTATTGGTGTTTATGTGATCCTGGTTTTAAAAGAACTTAGGGAAACTATCAAAAAAGCTAATCTTATAATTGATGACGTGGAGACTCTCACCAACATAGTCTCCAACCCACTAAACCTTATTTCGGGTGCTATTAGTGGATTTAAAGCAATAAAAAATTTACAAAAGGAGGAATAACTATGTGCAGTAGCAAAAAAGATTTTGCCAAAGGAGCTTTTTTTGGAGCGGCTATCGGTGCAGTAATAGGTTTTTTAACAGCGCCTGCTTCAGGAGAAGAAACCAGAAAAAAACTAAAAGATGGCTCAGAAAAATACTTGGACGAAGGCAAAGATAAGCTGGAAGAACTAAAAACAGAAGGCCAGAAAAAAGTAGCTGAGCTAAAAGATGAAGCGGAGATAAAAGCTGAAGAGGTAAAAGAAAAAGTATACGAAGCTGTAGAAGAAATATTGGAAGAAACCACAAACAAGGTTAAGAAAAACTCGCCAAAAAAATCAGACAAAAAGCAGCAGTTCGAAGGCGTATAATAGCAAAAACAGCCAAAAAATCCTTGGGATGCTAAAATATTCTCAGTATGAATAATCTGCCACCGGATCCCAATCAACCAATCTCTTCTCCTATTGATCCCGGTTCTTCGGGCTCTACTATTAAAGGTTCTGAAGGCGGTGTTTTTCCGGAAAGTGCTTCTGTGCCTGAAACGCCGTCATCTCCTGAAACTCAAACTTCCCCGGAGATCCAAAAATTACCGGAAAAATTAACGGGACCCATACCGAAAACCGCACAAGCCGCCCCTCCTTTAGAAGTTCCAAAAAACGGCGCCGTTGAGCCTACTCAAATACCAAACATAGTGGACAAAACAGACCAGCTAACCACCTTGCATGAGATCAAAGCGCCTAAAGACAAGCTAACCGAAGAGGCCGACGAAGAAGAGGAACATTTTATCGAGGAGGTTGAAAAGCACCATGGAGACCTTTGACGTGGTTTTCGATTCATTTTGGACTGTTCTCTATTTGATCATTCTCATTGGACTTCTTGCCGGCTTTTTCTTAATCATTGCTGCGGCCAAAAGAAAAAGGTCTATTAAAACGCACGAGTTTGATCTCACTTTCTTACAAATTATGCTACCTAAAGATAATGAAACTGAGGTAGACGCAGCTGAACACCTTTTTTCAAACTTAGCAGGGCTTAAAAAATCTTTTTTTAAAAGGCTTTTCACTGGAGATTTCCGTCTATCCTTTGAAATCGTATCAAAAGTGGAGGGTATAGGTTTCTATGTAGTAGTGCCCGATGAGATAGCCGGCTTTGTGGAAAAACAGATAAATGGCGTTTACCCTGACGCAGAAATCGATGTAGTTAATCCCAATGAGGTATGGGATAGAGGTAATTTCACCAAAGTATCAGAGTTCAAATTCAAAGGATACCCATACTCACCATTAAAAACTCATGAAGATATTAAAACTGACCCCCTCAACCTTATTACCTCGTCTATGAGCAAATTGGATAAGGATGAGGTACTGGCTGTGCAGTATATCATTACGCCGGCCGGCAGCTCTTGGCGCAAAGCAGGTCAAAAGTATGTGAACGCTATCAGGTCCAAAGTTCAAGATGCAGAAAAGAAATATCATGTGGATGAGAAATATTTGGAAAAAATCGAAAAAAAGATAGCTGCTCCAGGTTTTGATACTGCTATCAGAGTAGTATCCATATCAAAAAACGCGCAAACAGCCCAGGCACATATCAACAATGTTGTGTCTACTTTTGAGCAATTTGCAGATGTAAATCACAACAAATTAGTTTTGAGAAAGTCTTTATTAAGTGGTTTACTATCAAAAAAACTTGTCGACAATTTCATCTACCGGAAAATGAGCTTGCGAGAACTTACCATCCCTCTCTTGGATCTAACTTTTTATAAAAACATGCCTGTTTTAAATACTGAGGAGTTGGCTACCGTTTTTCACTTTCCTAATAAAGATGTGCAAACCCCAAAGATTATCCGACTCACTTCCAGAAAATCAGCGGCTCCTGCCAACCTACCTACTCAAAAAGATGGTATTTGGATTGGTGAGAGTTCCTTCAGGGGTGTTAAGACTCCTGTTTACCTGAAAGAAGAAGATCGTACCCGTCACTTTTACATTTTGGGACAAACAGGTACCGGTAAATCCGAGCTCCTAAAGTACATGGCATTACAGGATATAAAAAATGGTGAGGGCGTTGCTCTCATAGACCCTCACGGTACTGACGTACAAGACCTTCTTACAAAAATACCACCGGAAAGGGTGGACGATACTATATACTTCAATGTTTCAGATACAGGGCGCCCCATGGGCTTAAATCTTTTGGAACACCACAATGAAGAAGAGCAACATATCATCATAAATTCTTTTATCGCTTTGTTATATAAACTGTACGATCCCAATAGGCAAGGCATTATGGGACCTCAGTTAGAGAGGGCTATAAGAAACGTCATGCTCACCGCTATGGTAGACAAACACAGCACTATAGTAGATGTCTTAAGGCTATTAATAGATGCACCTTATTCTAAAAAGTTCGTGGCTAAAGTTACTGATCCCCTGGTTAAAAAGTACTGGACCGATGAAATGGCCAAAACTTCCGACTTCCATAAAAGTGAAAAGATGGGCTACTTTGTCTCAAAGTTCGATCGGTTTGTGACTGATAAATTAATGAGAAATATATTAGGGCAACCAAAGTCTTCCTTTAATTTAGCTGATGTCATGGCTCAAAAGAAAATACTGTTGGTGGATCTTGCCAAAGGTAAAATAGGTGAAGAAAATTCCAGCTTTTTGGGACTTATACTTGTCCCCAAAATCCTTGGAGCAGCATTAGCCAGACACCGCCTGCTAGAGCAGGGCCAACCCTTCCCTAACTTTTATTTATACGTAGATGAATTCCAAAATTTTGCCACTCCTGACTTTACCACTATTCTTTCCGAAGCTAGAAAATATAAATTGAACCTTACTGTGGCCCATCAGTTCATAGAACAACTTCCGGATGACATCAGGGAAGCTGTTTTTGGAAACGTAGGATCCCTTTGTACCTTCAGAGTTGGCGCAAATGATGCCGAGTTTCTGGAACACTACTATGAGCCCGTTTTTACAAAACAAGACATAGGAAACCTGCCTATAGGAAACGCCTACGTCAGGCTGTTGGTTGACGGCCACCCCACCCCTCCTTTCTCCATGAACGTGCCCTGGAAAACTATCGATACTGACGTACCCAAAAACCAAGAGGTAGCAAACAAGATCAAAGAACAATCAAGATTAAAATACGGTGTGCCGGTAAAAGAGGTTGAAGAATACATTAATCTTAGAGCCGGTTTCAATGAGTCTCCCCCAGAGATAAATAAGAAACCCGAGAAAAAGAAAATCCCTTTTTAACTGTAGTACAGGCCGCAAATTTAGTTATGTTTAATGTATAATCGAGTTAATGATCAAGCTGCCATTTTTTAAAAAAGCTACTAAAAAGACACCAAAATTTATCACTTTGGATATAGGTTCGAGCGGTATTAGGTGCTTAGCTTTCTATAAAGAGGATGGAAGCCTCAAAATTATAGGCAGAGGGAATGCCGCGCTTGATGCGGGTGCCGTTAGAAACGGCGTCATTATTGATTTTGGTCCGGTTGCCGCTGCGGCTCAAGAAGCCATTGATGTTGCCACTCAAAACGCAGAGGATGTCATCAAAAATACCATTATAGGCATTAGCAGCGATGTCTGCATAGAGAACGTAACTACAGCAAAAATAACCAGGGGTTCAACTAAGCCCATTACGCTTAAAGAGGTTGAAAACTTTAACCAGAAAATTGCTGATTCCGCCACCATACAAGTACAAGATTACTACTCCCAATTCAAAGGTGACCCGGACACCGAACTACAAATGATCACATCATCCGTAGTTTATACCAAGCTTGATGATAACAAGGTTGACACATTAGAAAAACAAGACGGGCAATCGGTCGAAATGGCACTATATACAGCTTTTTGTCCTGTACACCATATCGAAACCGTTCAAAAACTCGGTAAAAAGTTAAAAATTAATATACTAGCTATAAGCCCGGTCAACTTTGCCGTGCTAAAAACGTTGAAACAAACCGAACTGGAAAGCAGTGATCTAGTTTTGATACAGGTAGGATCCGATTTTACTAATGTGGGAGTTGTCTTTGGCGGAGCCATTATTAAAAATAAAAGCCTCCATATTGGTCATAAGCATTTTACCGATGAGATCAGCCGTATCATGGGGCTGACCCAAATCGAAGCTACAAAAGTATTGCAGACTCACTCACGCGGGGCACTAAGTCCAAGTGAAAGTGTGGTGGTACAAAGCTGTTTGGAAGATGTATTAAACCTCTGGCTTGAGGGGGTAGAGCTTCTTTTTACTGATTTTGCAGGTGTAAAGACATTTGCCCCTCACGTGTTTCTCTTCGGTGAGGGCGTACAACTACAGGAAATCGAAGAAATGCTAGCAAAAGAGCCCTGGATGAAAAATATTCCCTTTAAGTCTCCTCCCAAAATCCAGGTCTTATCATTGGTAGATATGAAAAAGGTTGCAGACGCTACCGGCTCGGTGATTTCACAAGAATGGGTTCCTCCAGCGGCACTATCTTATATTTATGAGGAAGTAGCATGACAAAACTAGAAGTGGAACTACATGAGGACGTTGTAAGCGTTCTACATAAACTAAAGGACATAAACGACACAGGTATTGAGCTTATCGTACCTGAAGGAGCGGTGCTTTTTGACAACGTACTAAATCTCAAGCTTTTACAAAAATGGTCCGATAAAGAGGAGAAGGTTATCAACTTCCAAACCGATGATCTCAACGGCCAGAGCATGCTTATGTCGTTGGAAGATGAGGGAGTTCCGTCAGAAGAAATAATGGAAGAGGACATTAGTGCTATTGAACAAGAGGTTCCCACTCAAAAGTTTTCCATGCCTAAAGTTAAGTTAGCGCTCCCCGTTATCAAACTTAAAAAGGGTAGGGTCTTTTTTGTTTTGTTTTTGGTGTTAGCTTTTTTGGGTCTGTCCGGATTTTTTGGTTATAAAAAAGTGGCTCAGATGCCAAAAGCCCAAGTTAAAATCATCGTTAATTCCCAACCTCTCACCCGAAGTTTTGAAATTAAAGTAAAACATAATAATGATACGGATGCGGAAAATAAAATTCTCAGAGGTACTACAGTAGAATCCAGCTTGGAAGACGAAGTGATCATAGAAACAACCGGAGAAAAGATAGTCGGAGAAAAAGCTGAAGGAGAAATAACCATTTTCAATAAAACAGATGAAGAAAAAAAGTTTAAAGAAGATACTGAGGTCATTTACGAAGATGATGACGATGACGAATATGTTTACGAGCTCAAAGAAGATGTTACTGTTCCTCCCAGAGAGGAAGCATCCGACTCAACGCCCGCCGAACCCAAATACATTAGCGGAAACGCCGACGTAGAGGTTGAAGCCCAAGAAATTGGGAAAGACTACAACTTAGATGAGGGAGAAAATCTTAAAATCGAAGATCAAGATGATTCCGATTATGAAGCTGAGGTTAATGAGGACATCGATGGTGGTAAGGAGGAAACCATCATGGTTGTGGCTCAAGAAGACATTGACGATGCTACACAAAGACTTCTTGAAAATTCCCGGGAAAAAGCCCTAAGAGCGTTGGGTGAAAAGATTAGCGGAGAACAAAAGCTAGTGGGCGGTTCTGAAAATGTAGCAATAGTAAAAGAAACATTTAGCCATGAGTTGGAAGATGAAACCGAGGAGTTAGCTCTTTCTCAAACTTTTTCTGCCAAAGGTCTTGTTTACAACCCGGATGATCTGGACAAACTTATTGAACTTCTCATGGAAGAATTCGTACCTGAAGGATTTGTTTTGTCCACCAAAGAAAGGATTGTTAATGTTGAGGTTCTAGGAAATACAGAAACCACCTTACTCTCATCCTCCGAGGCCGACCTGCAAGTTACGCTCAAAACATACGTGATAACTGATATTTCCGAAGAAACTATTAAGCAGGCTCTTATGGGAAAAAGCCCGGGAGACGCTGAAAAATATCTTGGGAGCATTAGAAACGTAAAAACGTACGAGCTGAACATAAACCCTCGCATACCGTTGTTTGATTACATTCCAAAAGACGAGTCGCGTATAGTTATCAATCTGGAAAGAGAATAGACATGGCAAAGAAAAAGGGTAAAGATCCTCTAGATGAAAAGTTGTTAGGTATAGACTACGGCTCTACAAATATAGGTCTGGCTTTTGGTATTAATGATCTAGTTTCCCCACTTAAAGTGATTTCCGGTAGGAATCAGCAACAAGCTCTTTCGGAAATTGCCAGGTATATTATCGAAAATAAAGTAGACAGAGTTGTGTTAGGGCTTCCCCTTAACCCTGAAGGTAAGGAGTCCGCACAATCTAAAGAGGTCAGAAAGTTCGGTAAACTTTTAAGAATTAAAACTAAAAAGCCGGTTAAATATGTCAACGAGTACCGCACTACCGAAGAAAGCATAACCGAAGCAGTTAATTTAGGTATTTCTAAAAAAAGACGGCAAAAGATTGACCATCTATCAGCCGCACTAATAATCAAGGAGTATTACTCAAAGCTTTAACTTTTTATTTCTTTTTCTTCTCTTTTTTTATCCTCATTTCCACTTCTTTTGACTCACAAATGGAACACTCAAAGTTTTGTCCCGGTTTCAGACAGGAAGGGCATATATAAATACCGTCCATAAAGATAAGCTTCTCCTGTTTACAGGTGTTGCATAAAAATAAAACGTCATCACGTTTGATGTCACCATCGTTGGGACAATTAAATTTTATGTTTTCCTCTTTTATATCTTTCATTAGAATATGCTAGCATATATCCATGGAGATATTAATTGTCTTTTTATACGTGTACCTAAGCCTTGGAACCATATATGGTCTGTACCTGCTTTTTAACGGTTCCAGCAGTATTTGGCAACTTCCCATAAACATACTAGGAGGACCTGTTGTAGCCCTTTACGTTATTATTAAGACCAGAAAGGACGGTCCTCTCAGGAAAAGATAGCTTGTATGTATAAGAAGGTATTCCAAAACAAAAAAGCTGCTCTTTTTGACCTCGACGGCACGATCATTGATTCTCTACCTTACTGGAGAACTGCCCTAAGGCTTGTGCTTGAAGATGCCAGCGACGGTACGGCCTCTTTGCACGGTGTGGATAGTGGTTCTTATCTAGGAGAAATTTGGAAGAGCACCATAAAAAAAGGCGGTTTGAAGACTGAATTGTCTGTTGAAGAGTTAGTTAAAAAATCTCAACAAGAATATTTATACCTCTTTAACGAAAATCCTTTAGAACCAAGAGATGGTTTTTGGGTGTTTATCGATGCATTAAAAAATGATAAAAATTGGGTACTTGCGTTAATTTCAAATTCCGATAACTCAGTCGTAGAGCCTGTTTTAAAAAGCCTCAACATTAATGAGGGTGTCTTTGATGCAATCATCACCGGCGATAAGGTAAAACACCGCAAACCCTCCCCTGATATTTACAACAAGGTCCTCAAAGAATTAAAGCTTAAAAGTAAAGATGCTCTTGCTTTTGAGGATTCTTTGTCAGGAGCACGTGCGTCCGGTAAGGCGGGTATCGATACTGTTGTAATTCTGAATGGAGAAACTCCTGAGCCAGAGTATCCTGATAATGTTCTACTTTTCCTATCCGATTTTAGTACTTTACCAGGAAACCTTGATGTCACTTACTTGGAAGCTTCCAAAAAACGCTTAGATTACATGCAATCAGAATTAGCATAAACACCATTGCTTTATCATTGTGGATAACTTATGTTAAATTACTTCTGCCTCGTACTAAACCTGTCTTATTTCTGCCTTCATTTTTTAGCATGAATAAAAGAAAAAAAGCTGTCAAATCACAAGAGGATACTAATCAGTTTTGGAAGAAGGTTCTAGGAATTCTACAAACTGAGTTAAACCCATCCATTTTTAATACATGGGTAACGGGCGTCACGCCTGAAAACCTCACCGACACCTCAATAGAACTAGTGGTTCCTATGGATTACAGTGCAAAACAGCTACAAAAATATACTTCTCTTATTCAAGATTCCATAGAACGGGTGGGAGGAGGGCCGTACAAAATACAATTTGTAGTAAAAAAAACAACTGAAAAAATTGAGGTTGATGACCTAGGACCTTTGTTCGAACCGAAAAAGGAAACTAAAATTAGTAAGGCGGTTATCACCAAGGCAGGACTCAATCCCAAATTCACATTCGAAAATTTCATCATGGGAAACAGTAATCAACTGGCGTACGCCATAGCTCAATCTGTGGCAGAGAACCCGGGAAAAAGCTATAATCCCTTCTTTTTGTATTCCGGTGTGGGTATGGGAAAAACTCACCTCATGCAAGCTATAGGAAATAGAATATTACAAAATGATCCGAAAACAACTGCGGTATATACAACCGGCGAGAGTTTCATGAACGAGCTCATTGAATCTATACAAAGTGGCAAGGGAAGAGGACGTTACACATCAAACGAATTTAGAAATAAGTTTAGAAAAACAGATGTTTTATTGATCGATGATATCCAAGAAATTGTGGGAAAAGAAGCCACACAAGCTGAGTTCTTTCATACTTTTAATAGCCTATACATGGCCGGTAAACAGATTGTTCTTACGTCCGATAGACCCCCCAAAGATTTTACTAATTTAGAAAAACGCATAACGTCAAGATTTGGGAGCGGCATCATCGCTGATATACAACACCCTGAAACAGATTTGAGAGTGGCCATACTAAGAACCAAAAGAGACCAAAATGATGACGATATCTCTAACGAAGTGGTAGACTACATCGCTGAAAAAGTAACTTCTAATATTAGGGAACTTGAAGGAGCTTATTTACAGGTGCTGACTACCGCCAAGGCAAAGGGCAAGAACCCCACACCTGAGTTAGCAGAAGGAGTATTGGGAAAAACCGTTACTCTAAAAAGAAAGAAATCTCTAACCTTAAGTCAGATACTAAGCACTGTTTGCAAATACTACTCACTAAAAACTACTGATCTTAAAGGAAAAAGAAGAACCAAGAACATTGTTATTCCCAGACAGGTAGCCATGTATTTGATGAGGGAGCTTACCGAAGAGCCTCTTATGAATATTGGAAAGTTTTTGGGTGGTAGAGACCACACCACCATCATGCATGGCATCGATAAGATCCGAGCCGAGATTAAGGACATGGGTAGGATCAGACAGGATGTTAACAATGTTAAAGAGATGCTTTAGTTCATAAAAGATCGGCCTGGGGAAAGCTTGTGGATACCTATGGATAAGATAGTGTAGCTCTATAAGGTATGTGGAAAAACCCAAGTCTTATACACAAAACTATGCACAACAAACCGGTAATTATGCACAAGCTAGGCGTTGATGGTTCTTACAAAAAACGATTACGTTCTTGGGCAAAGCTTAATGGAGCAAGTCAGAACTCGTTATCAACATGTAAAAAGTTGGGATAATCTACCAATAAAGCAAATGGAAGCACCGTACACAAATCCACAGCCCCTACTACCTCTACTACTTATTTTATATATACTAACTATTAGAGTTATTGTGTAAAACTATGTACATATTTTCAATAACATTTACAAAAATACTAAGCAAGTTAATAAGAAGGTTTAATCTTGGATCGGGTTATGTTTGGCCGGGCCATTTAATATTAAAGATTTACCCCAAAGTAATTAAGAGTATTAATCAAAGACTGCCGAAAAAAGTAGTTTTTATATCCGGTACTAATGGGAAAACCACTACAGCCAAGCTTATAAGACATATAGCTGAAAAACATAATCTGAAGGTACTCCACAACGATACAGGAGCCAACTTGCTTAATGGCGTGGTGTCCAGTGTTTTGCTAAGCTCTGATCTTAGGGGAAACCTTGACCATGATATAGCCATTTTTGAATTAGACGAGGTTGCGTTACCAAAACTAATGAAGGAGGTAGAGCCCGGAATTCTTGTCCTGCTTAATTTATCAAGAGATCAGCTTGATAGGCATTGGGAAGTTGATGCGGTCTTTGAAAAGTGGTTAGAAGCAGTTAAGAGTTTGCGGGGGGAAACCACACTAATTTTGGAAAAAGCACAAAACAAACTCACACACTTAGCAGGAAAGCATAATGGAGAAAATATTTATTTTGATGATTCCGTTGATAATTTATCTTACACAAAGTTGGCAGGTTCATTTAATGCCAAAAATGTTAATTGTTCCCTATTGGTAGCTGAAAAAATGGGCATTAACCGGGATGAGGCTAGAGATAGTTTGCATGATTTTGAATATGCTTATGGTAGAGGAGAGAAAGTATTATACAAGAATAAGGAGTGGCGGATACTGCTAGCAAAAAATCCTGAAAGTTTAAATCAAAACCTAAAACTACTTTTAGAGGATAAGACTTCCTATGATTCCGTTTTGTACATACTAAATGACAACATTCCTGATGGTTTGGATGTTTCGTGGATATATGATATTGAGCCAAAACTACTAAGAGAGGTAAGTGCAGGAAAGAACATATTCATAGCAGGAATTAGATTTATGGACATGGCTGTACGTCTTCAGTACGCGGGAGCCGCGGTGCTAAAGGATAAGATAACAGAGAATCCGACAGATATTACAAATATCATCAGCAAATATGAAGAAGTAAAAAAGATAGTGGTACTACCAAACTATTCAGCCATGTTAGAGATGAGAAAAGTTTTAACCGGAAGGAAGATCCTATGAAACTATCTTTAGCCTATTTCTATCCGGACGAGCTAAATTTATATGGAGACACCGGAAATGTGGAGATTCTTGTTGCTAGAGCTAAAGCACGTGATCTAAAAGTAAATGTTGTAGAAGTCAGTTCTCAAACTCACGCAAACAGAGCTTTGCTAAAAGAGGTTGATCTGATTTTCATGGGCGGAGGGCCCGATTCGGGACAGAAAAAAATGTACGAAGATCTACTACACAAAAAAGGACCTTATATAAAAGAGTTTATACAAGAAGAAGGCGTTGCCTTGTTCATTTGCGGTGCTTACCAGTTGATGGGCCATTATTATAGATCAGCTGACAGCAGCGAGCTTAAAGGTTTGGGATTATTTGATATATATACACAACATTTTGGTAATCATAAAAAGAGATGTGTTGGCAACACCGTATGCAATCTTAATGAATCTATTTTGGATGATAGTGTGTTCAAAGCCGTAAACAAAACAGGTGATACCCTAGTAGGTTTTGAAAATCACGGGGGAAGAACTTATCTAAACGAAGGTACCAAGCCGTTAGCCAGAGTGTTATCAGGACATGGAAATAACTCTGAAGACAGGACTGAAGGATTGCACTTTAAAAACTCCATAGGAACCTACTTTCATGGCCCGCTGCTTTCAAAAAACCCGCACATAGCTGATTATCTTATTGCTAAAGCATTAAAACTGGAAAATCTTTCTAATTTAGATGATACTATTATTAACACCGCCCACTCTGCCCTGGTAAAAAGATTCAAATGAAGAAAAAAAGAAAAGAAACCATTAGCAGAGTGCTGTTTTATGTATTGGTGTTTTTGTTACCCCTCAATCTTGGCTACCACTTTCTGATCAAGGACGCTTACCAAAATGGTATTCTGATAGACTATTTAATACCTACGCTCTATCTGCAGGATATTTTAGCAGCTTTGTTTATTACACTTAATTTAGACACGCTGTACAAGAATATTCGAAAAGGTGACAAGTACTTGATGTGGTTTTTATTCACCGTATTTCTAGCCTCAGTTTCTTCTATGTATACATACTCTTCGCTTGCTTCTTTTGGTAGGCTACTTATTTACGTGCTAACCATGCTTATTGTAAAGCATAAGTATAGGGGAAAAGAATATTTTAATAAGGTAGTTTACATTTTCGGTGTTACCGTCACATTACTATCTTTGTTGGCTGTGTTTCAGTGGAAGGGTCAAGGGTCTGTTTTTGATAACTATTTATTCTTTGGGGAGCAACCGTATACTGTGGCTACTCCGGGGATTAATGTAGAAAGCTTTTTTAGCATAGCAAAAGTCCCTCCTTACGGAACTTTTAGACACCCCAACATATTTGGTGGGATATTGAGCATTATCTTGATTTGGTTTTTATTTAAAAATAAAAAGAGTAGGTTTATGAAAGTAGCTTTTATTCTTGGTGTGATAGCGTTATTTTTAACCTTAAGTAAATTTGCCTGGATCAGCTTTCTTCTTGGGGTTGGATTTTACTTTTTGTTAAAGAAGAGGCCCCAGTATGTGTACAGGGTTGGCTTAGGTATTGTAGGCTTTTCGATTTCTTTATCTTTGTTTCTACCCTTTTTTCCAAAGATTTCGGGCCTTTCAGAAAAACCGTCATATTACAGGAGGGCAGACCTTCTTAGTTCCTCCTACAGGCTTATTGGCATGGATCCTTACTTTGGGGTGGGTTATGGAGCGTCTACAGCATATATAAATAAATTCTTACCTTCCAAACACGATATAAGATTTGCCCAACCCACACATAATATTTTTGTGTTGTTACTAGTGGAAGCGGGAGCACTCGCGTTGCTGTTTTTTACCTTGTTTTTATTTAACAGTATAAAAAAAGCGTTAAAAAACCCTATAATTTTTATTTCTCTCACACAAATTGTATTTCTGGGTATTTTCGATCACTATTTTTTCACAATTCACCAACCACAGCTTTTAATGTGGTTAATTTTAGGCTTTGTGTAACACCGCGCCTTGTAGATTTAAGTAAAAGCCCCTATAATTTAAAAGTATTAGTATATATATGTATAAAAAGGCCTGCTCCAAAAACATTAAAAGCAAGTTTCTCACCATTGGTTTAGTTTTAGTTTTACCTGTGTTTTTAACCGCATGTACACTGGGGGATTTACCTGTGATAGGTAAGTTTTTTGGTGGTAGTAGTACTACAGACGATGGGCCTCCGGTAGTAGACACAGGCCCGGCTAGTTTAAATGTGTGGGGAATTTGGGAGAGAAAAGAAGTGATGGATGTTCTGATTCAAAGATACAACGAGGTTTATCCTGATGTAACTATCAATTATGAGGACAGGTCAGTATTAAAGCCAATTGTGGAATATAAAGAGATAAGTTTTACTAGGGCCACCGATCCTTCAGGACCCGACGTTATGAGAGTTCATATTAGTTGGTTGCCCACATTGGTACCTTCCTTAGAGCCGATGCCTGATGACATCATGGACGTAGACACCTTTAGAAGTACTTTTTATCCTGTGGCGGCGGATAATCTAGTTGTCGATGGGAAGATCTATGGTATGCCCACTTTCTATGATGGTTTGGTATTAGTTTATAACAAGGACCATTTTGAGGAGATTGGTCAGACAGAAGCACCTACAGCTTGGGAAGAATTCAGAAGATTGGCATTGGAACTGACAGTCAAAGGCGAAGGAAATCGCATAGTAAGAGCTGGCGCAGCCATGGGAGCGGCTGATAACATTGACTTTTTCTCTGACATTTTAGGAATGTTGTTCTCACAAGCTAGGGTTGCCGTGCCGGCAGAGATCGAACAGGAACCCGCACAACATGCACTAGCGTTTTATACCAACTTTGTGATGGAAGATGAGGTATGGGCCACGGATCTACCGGAAGCTTCGGTTGCTTTTGCTCAGGAAAAGGTTTCCATGATTTTTGTGCCAACCTGGAACCTTCTGGACATTTTAGCCGCCAGACCGGATATGAACATTGGTGTAGCGGTTCCCCCGCAAGCTCAACCTGATGAACCGGCAACATGGGCAAGTTTTTGGGTGGATGTAGTGCCCAAGTCCAGTCAAGATACTTTAGCTGCGTGGAGCTACATTAGCTTTTTAGCTCAGGAGGAACAGCAAATGATGATATTCGGCGAGGCTAGTAATTACAGAGTATTCGGACCTCCGTACAGTTTGATGTCTTTGAGCGGAGAACTAGCCGACAACCCTTACTTAGCGCCAGTACTTGAGGCAGCCAGCGTAGCTAATACTAATGAGTTAGCAGCCAGAGCAGGAAATAGGAAGCAAGTGGATGCCATGAAGGAAGCTGTAAACTCTATATTGGGAGGTAGAACTACACCTGAACAAGCACTGGATACCGCTAAAGAAGCTTTATAAAACAAAAACCCCCCGTTAAGATATAATACCCTCGTGAAAATATTTGGTATTGAATCATCTTGTGACGAAACCGCTTGCGCTGTGATTGAAGATGGCGTTAAAGAAATATCTAGTGTGGTGGCCTCTTCCGCCGAACTTCATGAGAAAACAGGAGGCGTAGTACCAGAGGTGGCAGCAAGAAAGCAGGTAGAAAGCATCACGCCGGTTATCGAAGCCTGTTTGCAAGAGGCTGGTATAAAAGATCCTAAAAAAGAAATAGATGCCATAGCAGTGACCGTTGGACCAGGCCTAGTGGGTTCTTTATTGGTAGGCGTGGAGGCTGCTAAGTCTCTGTCCTTGGTTTGGGACAAGCCTTTGGTACCTGTAAACCATCTCATAGGTCATATATACGGTAATTTTGTAAACGGACCATCAACAGATAAGATACAATTCCCGGCTGTGGTTTTGATTGTAAGCGGTGGCCACACGGATTTGGTGATCATGTATGACCATGGCAAGTTTGAGTACTTAGGTGGAACCCTGGACGATGCTGCTGGTGAAGCTTTTGATAAAGTGGCCAGGCTGTTGGGACTTTCAAAATATTTAGGAGGCTCTTTGCTTTCAGCTAAAGCGGCTGAGTGTAAGAATAATACTGTAATGGGCAGGCTTCCCAGACCAATGATAGATAGGGAAGATTTTGATTTTTCATTTTCGGGTTTGAAAACAGCTGTGCTAAGGCTGGTCGAAAAGGAAGAACACCCGGCGGAGGTAGTAGCCTGTGAGTTTGAGGAAGCTGCTACGGAGGTTTTAATAACCAAAACCATAAGGGCAGCCAAAAAGGTCAAGGCAAAGTCTATATTGTTAGGGGGAGGTGTGGCCGCTAATCAAAAGCTAAGAGCCGGATTAAAATATGCCTCAGAGGGGATAAACATCCCGGTGTTCGCGCCTCCTTTAAAATACTGCGGAGACAGTGCTGTATATATAGCCAGCGCTGCGCACTTTAATTATTTTCCCAAGCCTTTATCTGAAGTAACTGCAGATCCGTCCCTCACCGTAATGGATTAGGGACTTTTCCATAAATTATCCACATATTTATGTGCCAACCAAAGCCATCATTGAGCCACTTTTGTGTTATCTATTGACACGCACCCTTGAAATGTGGAAAACTTGTATATATGTCGAGCCTCCCTTATGTTCAATCGTACAAGAAGCTAAAAGTCTTTTTTGAGGCTGTAAAAATTGCAGAAACCCCTTCCAAATTTACGTATAGGTACTTTGCAGGACTTGGTTTCCCTAGTTCTAAAGATAGGGACTTTGTTATAGCTCTAAAACAGCTGGGATTTATTGATGCCAAAGGGCAACCCACAGAGGATTACGCTAGTCTAAAGGATGTCAGGCAGTTTGAGGGTACTGTGAAGAGGGGAATAGAGAGAGCATATTTAAACCTGCTTGAGCTGGACGGAAATGCAGTAGATGTGTCAGAAAATGTGCTAAACGGTTATTTTGGAAGGTTAACAGGAGAGTCGTTAGAAAAAGTAATGGTTTATGCCAGGACATTTAAAGAGTTGGTTGGTTTAGCCGGTTGGGACACAGAAGAAGAGCAGGAAGTTGAAAGTAGAAAGAACGTTGAAAGGGATAGGTCAAACATAAACTTAAGTATTAATTTACCAACTACAACGGATGAAAAGGTGTACGAGACCTTATTTAAGCACTTAAAAGACTTAGTAACTCCTTGATGGTTATAGTTTTACTGTCTTTTTCATTGCGTTTTTTAACTTCCGCCTTATCACCGGTTTTTTTGGATACCACAACTCTGTAGGGACAGCCTATTAGATCGGCATCAGCAAACTTTTCTCCGGCCATAATGTCTTCCCGGTCATCGAACAAAACCTCTACGTTGTTCTTTAGTAGCTTTTTATAGAGATCATGGGCTTTTTTGTGGGTGCTTTTATCTTCCAGGTTGATACCAACCAGGTGTACTTTAAAAGGAGCCACGCTTTCCGGCCAGATAATACCGTTATCATCGTGGTGGGTTTCTACCACGGTGGCCACGGATCTGCCTAAACCTATGCCGTAAGAGCCCATCCAAATAGGTTTATCTGACCCGTCATTATCAGTGAAGTTACCTTTGTGAGGTTCGGAATAGAAAGTATCCAGTTTAAAACAATGCCCCCATTCAATACCTTTGATTTTTTTCAACTTACCCTTACCGCACTTTACGCAGACATCATCCTCTTTGACTTCCCGGATATCTACAAATTCAGGTGTTTTAAAGTCTCTTTCATAGTTTAGGTTATATAAGTGCAGGCCTGATTTATTTCCACCGGCTTCAAAGTTGGTTCTATCTTGGCAGGTAATATCAGCCACGATCAAAACGCTGTCAGGAAGACCCACAGGGCCAACAAAACCTACCTTAGCCCCGGTCAGATCACTAATTTCCTTTTCTGTGGCTAGCTCTAACGACTCAGTGCCAAGATGCCTTTTCAACTTAGTTTCATTAATGTCGTAATCGCCTCTAACCATGGCTGCCACAAACTTACCGTCAGCCTTAAACATGATGGTTTTGGTGGTGGTGTAGATGGGAACACCCATTCGTTCAGCTAAAATCTCACAATTAACCACGGTATCATCCCAAAACTCTTTGACTTCCTTCACGTCCTTGTCTTGAGGATGAGTTTCATAACCGCCTTCAGCACGTTCAACTTGAGAGGCGTAACTGCAGCCCTCACAAGATAAAGCTTCAGCCTCACCTGTCTCAGAAAGAACAATAAACTCATGATTGTAATCCCCACCTATAGCACCGCTTTCAGCCAACACAGGATAAGCTTTAAGATCAAGCCTTTGGGCAATCTTCAAATATGAGTCATAAAACTTCTGGTACGAATCATAAGAAGCTTCCTCTGATCTATCAAAGGAGTACGCATCTTTCATGGTAAATTCCCTGACCCTGAGAATTCCACCGCGTGGTCGTTTTTCGTCCCTAAATTTATTGGTAAATTGATGTACGTAAAAAGGTAATTCCTTGTAAGAAGGGGCAAACATTTTTACCAACTCTATCATTACGCCTTCGGCAGTTGCCCCCATGGCAAAAGTAGCCCCGTGGTGATCGTCAACAATGTGCATTTCGTCACCAAAAGCAGCATCTCGGTTAGTTACTTTCCAAATCTCGATAGGCTGTAAAATAGGGGTATTCAAGCGCTGACTGCCTACAGCTTCCATTTCTTCGTCCACAATATTCATAATTTTCTGCCAAACCCTAAAACCTAAAGGTAAAAAGGCATACCTGCCGGCGGAAACTTGCCTGACAAAGCCTCCCTGGTATAAAAATCTATGACTAGGTGTTTTGTAGTTACCGGGGACAGTTTTTATTGTTTTTCCAAATAAATTCGAATATTTCATAATACTAATAATGTATACCTTCTAATCCTTGTTGTTGTCAAGCAAAAAGCTATAATCACTTGTTTATTAGAACGAGCAAAGTGAGCTACTTTGTATTCAAAGCAACGAGCAAAGTGAGCTACTTTGTATTCAAAGCAACGAGCAAAGTGAGCTACTTTGTATTCAAAGCAACGAGCAAAGTGAGTTATAATGAGCAGGTAATGGAAATGCCCCAGATGCCAAAAAAGTATAATCATCAGGAATCGGAGCCCGAAATCTATAAATATTGGGAGGAGTTAGGTGTGTTTGCACCCGAAAAAGCAGCTGAAGAAAGGAAAAAACACGGTTATCAGGTGAAAGATGAAACTTTTTGCGTATTGATGCCTCCGCCAAATGCTAATGCGCCCCTACATTTGGGGCATGCCACTTATAACATTCAGGACCTGATCACCAGATTTAAGAGAATGCAGGGATACCAATCTTTGTATGTGCCCGGTACGGATCACGCAGGTTTTGAAACACAGGTGGTTTATGAGAAGGGTTTGAGAGACGAGGATAAAAGTCGGTTTGATTTTGACGCCAAGACATTATTCGAAAACATACTTGCCTTTGTGAAAGAAAACTCTGATCTGGCTGTTGATCAGCTGAAAAAACTGGGCATGAGCGCAGATTGGAATAGGAATACCTTCATGCTGGAAGACAAAGTACTTGATTTGGTGCTAAACACCTTTAAGAAGATGAATGATGACGGACTTATTTACAGGGATGTTTATTTGGTTAACTACTCACCTCATCATGGTACAACTTTCAGTAATTTGGAAACCACACATGTAGCTAGAAACACTCCCCTATATTATGTAAAATACTTTTTTAAAGATTCGAAGGAATATCTAACAGTAGCCACTACACGTCCCGAAACCATTTATGCAGATGTAGCCGTAGCGGTAAATCCCAAAGATGATAGATACAAAGACAAGATTGGATCGATGGTTATAAACCCGCTGAATGAGCGCGAACTTCCTGTTATTGAGGACACACATGTGGACATAGAGTTTGGTACAGGGGCGTTAAAAATAACCCCGGGCCATGATTTTAATGATTATGAAATAGGTAAAAAACACAAGTTGGAAATGATTTCTGTTATTGATCTGGATGGAAGAATGAATGATAAAGCACCTCCACTACTTGGCATGTTCGTAGAGGAAGCCAGGAAAAAAGTAAAGGCTATTTTGGAAGGAAGTAATCATTTAGAGGGGATCGACCACAATTACAATCACCAAATGTTAGTTGATTATAAGGCTAACAAACCCATTGAACCAATGCTTCTGCCAAATTGGTTCATTAAAATGGAGGAGCTGGCAGGAAAAACAGTGGAAGCTATTGAGAGTGAGCGGGTGAAGTTTAACAGGGAAGTATGGAAAAAGGAAATGCTAAGGTGGCTAAATGACTGCACCGATTGGCCCATAAGCAGGCAAATAGTATTTGGTATAAGAATACCCGCTTGGTACAACGTACAAGAGAACCCAAACCTATACACACTGTTTTTAGGAAGAGACGGAAGACCCCACGATGGTGCTGTCTCTTACCTGATGGAAGGGTATGGTTTGGAAGAGATTAAAGGAGGTCTTCAGAAGATCATAGCACCGCTGGACGCTAAGTATGTGATATCAAGGGAAAGTCCCGGACCGGAGTTCATTCAGGAGACAGATACTTTTGATACGTGGTTTAGTTCAGGGCAATGGCCTCTGACCACATTAGGCTATCCCCAAGGAGAAGACTTCAAGAAGTTTTTCCCTACAAGCTTCATGGATTCCATGTGGGATATTCTATTTTTTTGGATAGCCCGTATGATCATGTTCAGCTTATATTTAACAGGGGAAGTTCCCTACAAGGATGTCTATATTCATGGGCGGATAACTGACGCTGAGGGTAAGAAGATGAGTAAAAGCAAAGGAAACGTAGTTGATCCCATCGATTATATTGATAGATATGGTGCTGACGCCTTAAGGATGGGAGTTTTAGTAGGAGGAAATACAGCAGCTAAAAACACTTCTTTGAGTGAGGATAAGGTAAGGGGGTATAGAAACTTTTCCAATAAGATATGGAACATGGCTCGATTTATGAACATGGAGTTTGAGAGGTTTTCCGGTGAAGTAGATATGTCAGCGGCACAAAAAACAGGTGAGCACACCGAACAAGATGAGCAGATCTTGGGAAGTTTGAACGTACTTATAAGGAAAGTAACGGAAGATATGGAAAATTATCATTTTACCGAAGCAGGAGACGCTGTTTACCATTTTATTTGGCATGAGCTAGCTGACAAGTATTTAGAGCAAGTGAAAGATGCGCCCAATAAAAATATTTCTTTGGGAGTGTTTAGACACGCATTCATGGTTAGTTTAAAACTACTGCACCCTTTCATGCCTTTTGTATCTGAGAAGATTTGGCAATATATACCTAATAATAATGAGGGACCGCTAATTACAGCTGATTGGCCTACTGCTTAAGATTGCTCTTTTGAAGATTTTTCTTCTGAAGATTTTTCTTTCTCTTTTCCTTCTTCCTCTCCTTCTTCAGGCTCTTTTTCTTCTGTAGCTTCTATATCGGCCATGGCCTCGGCCTCATCAACCTCTTCCTCTTCCTCTTCCAACATTCGGGCAAAATCCAGCTTGACTACAATTTCCTCAGGTTCAATACCCACGATTTCTACTTTTTCTCTATCGTATTCAAGGTCACTAACCAAAACTGTGCTATCCATGTCCGCAAGCTTAATAGCGTCAATGGTAAAGTTTTCAGGCAAGTCAGTAGGAAGAGCCGCTACTTCGATCTCGTTTAGTAAGAGCAGGATAAGAGCATCACCGCTTTTAACCAGTGCGTTTTCTTCTTCGTTGATAACTTCTACCGGAATGTTTGCATTGATCTTTTCTTTAAGGTCAACTTCATAAAAACCCACATGAATAGGTTCGGAAGTGATATGGTGAAGTTGGACATCTTTGACCAGTACCGGGTGTTTATTATTATCGACTACAATATCAAACACAGAAGTTTCTCCCACTTTTTTAAAGGTTTTAATAAAGTCATTATAGCCAACAGTGATGGATAAAGATTCTAAACCCTTACCAAATATAACAGCAGGTAGAAGTTTATCTTCCCTTAGGATTTTGGTTTTTTTCCCAAGTATTTCTCTTTTTTGCCCAATAAGCTCCATAGATCTTTTTTTAGTAACATTTTGTGTAAATCTAAGAGTTCATCGTAGCTTACACTTTTTGCACTTATAAACTTTTTAAATTCTGTTACATTCAGGTCCGAAATAAGAGGTGTTACGCCTCCGCCGGCTGATGTAATAGTTACCATGCTTTCCGCTTGGCATTTAGAGCACACCGCATGAGCTACAAAAGCGATGGGTGCCTCAGTAATTGTTTCCAGTTTAGCCCTTTCTAAACTAGCCCCGCATTTGTAGCAGAGTGTTTTTTGCAAATAGTCTTTAATATAATTAGTTTCTTGCATGGTTAATTAGGAAACGTTTGCCATTTTACTGCAGTTTTGGGGGCAAAGCAAGCCTTACTAGTCAAGTTGCGGATCTTCTACAGGTTCTTCAACCGTCTCTTCTGCAGGCTTTTCCTCTACAGGCTCTTCTTTAACAGGTTCTTCAATCGGTTCTTCTGCCTCCTCTGCCACAGTAGAAGTTCCGGCCACATCAGCAGTAGTTAGGTCTACTTCGAACACCTTACTGCCGTTGAGAAGGAACATTTTGCTTTCTGCTGTATTAACACTAATGCCCCTGATGTCGGACCAGTCGGAGTCTTCAAGAGCTTTTATTTGTTTAATAAACTTTCCATCAGTTGTTAGGACTACAACCCTGTTATTTCCCGCGTCTGCCAAGTAGATATAATCAAAATTAACATCAACCGCCAGGTCAGTAACTTTTGCTAACGGAGTGTCCAGATCGGAGATGGTAAAAGATGATCTCTTTCCTTGGGTATAAACTAGCAAGTTGTTATCTTGTGAGATAGCATAAATACTATAAGCAATTCCCAAAGCTTTGGAATTTCCTAAGCTTTCATCAGTGCCCCAGGATGAACTATCCAGCTCTTCCCCGGAAGGCACGTATTTTATAATTTCATTTCCTTCCACAGAATAAATATTGCCTAAGTATTTGCTGGTGACGCCAAACTCACCCGCGAAAGAATCAGCTACAGTGTTGTCATTTAGGCTATATGTTTTGTAGCCTTCTTCATCTGCGAAATTTAACCTACCGTCGTAGTTAAGAGGGTCTTTAATGCCGGGGAAAGCCTGTTCATGAGCTGTGAATTTAGGAGTGGTTATATCAGAAGTAAATATTTTACCTGAAGTTGAGTCTGTAGCAACTACAGTGTTAGTAAAAACTACAATATCTAAGGGATTCGCATTTTCATCCACTAATTTAATATCGTAAAAAGGCTGAGCATCCACTCTGGCCACTTTGTTCAAAGCATCCTGCTCCTCCTGAGCATCTTTTTTTGTTTGTTCATCTTGCTCAGGTTGTGGTTGCTCAGGTTGTGGTTGCTCATCCTGATTCTGATTGAGGTCCCTAGGTACAAATAATGACGATCCTTGCTGATCCTGATTCTGTGCCCGGTCTCCGGAAGAAGGTTGATTGGTTCTTATTAATAAGGTGACGCCCACTGACAATACAAGCAGTATACTAACAATAATCATCAGGGACTTAGTGTTGAGTTTGGATGTCGGACCTCTTTTCGATTTCATCTTGATATTTGGCATGTCCTTTCTAGGTTTAGGTGTTAGAATTGGCGCGGAAGTAGCAGCTTTTGGTGTCCGAGGGTGCGTTTTCATAGGTGAGGAGGTTGTCGATGCGTCTACTAAAGATTCTATAGTTTGCTTTTTTTGCTTTGAGTCTTTCTTACCCTTGAGCCCTTTAATTAGCTCAGGAAACTTAGCGCCTTTTTTATCTGATTTAACACTAAAGTCTATAACCTCGTCGTCTGTGAACTCTTCGTCAACCATGAATTTTAAAATGATGCAGGAATTGTCAGGTTCAAGATCCTTTGAAGATAAAGAGGAGTCTAATAATTTATCAGGCGGGTACTTTTCTGCAAACTTAATAGTACTTAGGACGATAACGTCTCCGTTTTTGACTACACCGGAAGCTACGGAAAAGTTACCTTCGGAAGTAGCACTAACCTCTTTTACCTCTCCTTCGCGCATTAAATAGCTCTTACCTTTACCATATTGCACGATGTATAAAACATTTCCCCACAAAACGCAAGCTACGGTATTAAATATGACCTTACCTTCTTTTTTCTCAGTGGCTGGTTGAGAGCTAGCTGCTTCTGCCGCTAAAGTAGAAACCTTTTCATTGATATTAACAATGGCTTTTTCCAAAGATTGTATGGGGGATATGTTTTCTGAGTGATAGTAGGAATCGTATAAAACGTCATTTATGACCTTGGTGATCAGGGGAACATTAAGAGGGACCGGGCTATAGATATCAAATGTTGTGTATACGTTCCCCTTTTTAAGAACCAGATCTCTTTCAGAGGGCTCAATGGCTATGCTAGTGGAAAAAACAGTTTCTGTTTCCCCCACCACGGGTTCAAGCTTTTGTATTTTTGCTGCCAGCTTTTTGTTCATGTTATTACAAAATTGTAGCTACTGTAAATAATAATAACAATAAAGTAGCAAAAAAGTGACCATAGGCAAAAGACATTAGCAAAAATGCAGCATCGGTTTGAAAGCTTTTATTCAGCACTTTTACTTGTCTAACAACCAAAAAGGCAAATACCAAATAAAAAACCATAATCAGGGAAATAAACAGCTGCATAATAATTTCAATGCCTTGGAGACCGACAATGGTTTCCAGTAGATTAGCGGTCATAGCGCCCCCTCATATCAGCAACCATGTCTGACAATAAGTCTTGGATCTTAGCAGGGTTGGCTATTTGGTAAAACTCGATCTCTCTTTTTTCAGCGGCAGTTTGTATTGAAACGGTGCCAAAGTTAAACACAGTTTCTATAGCACCACTGATGGTATAGGTTATGTCTTCGATGTTTCTAAGAGGTGCTTCGGAAATGTTTCTATGAAGAAGATGATCAAAATCCATGTCAACCACTCTCTTATTAGTAATAATGTGAATATTGAAAAACCAATTTAAGAACCTTTCGAACATGAAGCCAAAAGCAAAGATGTACCAGAAAGTATTTATTATAAAAACCATTTTTGTACTTAGAATTCCCGGGAACTCACTGACCGCATAAAGAACGAAGGAGTTAAAAACAAGGGGAGCAAGTAGTAAAAAGGCAGACATTGTAAGCCAACCTGTATTAGTGATCAAGGCTTTTCTAAAAACATAAAGTATCTCCTCATCACCATCCTCGCCTTCAAAGGACATCTTCTTGGGTTTTTTAATAAATGAGTTGGTCCAGGTGCTCAACATGCTGTTATTATAGCACCTAAAGGGTGTGGTTTAGTTCTCTTTCTCAAAGTCAAAAAGGCGGCTTCTTATGGCTACGTATGATGGTGCGCGGAGATTGAAGACTGTTTTGAAGGTTGGTCCGTCTATAGATATGCTACCTTCGTTGGTTTGTAGAGTTACTTCTGAGGTGTAGCCGCCATTGCTAATATCTACATCTATGTCGTACACTTCTTCATAGTTTTTGCCGTATTTATCTGCTTTATCTCTCATTTCATCTTTTGAATAGGGATCTCCGCCCCAGCAGCTGGTAGTAACAGGGGAGATGTGGTCTCTTTCACTACTTGAGCCTTTGGTCCAAACTACCCAGGCATTTACAATGTCGGCCATTTCTTCTTCATCCATCCAGGGGTGTGCTCTGCCGCAGTTGCTGCTGTCATTGTAGCTTTTGGTGTACCAGGCTTTTCGAAACCAGGGGGAGCCGCCCTCTTTTTCATATGCATCTTCCGGCCAGCAACCGGAACTACCACATTTTGTGTCCCAACCTCTATTATCTATGTAACCCCCGGCAGTGGAAGAATACCAACCGTATCCGGAGGCATCAGTGCTGCCGTCTATGATCCTGTCTTTAGTATCATCAACCGCGTCTTTCCATCTGTCCGGTGGATTATCAGACTTACTTTTTAAAAATACCTGGCAGCTTTGAGAGGTGCAGATACATTTATCCTTTTTAGCGTATCTATAGGAGTAGGATCTGCCGGCTATCGCTTGTGCTTTTAGGGCGTCAGAATCCCAGCTGGAGGGCATTTCAGCCAATCCGTACAGATACTTTTGGTAGTCCATGTCCCCGTAACCTTCCACACAGATGTCATCAGGGAAATCATCTTTCTTTTCCACACCCTCATCATAGTAAAACTCAATTATATCTTCGTAATCCTTACCCTTTTCCGCTCTACCTCTAGCACCATACTGACTCATACCTTTGTAGTGTGTGTATGCACCGTAGCTAAAAGCGGCAAAAGCGGGTTTAAAGGGAGGATCCGGAGTGTCTGCTTCTGAAGGCTCATAATCTCCCACACTTCCATAACCCTCACCATACTTTTGATTTAAAATTGATTGTTGCTTGGCGGAGAGCTCATCAATTTCCTTACTAAGATCGAATAATTTATCTTCGTAGCCTTCCTCTTTAGATTCCAGCTCTCCAACCTCATTTTGAGCCGAAGCCTTTTTGTTATCCAAGTCATATTTGAGAGCTAGAAGATGGTTTTGAGTGCCTTCCAGCTCTCCTTTAATTTGCTCGGTCATGTCCTTGTCTAACTCAAAGGTGTCTATCTCCGAATTTAAAATGTAGATCCATTTGACGGCGTCATCGGTTAAGTACTTACCAAACATGTATGAAACTGAGGAATATTGGAAGGCGCTGAGGTCTGTGCTCAAAGGATTTAGGGCGAAGAAAAACTCCAAATCACTTCTAAAGCTTCTTTTGGAGTAGTTTCTGATCACCTGATTTCTGAAATCTATCTTTTCTGATAATTTACCTTTTCTATCTGTGAGGTTTTCTTTAATAGTGTCCAGCTCCGCAGAAATTTCATTTATCATGGCTTGTAATTGATCGATTTCCGCTTGAGTGACGTTGAGCTCAGCTAGGTAGCCGGCAATAGTGGCCTCGATGCCATCTTTTTTGTCTCTAAGCTCATCCAGTTTTTTGCTGGTAGATTCATATTGGTCTTGTTTATCTTCAATTTTGTCTTCATAGCATTTAGCCCGATCATCTAAGTCTTGTATCTCAGAGCACCCTCCTTGCACGGATCTATTCATAAAAAATACCAATGAAAATATGGATATTATTAAGAGGGATGTCCTAATAAGTTTGTTACTGGGCATGCAACAAAATTATATTGTTTATTGGGATTTGATACAAGTTGGTTTGGTGTTAGGAACGAAGCTTTACTTGACTATTTTTAAGGATATTTCATAATTAGATAGTATGGTGAAAAAATCACGTAAACTTGCCATTTTTGTTACCACATTTGTATTAGCCCCTGGGTTTCTCTTTTTTACTTCTAAGGTTATAGCTCAGACAAACCAAGTTCACTGCATATTGGACCCAGTGTCCACTGTTTGTATCCTTGACCCAAATGTTAGCCCCAACCCTGACTGCTTACCTGGTTACGAACTTCCTTGCGTCGGCGGTGGTCCAGCCTGTTGTACTCCCCAACGCGCTAGTTGCGGAAATGTTGCTTGCGTAGCTACTGCTAGCAGTGGGAATACCTCAACAACGACACCTGAGGAAAGAGATGCAGCCGCGGTTAATAGGTGGCATGATTGGTCAGATAGGTATGGTGTAGATGAGTCGGAAATAGCCGCTAAAATTTATGATTTACTATTTCCAATAGGCATTGCTATTGGTTTGTTCGCTCTTATTACAGCTGGTTATGCATTTATGACAAGTCAGGGACAGCCGGACAAAGTGAAGGACGCAAGGGACAAACTAACTGCAGCCATTGTTGGGATATTGTTCATTGTGTTGTCCATCGTTATTTTAAGGGTTATAATTAAAACGTTATTTGATACGACAGTATCATTTTAGTTATGCTTTGTTAAAGGAGGTGTAAGTTAGCTAGATATGTTATTACAAAAAGTATACGCACAGGTTAACTTGGATGTGCAGGATCCCCTAGCCGGTAGGTTTGGTTCGTTGGGCGATGTATTCGCTTTTCTCATCAACTTGCTTATTGGTATTGGTTGGGCTCTTGTCTTTGTTATGTTAGCCTTAGGCTTTGTTCAGTACGTAATGTCTAGAGGCGAAAAAACTGCTGTTGAGTCAGCTCAAAAGTGGTTGACTTACGCTGTAATAGGCGGAGTAGGTTTGTTTTTCATCACTTTCATAAGGACACTTATCCCGAATTTATTGGGAGGAGTACAGATCAACCCGGGAGGAGATTTGACACCGACTCAGACAGGGTTTTAACTGCCGCTGTTATTATTGCGTTGACGCAAAGTTTATTGGCTTTGACTACAAAAAGCCCTAAGGTTTTTAGGGCTTTTTTGTTACAATTGTTGTATGTTTGATACTTTAAGAGATGTGTTTGACAATGTAGAGACTGACTATGCTCACGATCTAGGAAGATATCAAAACATTTCCCAACTATTCGCTGTAGCAGTGAACGTAATTATGGCTATTGGCTTTTCGGTTGGATTAATCTCCATAACCTACTCGGCTATCATATACATAATGAGTGGGGGCAATCCGGATAAAACAAAGAAAGCGTGGGACACATTCATTTATGGAGTGGTAGGAGCAGCGATAGCCCTAGGGGCAATAGCCCTAAAGGAAATAGTTTTAAGAGGTTTTGGTGTGGATACCAGCGGAATTGATGAGTTGAACCAAGGACATTATTAAATGGACAAATACAAAAACATACAAAAACACTTTTTTGCACTAACCATATTTTTATCTACGTTTCTTGCTATAAGTGGCTTAAACACCTCCTACGCACTTGATTGTAGTTTAACCGGCCCAGCTCCGACACCGGCGCAGATGTTCTGCCCGTTTTTGAGAATATTTAATCTAGCGCTGTTAGCTGGTGGGGCAGTGTTACTTATATTTATTGTCATTGGGGCCATAAAAATGTCCACGGCACTAGGCGATCCCAAAAGCCTGAAGTCTTCTTATGATACGTGGATATACGCTTTTATTGGCGTGTTTGTAGTTTTGGGAACATTGGCTATTTTTGCTATTTTGAATAGCACATTTGGTTTAGGATTACATCATTATATAGGGCTTGGTGGAGTCAATAACATTTTTGACAGAATTAGCTCTGTATGGGAAACAATACTTCATGATGTGTTTAAGATATATCAATAAATCCTGTGTTACAGCTTAATTTCC
>CBFDCV010000002.1:0-42671 GCA_965603395.1 uncultured candidate division WWE3 bacterium
AGCTGTAGACACAGTTGTTTTTACTGTATTAAAGGTAAAACTATCAGTACTGCTCATTCAAATAAATATGGGTCCATATAAAGATAAATGGGCAGTTCCCGGTAGTTTAGTAAAAGAAAAAGAGACTCTGGACGAAGCTGCTGTGAGAGTATTAAGTGAAAAGGCCAATCTAAAAAACATATTCTTGGAGCAGCTTTACACATTTGGGGATCCGGATAGGGATGTAAGGAGTAGATCAGTCTCAGTGGCATACTTTGCTCTGATAAGTTCTCCTGAAAAATTGGAAGTTTCAACTTTAAAATATTACAAAGGAACTGAATGGTTTCCCATCGAAAAGTTACCTGAGCTGGCCTTTGACCACAAAAAAATCATTGGAACAGCACACAAAAGATTAAAAGGAAAGTTATCATACACAAACATAGCCTACTCACTACTACCGGAAGAATTTACTCTAACTCAATCACAAAAAGTATACGAAGTAATTTTAGGTAGGCACTTGGATAAAAGAAATTTTAGGAAAAAAATTAACTCGTTGGATATTGTTGAACAATTAGATAAAAAACAAACCGATGTAATTCACAGACCAGCCACTCTTTATAGGTTTAAGAATAGGGAATTAGAGGTATTCTAAGCCACAGACACAGTATTTACAATATATGGAACCTATAGTATAATTACTCTGTTGACAAATAAATAGGAAACTACAAAAAAAGGAGAGGAGAATAGAATGTCTAGGAATCGATCATTACGTAGACGGAGAGATGGAATATCATTAGGACGCATTTCGCTAGGTGTTTTAGGTGTTGCGCTTGCTTTGAGTTGTTTTATCTTTTGGAGAGGTTTAGGACCTATCCACTGGGTAATCTACAGGTTTTATAGCAACCCTATAGCATCAATAAGCTTTATGGCTATGGTTGCGGCATTCATTGTAGCATTCGTTAAGTTTTGGAATACCAGTACAGGGAGTATCGCATATGCACTTCTTGGTATAGCGAGCGGGTTTTTCTGGGTTTGCTGGTTATTTATTAGCCAGCCAATCATGAAGGTTGGTCTGTATCAGAATACTGATTATCAAGCAACTGAGCAACTTGTTCACGTGGTTGAGCCCAGGCCTGTAGGTTATGCAGAGGCCACAACAAATTTCAGAAATCAAAACCCTGAAGCGCGCTTTGGCCCAGGAGATCTGGATTATGTGAGAGGTGAGTGGCTTGCCGAATTTGGTCCCGCTACTATTTGGAACTATTTAACGGCACCAACCCAAGGGTTTTTTGTCTATAAACCCCAAGAGCAAGATAAGGTCCAGATTGTCCGTCAGGAAATGCCTTTTGCTGAGTCCGGTTGGTTGTGGAATTCAGCTGGCTATTTTATTCACCAAAAAGATCCGTTTGTAGAGTTTCATGAGATTCTTTACATTAAAGATCAGGACGGTGGGTATATGGCTATGGTTTCTCTAATCAAGAGATCAGGTTGGCGAAGAGTGCCCTATGTTTCCACTATTCTGCTTATTCACGCGGACGGAGAGACAGAGTGGTTATCGCCCCGGCAGGCCAAAAATGACGAACGCCTTTATGGTATTCAACTTATACCAGAGTGGTTATCCCGTAAAAAAGTGGAAGCCTATGGATGGCAAAATGGGATTTGGGAAGGAATGATCTCAAAGAGAGGTAGAATTCAGGTTCAACAAAGCCAAGTGAATGAGGAAAACTCTGCACCATATCATCTTGAAACTCCTGATGGAGCTATGTGGTTTACACCTTTTGGTCCGTTAGGAAAAGAGTCTTTGAAGGGTATTATGATGCAGGACTCTCACGATGTCGCAGAACCCATCCTTGTGTGGAAATTACCCGGTGACCAGGCGTACCAAGGCGTAGACGCTCTAGCCACTGAAATTAAGGCCGCGCCAAATCACCCAGGAGATATTAACTGGCTTAGGGTAAGCAACGTAGAGGGAGGGTCCACCAGAAGCGGTGACACCGATGTCATTGAGATGATTCCTGTGCCCCACTTGGAAGGCGATCGCATCGTCCTACACTTTATGGGATATGTTGCTATCGATCCTCCGGTGAATACGCGCTTTTATACGATTATCAATGCAGAAACGCGCGAAGTACTGGAAGATGTTTATTCAATTGATGAGGTGACCGCCTGGTTGAACGGCGCAAAAGAACTTTCTGTTCAGACTGAGAAAAACGATGTTAGTCAGGAATCTTCGTATGATGCGGATCCCTCCGACGACCTATCTGGTATGTCTGAAGAAGAGCTCCTACACCTTCTAAAACAGATCGCAGAAGAGCTTGAAAAACGTTCAGGAGAGTAGTAACTTAGTAGTTTCTTGAGAGAGTTGTGTTTTACGCTTTCTCACACAAACCCCTTGTACGGTTCACATTACCTGCAGGGGGTTTTTTCTATATTTTCTCGGCAAAAATGACCACATTGGTGGGTGGATAAGGTAGAGGATTCATTTCTTTATCGAACAATTCAGCGCAATTTTTATAGCGGTTTTCAATAACCCAAGGATTTGTCATTAATCCGGAACCGTTTCTTATTCTAAAACCAATTTTCTCAAGCTCACTCTTCCAATCGTCAAAGTCCCAAAAACAGAAGGTTTCATGCATTTCGCTATACCAGTTATCTGTGTAGTCTTTTTTACCTAAAAACTCTATAGCATCTCTTAAACTCAACTCAACATATTTTCTATCGTCTTTTTCTAAAACGTTATGTTTAAGCTCATATCCTTCTTCCTTTCTAAAATCCTGTGCAAATCTTAAAAACTTAGTATAAGTGGAAAGCCCACTAAGAAGCTCACTAACCTCCGTACCTTTATTATCATCGAAAACCCTGTTCCAGCCCTCATCAGCCCCGTCTTTGTCGTTTAGCTCCATTAAAATAGGTGAATCTTTATTTTCAGGCCCTATAACATCATAAATAATTAAAGTACCGCCGGGGGCCAGCTGATCGTACATTCTCTGTAAAAAGCTTAATAAAGTTTCTCTTCCCGAATAACTCTCAAGTTCATGAGCTAAAGAAAAAGCGGTAAAAGTGTCTACGGAATTATCAGGGAATATTTTTCTTTCGATGATATTTCTATGGTAAAAAAAGACATACTCACTGCTAAACTCACCATTCTCTTTTCTTTGCTGGCAAATCGAATAGAGCTGCCTGGAGGCTTCAATACCGTACAGATCCGATTCCTGTAAGTTAGTGTCCTCACTCATTTGTTTGATTATCGAACCTGTGGCACATCCTATATCCACAATCTTTCCGTTTTTTATATATTCTTTGATGTAGGCATATTTTCTATCAGCACCCCTATCAAAAGATTTTATGTACGTGGTGTAATCTCTGGTGTCCGTGATATCTCCGTCGTCTCCTAAAATCGGATCATTGAATAGCTCAATGATAAGGTCTCCATAATCATATTTTAAAAAAAGATCTCTGCTAGCCTTGGCGGTTTTGGTGAGAAAGTTTTGATCAGTTCTCCAGTCTTTACTTTCTTTGTTTGCTTGTACGATAAGTTCCACAATTTCCCAAGTTCTTTCCGTGTGATAAGAAGGAGGATCTCTTTTTTCAAGTTCTAAGGGGAGAATTTGGAAACCAAGTTTTTCATACATTTCTATTACGCTAGGTGTGGAAACTGCTATTACGCAATTCTCCGGAGCAAGGTTATGCTTTCCCAAGCTATTTACATTTATGGTTTTTAAGACATACTCAGCAAATTTTGGTGTATATGCCAGGTCATTAATAAGATAAACAAAAGTATCACCGTTTAAATTGTCACCGAATCTTTCAGCAGCAACTTCTCTGCGGTGCCCCGGAATAGGGTTTCTTCTTGTGTTGCTGTGATTGGCGCTAGTTACAGCCCAAATGACTGTATCAATTTTATCCGATAATTTTAGTGGTTTACTATCCAAATCCTTTAATTCTCCGGGAGGAGTATTTAAAAGCGTTGTCAAATAGGTTTCTTGAAAGTTTGATAATAAATGATGCCTGCCGGGAACTAATACATAAGACATAGTCTGATTTTACATTAAAGGGCATGGGCAAGGAACAGCACGGTTTTACTAGAAGTTAATCGAATAAGATATAATTTGAGTGTGCTAAAAAGAGGTTCACGGACATTTTACCTGTGCCTACTTTTGTTAGCAGTTTGTTCCGGATTTCTAAGGGCTAACATTGGTACCTATGGCTATGCAAAAGATGAAGCAGCTACATTAACGTACATTAAAAAAGGCACCAACACTTTCTTAAAGGAGTTTATCTTCAAAACCAAAAGACCGCCCCTTCAGTACCAATTAGCGCAAGCAATGTCTGTATTGGGCGCAGATTTGGATAACGAGTTTGTTATGCGTTTACCATACACATTAGCGGGGTTTTTAAGCTCTATTGTCCTATTTCTATATATAAATAGGCTTACGGCTAACCCGCTAACCGCCGTTACGGGGGCACTTTTATTTGCTGTAAACGGATTTACGGTTGGTCTTGGAAAGATAGTTCAATATCACTCCTTTGTAATGTTATTTTCAGCGATCTCTCTTTATCTGTTTTATTCTTATTCAAAAAGTAGCCATCTTAAGACGTTGATGTTGGGCGTATTGGCATTTTCCGTTGGTTTTTATTTTCACTGGGATATGATATACATCGGGCCTATCATCCTAGTATACTTTTTACAAGGATTGAAAAAACCCCATGTTTTACCCTTTTTAATTAGTATACTGCCGCTGCTTTTATTGTATTTAATCCCCTATGTTTTAGTCTCAGGGGAAACCGGTACGGTAGATTATTTGCTGGGTAGAGCTGGGTTAGCCGGAGACATATCTATACAAGAGAGGCTTGAGAACTATAGGTTTCTGATAAATTTATACAACCCATTTTTATTTTTTAATTTCCTTATCTTTACACTTGCGTTTTCAGTATTTTCGATAAAAAAGGAACGTTTTGAGTATTTGTGGCTAGCAATTGTAGTATTAGTATTTTTGTTTTTCATCAAAAGTTCCGGAACCCATATTTATACTGTTTTAATTCCTTTGTTTGTATGTTTTTCATTAGCGCTTGATTGGGTTTTAGAGAAAACGAGAAAGGTTGGGTATGTCATTATTGGAGGGCCAATTTTAGTGCTGATAGTGTTTTTTACATACCAAAGCTATATGTTATTCGTTGATTTGGAAAAAGAGTACCCATGGCAGCGCGAAGCTTTTTTTAACGGATGGGAAACAACGGAATACACACATGAAAATTCGTCCAGATATATGATCGGATTTCCTATTAATCGGTATTTTAAAGAGGCCGCATCTGAGCTTAGAAAAACGTACCCTGACTATGAAGAATTCACTTTTGATACAAATGAAAACAATAAGATTGCAGAATTTTATCTTGAACTTGATAAAGAGGCTTCGGATAAAATGTTCCTTTTTGCTGTTAAAGAACCCGCCAGCTTTGTCACCGATACAGGACTTGGTAGATATAGGAATAAGAAGGAGGTTTTGAAGTTAAAAAACGATGAGGGTCGTACAATGAATAAGGTTTATGTGTGGTATAAGGAGGATTCTGAAAATTAACTGAGTTCTCGCTTAAATTTGAAGCTTTTTTCAAAGGTAATTATCATGATTTGATTTTGTCGTGGTCGGGGTGGCCGGACGTCGAAAGACGCTCACTTCGTTCGCTGAGTTCTTGTCCGTCCACTACCATACAAATTTGAAAAACCACCTAAAGGCGGTTTCCAAATTTCCACTGGTCGGGGTGGCCGGACTCGAACCGGCGGCCTCACGAACCCGAATCGTGCACTCTTCCAACTGAGCTACACCCCGTTAATTAAAAAAATACTAGATCGTAAATTAAATATATTACATAAAGATCACAAAACAAGCAAAATTCCCTAAAATATCTATATAATGAATACATGATTTATTTACTGCTCAAAGTCATTTGGCTGGGACTCCCAGGTGCCATGGCTGATTTAACCCCGCCTTTAGCTTTTAGACTCTTCCCAAAACTCGGGGCTCCTTTAGATTTAAAAAAACGTTATAAGGGAAAAAGGATATTTGGGTGGGAAAAAACGGTGAGCTGGGTAGTGACAGGTCTGATTTTTGCGCATCTTACTTATATTTTTCAAACCTTCACAATTATTAAAAATTCAAACATACTATTTTACGATATAAAACCCAGCCTATTTGATCTTCCCTGGTACTACGGATTAGCTATTGGTTTGGGTGCTCTGGCTTTTGACATTGTAAAAAGCTTTTTTAAAAGACAAAAAGACATTAAACCGGGACGTCCGTGGTTCCCCTGGGACCAAATTTCTTGGATCATAGGCGTAGTCGTCATTCAGAGTTTCTTTTTTAATACCGGTACGACTTATATAACGCTGTCATTTGTTGCAGGCATAACACTACACTTGTTAGTGGAAATGTTTAAACGTTTTGTAAAAGCAGAAGAAACTATAATTTAGCTTATCTTAAACCTTCAAGTTTGCTTTCTACACTCTTCAGAACCTCATTTTCGATTTCCAGCTTATAGACCTCCATTTTTACATCATTAAAATCTGCCTGGTCAACAATTTTTTGATATTTTACTCCAAGGCAAAAGCCAATAAACGGCATGGCTATAAATAAAGCTAAGGCTATTCCTTTGGAAAGAGGCGTAACTTTATGAGGATCGAATTTTTTCTTTTTGAACAGCATGTATAAATTATATAGTTTTTTAATTCGTAAATCAGATTTCCTATTAATATAGGAGGTGATTTTGTTTGAAAGTATTTAAGAAAGTGGGAGTTAAATCCTTTGCTAAGTTTAATTTGTATTATATGGGTGTCATGGGCTTGGTCTTTGGTCTGTTTGCCGGTGTTCCCATATTGTTATTCGGACCTTATTCAAATGAGTTTGGAGCAGGGATGGGCAGAATAATGGGATTGGCATTTTTGATTGGTGCACCACTGTTTTACGGTGTTATGGGCCTTGTTTTTGGGTATTTGGGAGGATTACTTCTTAATTTTATATTGAAAATATCCAGTGGAATTGAAATGGAATTTGAGGATGGAAGAGCAACTGAAGTATCAGAAAAAGAGGATAAAATTAATTAAATTAGAAGTTTTCTTGTTGGTCGAGAAGGAGCGATGAATCTTGAACAGTTTTTACCACTTGCAGAATCTATATTTGAGAATTGGGATATTGAGAATTTTGATGAGAGTTTGTTAGTATCCGTAGGTGTGGGAGTGGAACACGAGTCTTTTTATAAGTATTAGCATAAAAAACGACCCCTTTCGGAGTCATTCTTTCTCTTGAATTAACAACTTTTAGTTATTACCTCAAGAACTCACATTTAAGATTAGTTTCACATCTAATCACCTTTGGGGTATACCCGTTGGCTGTGTCTCTGTGGGGGTCATTAGAAAATTCAAACTAGAAGCATTGCTCCAATGTTAATCACACCTAATACAAGGGCGATAATCATTAGTGCAATCCCAATAACTTTCTGCGTAGCGTTGGCCTTCTTTTGGTAATTGCCTCCTACTGCTAGGAACATCATACCAATAGCCACATACATAGCTCCAATCGGAAAGTTATTGCTTCCGATGACCCAGAGAATCCCACCGAAGTTCCAGATTACTGCAACAAGTTCCCAGATTATGTAAGACATTTCGTCCTCCTTGATTTGTTTTAGCCGAGGGATAATTGCAACTAACCACATTATACAGCAGTTTTCTCCCGCAATCAATGCTATAGGGTATCGATACAAAATTAAGACAAATGCATCCAAAACAAGGGCTATAGGTACTGTTAAAGTCTCAAAGTGATTAAAAATGCAGGTTTTATGTCGTTAAAGACACCTTATACGACAACAAAAAACCTGGTCGGGGTGACAGGACTCGAACCTGCGACCTCACGCACCCCATGCGTACGCGCTACCAACTGCGCCACACCCCGTTGCCATTAGTATTTTACACTAAAAAAAATGAAAAAAGGGGAAGTAGATATTTTATCAAACTTCCCCTCAGGGCTACCATCTGGTGAAAGCCCAAGCTTCAATCGATTCCAACCTTTTAGCTACATTTAAAACATTTCCCAATACCTTTCTCCGTTCAGGTCCCCTTTCCTGTACACGTACTTTGAATGTGTGCAGCGTTCCTCTGATTTCGTTACTCTCATCTATGAGCGGTGTCTCCCCTTCATGCCTGAATATTTTCCTGATTTTTCCACGCGCTTTACTCGCTTGAGTTTTGTTTCTACAAACCACTATGGCAATCGTATGTTTCATATTATCTCTCCTAGTTTTGTATAAGAATGCTTTTCGGACAGTGCGGTTCTATTACATAGCTGTGGACAGCGCCGTCTATATAAAGTTGTTCTAATGTGCCATCTAATATGTTCCAGAAAGCCATAGTGTCCACATAAACTTTGAACGTCCAGATATCAGTGCTTGGAACGTGTGTGTCGCCGAGAATTGTGGCGGGTAATCTCCATTGTTCTATATCGGACAAGTCACAGCTGCTACCCGCTAGTTTTAGGTCAGATCTAAGCCTTTTTATTACATCTTCCATTGACTGAGGGTCTGGGCAAAACACCCGACCCTTGATAGATAACATCTCTCCTCCTTTACGCTATTTTTTTTGTCAAGGTTAGTTTGAATATTTCCCTTATCTTACCAAAAGATAGTTTTTTACTCCAAGTTGTTTCAATCTTCTTTAAATCCGTCTTTTTGATTTGCTGTAACGAGACATACTCAAACCCGTTAGCACAAAGGTTAGGAATTATAACATTTTCTATATAGTCTTTTGAAAGAGGCGGCAGCTCCAGCCTTTCAATTTCAGATGGTTCGAATTCTTGGTAATAGCCGAATATTATTTCAAGCTCACCTCCGGTTTTCAGTAAACTGCAAAGTTTTTTAGCATTTTCTCTTGAAGGCAAGACAACATTTTTTAGAAGTGTGCCCCAAGGCAGTAGTATAAACACCTTATTAGCCGTGTTAATAAGTTCTTTAGGAAGAAGTTCTATAGAACCTAAACAAAAAATTACGTTAGGTAACTTTTTACGAACTGATTTTATTGAATAATTTTTAAGTTGCTTTTCACTAGGATCAATACCTATATAAAAGAAATCAGGATTATCTACAGCACTTTTATACACAAACCTGCCATCGCCAGTTCCCAGATCAATAATGGTTTTGTCATAACATTTTGTTAAACCCAGCAGCTCTTCTTTGCTTAATTCAATATTTTTATTTCCTAACACAGTTTTCACCCTATAATGATAAGATAAAGCCGATGAAAATACTACCTATATGGCAGCCTGTTGGTTTTTCTACACACTTAATTTCTCAAAGAGTGGGAGAATTTTATGGAGTGAAAACTTCCCATACGGGAACTTTGGATCCCATGGCAGAGGGGGTAATAATAGTTTTGTTAGGGGAGGAGCGTTTAAAAAAGTATGAACACGCAAAATGGCTTAAAAATTACGAATTTTACATAATATTTAGTATTTCAACTGATTCATACGACACGTTAGGTCTTGCTACAAGTGTTTTTCAACCTATAAATATTGAGGAAAAAGAACTTAAAAGTACTTTATGTACTTTTATTGGTGACTACAAACAAAAAGTACCACCACTATCCACAATAAAAATTAAAGGCAAACATTTACACGAATATTTCCATTCCGAAGAAAAAGTAAATTTACCGGAAAAACAAGGAAAAATATACAACCTCAAACTAAAAAGCCTAAAAAGTATGAAATCCAAGGATTTAGTTGAAAATATTACTGAAAATATATCTCTCGTTACGGGAGATTTCAGACAAAATGAAATTGCTAATCAGTGGAAAGCCTTTTTGAAAAACAAAAACATACCGGACTCGATTACAATAGCAAAACTAGAAGCAAAAACATCAAAAGGTATTTATATAAGATCTCTTACTCAAGATATAGCTAAAAAAATGGGTACTATAGGGATTGCCCATGGAATTATTCGTACAAAAAATGGAAAATATGGCAAAAAAGAGTGTAAAATCTTAGAAGAAATATTTGGAAAAAATTACCAAAAAGTGTATGATTTCAACTCCAAGTACAGATTTACTGTGGTAAAATGACAATTGCTTTATGTCAACAGAAAAAATAGCAAACAGATTAAAAATAATAAAAGATATCAGCGATGAAATAAAAAAGGTCAGAGCTCTTTATACAGAGGATTTGGAGCAGGATCAGTCGTATATTGAGTTACAGGAAGAAAAGAAAAAAATTAGGGAAGAAAGTAGAACACACAGGCTAAGATCCTTAAATAATCCCACATTTAGTGAGTACGAGTTGCACCTAAAGGAATTAAAGGAAGACATGAAGGAAAATAAAGAGATATTGGCGCAAGAAATTGCTGATTATTACAAGGAATCGGGAAAAATGGAGATAACCGATGAGGAGGGACACACTAGAAGGATAGTGTTTTCCGTGAAGTTGGTGAGGGGGTAGCAATAGAAAATATAAAAAATTTATGAGAAAATTGGCATTATGGCAAGGACTAAAGCACACGATCATATAAAATCGGTAAAAAGAAAATTAACTAAGAAGAAAAAACACGCTCAAGCTAATCGTATTAGAAGAAAAGCCAGGCAGAAAATAAAACGTGTTTGCTAAAAAGTGCCGGAATGTAAGTGATTTTAATAATTAATTACACATGACTATAGACGAACAATTTAATTCTATTCCTAAAGACCAGTTTCCAAACCACATAGCCCTTATTCCTAATGGGAATAGAACCTGGGCTAAGTTAAAAGGATTGACTGCTATTGACGGTCACAACGAAGGTGTTGAGGTGCTTATTAAGTTTTCCAGAATAATTAGAAAATGGGGTATACATACAGCTACTGTTTGGGGAAGTTCCACCGAAAATCTTGTAAGAAGAGACCCTAAAGAGGTGGCAAACTTATTTAAATTATTAAACTACGTACTTGATACTACGGGAGAAGAAGCTGATGAGGATGGTGTTAGGTTGATCCACATTGGTAACAAGAAAAGATTGCCAAAAGAATTAGTAAAAAAGATCAAGGATTGGGAAGAAAAGACTAAAGATAACAAAAACCACGTAGCTAATATTGCTTTTGCCTATGGTGGCCACGACGAACTATTTAGAGGTATGAAAAAAGCATTTGAGGATATACAGGCCGGTAACATTACTTTTGAGGATTTAATGGAAGTTACAGGTATGTACCACAATAAATACCCCTATCATAGATTTAAAGATTACTTGGATACTAAAGATCAGCTGTACCCCTATCCGGATCTGATTCTCAGGACTGCCGGTGAGAACAGATTAAGCGGTTTTATGCCTTGGCAGGGTGTCTATTCAGAGTATTATTCCACTACAAAGTTAATGCCCGAGATGACAGAAGAAGAATACAAGAAAGCTATAATTGCTTATGCTAATAGGGATAGATCGTTTGGTGGGAACAAAACAAAGAAATAGACTATTCTTCCAGAGTACTATCTAAGTAGGCCTCCTCCACCATTTCCAAATTTAGTTTGTTTAACTCTATAATCTTTGCTTTAGGATCGAATTTTTCTGATTCTAGTGGAAGCATTTCCTCTGGTGTTTCAGTGACCACTTCAGTTGTTTCTACCTGTACAGGAGCTATGGTAGATTTGTCCTTCATTCTCAAAGCGAAAACTAAACTCACTATAGAAATTACACCAAAAACTATTGTAACAGTGATCAGGAAAATCATTTTATTGTGAGGCTGTGTGTGCATTTTAGTTACCGGCACAGTAGGTGCAGGCTTTTTCGGTTGTGGCGACTGCGCGGGCTGTGGTGATTGTGCCGGTTGCTGCGGTTGCGCGGGCTGTGGTGATTGTGCGGGTTGTACTGGCGGGTTGGATGGGATATTCATATTTACATTTGCATTTTCATTATTCATTTTCTACATCCTCCAAAGATAATATGTTTTGCCTGATATCTTCCTGATACAGCTGTGTGATGTCCATGGCGCTTTTTCTTACGTCTCCTAATGCTTCTTTAGCCCCCACAAAGTCTTTAGCATAAATCTCTTCTTTTCCACAAGCACTTTTATCTGCTTTTTCTAGTGCATCAATGAAATCTTCATAGTTTTCTTCGAAGACTTCAATAAAATCCTCAAGTTCATCCAAGTTTTTGTATATTTCATCAACCTCGTACCCCAAAACCTCCGCTTTTTTAGCAAAAGCAGCTAGTTTAAGGTATAAAATTTGATAGGTGAGGGCGTGCTCAGGTTTATTGGCTTGATAAGTTTGGATTTTTTCCTGTATCTTTTCTTGAACTACCACACAAGAAGCAGCTTCAGTTTCAGGTTTTTCTTCAGTCTGCGCTGATACAACCAAAAAAGTTGGTAGCATCATTAAGCCTAGTATTAGGGCAATAAACTTAGCTTTCATACAAGTACAGTATATCTTAAATTATTGCGTGTGTATAATAAATATTATGTACATTTCCATTGATTTAGGGGGTACAAACACCCGCATAGCATCGTCCAAAGATTTGGGGAAAATTTTAAAAGTAGAGAGAGTAAAAACTGAGCAAAACGTAGCTTTAGAGAGAAAAATCATCATCTCAGCCGTAGAAAAATTGTGTAAGGAAGAAAAAATTGATGGTATTTGCGTGGGAGTTCCGGGGTTTGTGAATAAAAAAGACAAAAAGTTCGAAAAAATCGTGAATGTCCCGTCACTTAGCGGACTTTCCTATGAAGATCTGTTCGGTGACCTGGTAAATCCGGATTTGGTTATTGCACAAAACGATGCCACCTTAGCCGGTTTGGGGGAAGCAGTTGTAGGGGCTGGGCAGGATTATGAGGTAGTAGTTTATCTCACATTGAGTACAGGTGTAGGAGGGGTAAGAATTGCAGGTAAAAAAATCGATCCTACTCAAAATTTTTCCGAACCCGGACATATGAGAGTTCAAGAGAATGGTTTGGTATGCCCTCATTGTCATCAGAAAGGGTGTATATCAGCCTATATTTCAGGAGCGGCCTTTGAAGATGTTTATAAAGTAAGACCATCTAAGTGTGAAGATAGAGAGGTTTGGGGGGAGTATGCCAAAAAATTAACATACCTAATTATTAACGTTTTAGCTACATGGGCTCCTGACGCAATTATTTTAGGAGGAAGCATTTCAAACAAATTCGAACAATATTTTAAAGAACCATTATTTGATAATTTATCCAAACAGAATTTTTTTACTATTCCTCCTATACTGAAATCAAAGCTTGACGACAACTCAGGATTATATGGGGGTTTAATATTGTTAAACCAAGTTTTCGGATCTAATACATGAGAAATTTATTACCGATTGTTTTAATAGCTTTTGTTGTATGTGCCGGAGTGGCTTTTTTGATCATAAAATACCCCATCTCTACAGAACGGTCTGCAGAATTACAAAAGTTTTTAACCGGACCTCCTCCTACCATAGAAATAACCAAAGATTATGAGGGCGCTAAAATAGATCCTGTGAAATTATTGCGGGGATGTCCTGTCAAAGATTGTATTCCCTCCATCGATGAGCCTGAGTTTGAATCACTGGCTGAAGCAAACGAGTGGTTGAACGATGACGATAGGGTGTTTGGTTTGGTTTATAAAGGAGTAGAAAGAGCCTATCCGCAAAGGATACTTAATTGGCACGAAATAGTTAATGATGAAGTAGCCGGGGATCCCGTAGCCGTAACTTTTTGCCCTCTTTGCGGTACAGCCGTGGCTTTTATTAGGGAAGTGGATGGAAAAAAGGCAGAATTTGGAGTTTCAGGCTATTTATACAACAGTGATCTGATCATGTACGATCGCGTTGAAGGAAATTTATGGCAACAAATTACTTTAGAAGCCATTATTGGTCCTGCCGCCCGAAGAGATGAATTTTTGCAATGGGTTGGGGTTTCCACTACTGATTGGAAAGCCTGGAAAACTCAGCACCCGAATACGGATGTATTGTCAAAACCAAGTAACTTTAAACGGGATTATGATCGCTATCCTTATGGTAGTTACGAAGAAAACAGTGAAGTAAGATTTGGGGCCAAGCACGCAGACAAAAGACTTCATTCTAAAGATATAGTATATGGAGTAGTAGTAGGTGAGATGGCAAAAGCTTATCCGCTTGCAAAGCTTGAACTGCAACCGGTAATCGAAGACGTTATTGGAACTACCACAGTAGCTGTGAGTTATGAATCGGATGGTACAGTGGTTATTATCGACAAAAGCACACAAGAAGAGTTTGTTGTACAACGGTCTTTTTGGTTTGCTTGGGCTGTATTTCACCCCGCTACAGACCTTTATTAACAAATCCCTTACAATGGTAAAATCTGGTTTGAGATGGACAACATAGTTATAAAAAACAAAAAATACAAACTCCCGATTTTTTTACCTGATGCTACTAGAGGAGTTACAAAAGGAGTTGATTCGATTGACTTGGTGGGTGCCGGAATAGAGGGGGTGGTTGTAAATACATATCACTTGATGAGTTCCCCCGGTGTAAAAACACTAGAAAAATTAGGCGGCATCAAAGGATTTATGAACCTTGATGAATTGGTAGTATCAGATAGTGGTGGTTGGCAGGTTTTTTCATTAATACACAAAAGCAAAAAGAAAGGAAAAATTACAGATCTAGGTGTTACTTTTTCTATTGGCAAAGGCAAAAATCGAATTTTTACGCCTGAAAAATCCATTCAGGTCCAATTTTCCATAGGTTCTGACATCCTGATCTGTTTAGATGATTTCACTCCTCCTGATGCCACGAGGGAACAAGCAGAAGAGACAGTTAGAAGGACAATAAAATGGGCGGAAGAGTCAAAAAAAGAGTATCGAAAAATTATTACCGACACTAAATTAACAAATAGGAATAGACCACATATTTATGCTGTTGTTCAGGGAGGTTACTATAAAGATTTGAGGAAAAAATGCGCAGAAGAATTAATAAAAATCGGTTTTGACGGGTATGGTTACGGGGGTTATGTGATCGATGATAAAGGGAAGCTGGATCTAAGGCTATCCCATTACATAAGTAAACTTTTGCCGGAAGATAAGCCTAAGTTTGCTTTAGGCATAGGAAGACCCTTAGACATTGTAAAATTATCTGCCATGGGGTGGGATATCTTTGACTGTACGCTACCTACCCGGGACGCTAGGCATAAAAGGTTATACACATTTAAGAGAAAACCGAAAAATTACAAAGAGCTAGATAGCCCCAGAACATTTGGTTATATATACATAAACAAGAAAATTTTTGAAGAAGATGAAAATCCTATAGATAAAAATTGCAATTGTCACACCTGCAAAAATTTTTCTAGAGCTTATTTAAGACATCTATTTAAAATTAATGATACTCTTGCCTACAAACTTGCCACTATTCATAATCTAAAAATTTACGCGCAGACCATACAGTACATAAGAGACTTTAATTGACATAAGGCCTATAAATTTTTATGCTTATGATATGAAGGTAGTGGAACTAAACTCACCATCAGAACATATAGAAAGAGTGATCAATATTTTGTCCGACATGGGTGGTAAAGATTATTTACTGGCTCTTTCAGGTGAAGTGGCCACTAAACAGCTTTATAACCATCTTTCTTTTAGTTTTGTATACCCCTTTCCGCTGGATGTGGTTTTAACAGATGAAAGATGGGGTGAATTTAGCCAGCACAGTGATAGCGTTGAGCTTATAATAAAAAATACAGGCCTGATGGGAAGAATTAGATGGGAAAAATCTAATTTTCACCCCATACTAAGCCCAAAACCCACATATCCAAAAGTTGAAGCCGGTGGTTACGAGTTGGAGTTGCTAAAGCTGTTCGAAGCTTACCAAAAAAAGGTCGTAGCTGTAATGAGCTTGGGTGTTGACGGTAGTATTGCCGGTATATTACCGGAATGCGGAGCCGTAAAATCGGAAAAATATGTGATTGCTTATGATAGTGATGATCAATATAAACAAAGGATCACAGTTACGGTGAAATGCATCACGGAAAATTTTTCCAGGACAGTTTTGCTAGTAGATACAGATGAAAAATGTGGAGTTTTCAATAAGATCATGAAGTTTGAGTCAGATATGGATAAGTATCCGGTCCTAGCCTTAAAAAATCTTAAAGATACAACCGTTTTTTGTTACTCGGAGAGATAATTTCCTGCTTTAACTATGAAAGCTAAAGAGCTCGCTAAGACCAAAATTGATGACTTGGAATTTTCCGTGGTAGATGTAGAAACTACAGGTATGTATGCGGAATTCAACCGGGTAATGGATATAGGAATTGTAAAAGTAAAGGGTGGAAAAGTAGTAAAGGAGTGGGAAACATTAATTAATCCGCAACAGACAATTCCCGCGTATATCACAAGTTTTACCAAAATTTCAAAATCTCACGTCAAAAACAAAAAGGAATTCTCACATTTTGCCACTAAGGTTGATGAGATGTTAAAAGGATCGATATTTGTGGCCCATAACGTCTATTTTGATTACTGGTTCTTATGGTTCGAAATGAAAAGGGCAGGTTATTCTTTGGATTTGCCAAAACTTTGCACAGTTATGTTAGGAAGAAAGCTTACATTGGGGATAACTAGTGCTAGTTTGGATTCTTTGGCAGATAGTTATGGTATTCGAATAGAAAACAGACACAGAGCGTTACCGGACGCTAAGGCCGCAGCTGACTTGTTAGTAAGGTTTATAGATGTGGCTAAAAAAAGATATAAAGCAGAGACGTACTTTGATTTGTACCGCTTACAGTGGATGAGGATAGGCGCCGGCAATAATTATAAAGGGCTTTTTGATGAGCACATATAACAATCTTTTTATTGGCATACCCATACCGGAAAATTACATTGGAGAATACAATAAAATACTAGCATTATTACAAAATGTGGACGGTAATTTGAAGTTAAACACTACAAATTTCTTACATATCACAATTCTCTTTATGGGAAGACAAGACGATTATAATGTGGATGAGGTGGAAAAGGTTGTGAAAAAACATAAGAAACTTTTAGAGACCTCGGACGTAAAGATCGAAGGCTTCGGGTATTTTAAAAATAAAAATTTTGATGTCGCCCACTTACGTGTTAATGAAAATGAAAAGCTTAAGGAATTTTTCAATTCAATAAAAAAAGATTTAAACCATATGTTTCTTTCGAAAAAAAGTAACTTTGATCCACACCTGACTTTAGCAAGAGTAAAAAGCAAATCAATGAATAAGAAAAACCTAAGGGAATTAGAAAGTTTACTAAAAACAATTTGTTGGACATTTCCCATTACGGAAATCAGACTATACGGAAGACAAAGTGAGAACAAGAACAAACAAGTAGTTATAAAGACCATTGAGGTTTAGGAAAGGTCCAGTTGGTTTATTATGATATTTCTTTTCCTAGGACCGTCAAGTTCGACTAAAACAATCCTCTGCCAAGTTCCAAGTACAAGCTTACCGTTAAACACAGGTATGGATACAGAAGAGCCAATGATAGAAGACATTATATGGTCATTGGCATGGCTGGGGTCGTGCGGATGCCTGTATTTTAGGTCAGGGGCGATTGCTTCTATGGCATCAAGAAAGTCCAAATCAGTACCTGGGTCAAGATCTGCCGTAGTAATTGCAGCTGTGGTGTGAGTAATAAATACAAAAACCATGCCCTCTGAGATCTTGAGTTGAGAACTTACGTTTTCTGTAATATCTACAACCTCTTTTTGTTTTTTAGTTATAATTGTTATCTCATCCATATATAGATTTTAACAAAAACTTCCATTTGAAAAACTTACACTTTTGTATATGATAAAAAAGCAATGAGTAAACTTACTAAAAAAGAGAGAAAAGAATTAAAAAAGCAAAAACTGCACAAGATTCAAGTAAAACCCCAAACAAAAAAGCAGATCCCAAATATGAGGAAAATCACACTCTATAACTGGAAATTTTTACTGTTTATTGTGACTGTTTGTGTGCTAGTTTATTACAACTCAATAGATAATCAACTTACTTTAGTAGATGATATGCAAGGTATTGTTTTTGACGAAACCATAAGAGATTTAGGAGGAATATTACGAAAACATAACCTTCAAAAAGTTTTTTACGCTATCTCTTATAGACTTTTTGAATTTAACCCCTTGCCCATAAGAATAGCCTCAGTTTTTTTACATGTGGTTGCAACAATACTGGTTTTTTACTTTGTATACCTAATTTGGGGTAAGAGGATTGCCCGTATGGCTACCTTAGTATTTGCCGTCCATCCCATCAATACAGAAGCTGTAACCTGGATCAGCGGTGCTCCTTATTTATACTTTGCTGTGTTTACGTTTGTTATATTCAATCTTTATCTTCTGTACTATGCCAAGGATCAAAAAAAGTATTTGTACGCAGCACTAGTGGTTTTCATTACGGAAATGTTAGTTTTACAATCTCCTTGGGTTCTAGTACCGCCAATAGGTTTAGTAGTTCTGGATCAGCTCATTCTGGAGAAAAAATATGACCTGTCACGATTGTGGTGGATAGCGCTGTTTGCCGTGCCAATAAGTATTTACCTCATTACTTATTTTGGCTCAGCTTATGAGAGCAGGCTGGCTGCCAGATCTGCAGGTGGTACAAGAATTACTATGCACACGCAAGCCCTTAAGCCCGTAATAGAGGGGTATCCGTACACAACTTATTTAATGAGTAAATTGTACGTATTTCCAAAAAATTTAACAGTTTATTACGATGGTATGGAAGTTACAACCGGATTATATGTAGCTATGTATCTAACTTTCATTATTTATATAGTTGTAACCTTATATTTATTAAAAAGGCAGCGGCAAATAGCAGGAATATTAATAATGTTAGCGGTTTTAATAGCCCCGGCCTACTCACCCGTAAAAATCACGTGGTTTTTATCTGAAAGGTATTTATACTCAGGCACGGCTTTGGTTGGTGTGTTATTTGCAATGGGCACTATTTATTTACAAAGAAAATATAATAGTAAATACCTGGCTTACGGCATTTTTGGGTTGGTGTTAGTAATTTTTACCGCCAGAACTATTGTTCGAAACAACGATTGGCAGGATACAGAAACCTTATCTTACGCAAATATAAAAGCGGCTCCATTAAGTGTTAGGGCTTACAATGATATGGGAGGTCATTTTTATTACAAGGGGGATATAATGCGGGCCGTTGAGTGGTATGAGAAAGGTTTACAAGTGGTACCTACATCAGGCACAGCCATAAATAATCTGGGATTTATATATTTTGAGTTGGGGCCGCTCATTTTTTGGGATGATTTGAACTGGCCCGAAAAAGACGAAGCCAAAGCAGACGAGCTATTTAGATACGGTTTATCGGTATTAGAAGAAGGGGGAGAGCCCAGGACAATATCCTACTTTTTTAATAAATCTTTAGCTTTTAATCCTGACAACGTTGACGTAACCTTGTATACCGCAGATTTGTACATGAGTTTGGGAATGCCAAATCATGCCGAAGATATGTACTTGCATGCGTTGAATACAGACCCTCAAAACGAGTTTGCTCTAAAGGCTCTTGATGCCTTGTATAATTAATTTTCCTCAGCAAAAATATCGGTTTTGTAAACAAAAATTTGAGCCATCGGATCCTTATAACAATTTTTATCAAGTCCCATTTTTTGACCGCAAATTGTTTCTAAAAAAGTAACTAAGTCCCAATCGTTGTCGGTTGCTACCTGGGGCAATAAAGTTCCGGATCTTCCTCCTAGTATTATCCTAACACCGTGCTTGCCAGCCTCAATGTCCTCCCAGTTTTTCATACGTTTTTGGGGAGACATAGTAGAGATCTCAATTTCTATTTCTGCCAACTCTTCTTTTGTCACAGGCGGGAACCTGGTATCTTTAGTAGCTGAGGAAACAGAGACATCTTGAATAGTTTTATATAAAGGTTCTTCAGGTTCGAAATGTCCAACACACCCTCTTAGATCACCGTCTTTGGTCAATGTGACAAAAGCCCCGATGTGATGGTTTAGGTCAGCATTAATGGGGGTGTAGTTTTGTTGATTGTTTACGTAGTAATTTTCCAAAGTTTCTCTAGCCAGTATTAAAGCCTCTTGTTTTGCCTCTTCATCAAGGACAATAGGAGGAATTTTTTGACTGTACATACCAATGGCAGCATAACCAACCACCCTACCCTTATCACCTGTAATGTCTCCGGAATTCGTGTAATCCAGTTCTTTAATGTTATCGATGCCCATTATTTCCGATAACCTTAAAGCCACTCTTAAAGCATGGTAACCACAAGCAGAGGTACTCAAACCGGGGTATTTATCAGCCGTATTGAACGCGATCATATTATCCAGAGCCTGTACTTTTCCGGAGAGGATTGCGTTAATAGTGTTTCGGTCAGCGTAGTTCGCGTCTTGCCAATTAGGGTAATGAGATAGGTCGGTACTAATAATGAGGAGTGTTTCACCATCAAGCACCCCGGCAATTTTGTAGGCCAAGTAATCGACCAAAGATTTATTAGGTCTCCCCAACAAAATTGGCACTATAGTGTAGTTTTTTTGTACTTTTTCCAAAAAAAGAATGGGAATTTCCAAAGAGTGTTCCTTTTTATGGGGCGCATCATCCGCCAAAATGTTGTATTTCTCACTGATTAACTTGTTAGCCAAAGCTTGATCTATCTCTATGTCCCTGAAAGGAGTCTCCCACAACCCCTCTGAATAAACCGCTGCGTGGGAAATGGGACTTTTATGACTTACACCTAAGATAATAATTTTTGAATATTTCTCTCCACTGATTTGTTTAAAACCCTCCGCGGCAGTTTGGCCGGAGAAATTGATTCCGGCATGAGGAACAATGAGTACCCGCAACTTCCCCGCAACCTCCACCTTCTCTGTTTGTTCCAAATAGTCTTCCAGCTGTTTATTCAACATAGCCGGTTCTTTAGGATAAAAATCACCTGCTACGGCCGGCTCTCTTATCTTTTGCCTAAGAAGATCAACACCGGTTCTTAAGGTTTCCTCAGCTTTAGATACAGCAGATTCCCTAGTTTGGTCAAACTCTTCTCCGGTTGGAGCAAATATAATAATAGAAATAATGAGGCCGAATGTGACAACTAAAGTTATTATTATAAGGAGATACTGTTTTTTCATAATTTATGGGGCAGAGAGTTTATAACTTGCAGAAAGTTTATAACTTATCGATATCCAAGACAACCAAACTATTTGGTGCTAGTACAATCCTAACGTAGTCTCCGTATTTGCACTCTTCTAAGGTAACTTCAACATCCCTACCGGCACAGGCATATAGACTTACGCCATTTACCATGTAATTAAACTCGGCGCCCTCAGGTTTTGATGTGTCCTTTTCCAACTCTCCTTTTATGGAATAGGCATGTACACTACCAAGATCGAGATTTAAAAATTTTAATAGATCTCTATCTGCCATACCTGCCTTAGCTCTACTAGTAAAACCTCTAGTGAATTCTTCAATCCTAGCTCTTTGAGAATCTGTCATTTTTTCCTTTTGTAGTATACGACCTTGGGCCATGGTGTTAATGGTGGTGCTCAGCTTTATCGGCTTCTTCTTTGCTTCGATGAATAGTGCCGTGCGAGTGTTCAGGAGGAGAGTAGACAGTATATAGTCTTAGAGGCTCCTCTCCTGAGCCGTTCACTACATTGTGCTCAGCTCCGGCAGGAATAATTACTACGTAGTCCGGTCCTATGATGTGCTCTTCGCCGTCAATATAAATCTTAGCGACACCTGTTTGTACCTTGATGTACTGATCGATGTCAGCATGAACCTCAGAGCCGATTTCCTCTCCCGGTTGAAGAGTCATGACTACGAGTTGGATTTTAGGACCTGTAAATAGGACTTTGCGGAAATTTTGATTACTTAGGGTTTCGTTTTCTATGTTTGCAATGTATCCATTCATAGATACATTATACTATCATGTGCAACTATTCGACACGAAGACTGTTTCTGAGGACCTCATCGATAGTTGTGATGCCCTGCTCACATTTTAATAGACCGTCTTTAAGAAGAGTTGTAAAGTTCATTTGTTTTAAAGTTTCTCTGAATTCTTCTTCACTAGCCTTTGTTCTGATCAACCCCCTAACTTTGGCATCGATTCTGAGGACCTCATAAATTCCTATCCTGCCTTTGTAAGCCAGTTTTTGGCAGGTAGGACACCCGGCGGATTTGAATAATTTATTAGGAGGCCTGCCAACTATGTTGGTAAAAATATCAATTTCTTCTTGAGTGGGAGCGTAGGGTTTTATACAAGAGGGACAGTTTTTTCTGGTTAATCGTTGTGCCACAATACCCACTAGTGAGGAATTTAAAAGGTAAGTTTCCACACCAAGATCCAGCATTCTAAACAAAGCACCAACAGAATCTTCCGCATGCACCGTGGACAAGACCAGTAAACCGGTCAGACCTGATTCAACAGCAATTTCTGCTGTTTCTTTATCTCTGATCTCTCCTACTAACACTATGTCAGGGCTTAGGCGCAACATAGTTCTTAGTCCTTTAGCAAATGTAAAATCACGGTCTTTGCTGGTTTGGATCTGATTGGTACCTTCCAAGTGGAACTCAACCGGATCTTCAACCGTCATGATGTTGTAATCATCTTTTCTCTTCAAGGCAGTAAGTGTAGAGTATAGGGTGGTGGTTTTACCACTGCCGGTTGGTCCGCACACCAGCACCAAGCCGCTTTTCTGATCCAGCATTTTCCAATATTGATCATATGAGTCTTTGCTAAAGCCCAACTCAGAAAGCTTCATAACAATAGTACGTTTCTCGTGTAGTCTAAAAACAATCAGTTCTCCATGAACGGTTTCCACAATTTCTACTCTAAGATTTATAATGCCATTTTCGTGTTCGACAGTGAACTGTCCTTCCTGAACCTGGCTTTTTCTTGTAATATCCAGATTGCAGATAATTTTTATTCTGGAAGCTACCGCCGCATACATATCATGGCTCATTTTTCCTACCTCGTATAAAACACCGTCAATTCTTGCCCTAATACGGATATCTTCTTGTGCCGGTTCGAAAAGAATATCTGAGGCTAATAAATAAGCTAGTTCATGGAGTATTACGTTGATGAGTTGGACAGGATCAGCTCCGGGGTTACTAATTAAATTTGCCAGATTCTCATTTTGCAATTTTCTTGGCTGGGAATCTGCGGTGTCTACGGCAGTATTTTGGACCATGGCAGTTTATCCTGCATACATTGTATCTTATTTACTCTAGTTCCAACAGACCACTGCCGGTGGTTTTTAATTGGCAGTACTGGGAAATTTCATCAAAACTATTATCACTAAACACAACTTGACCTAAAGAAAGGGGAATTTTACATTCGTTGATATAATAACCGCCCTCAGTTTCAAAAGTAGTTTGGGTAAGACAAAACTCATCTTCGGGACCTATGACGGTTAATTTACTTGAACCCAACCCTAAATTAACTTTGAAACCATCATCAGGCACACACTGAGCAAAATTAATCGGTTTTTCTTCGAAATTTTTATTTGTATAAAGTTGCGATAGCTCTTCAGAAATATTAGCACTGGACGTTAAGTTCTCTTTTGGTCTATCTTTTAAAAAAGCGACTATAATAATGGCTAAAACACCAATTAAAATTAGTTTGTAGGGGATTTTCATGTTTTTTATGTTACCACAAAATCAAGTTGTGCCAAAAGTATGTACAAAAGATTTTTAAGGTCATTTTTAATTAGATCCAGGCGGTTGTTTTCAGAGCAAAATTGAGAAATAGCTTGTAGGTCTGCGTCTGTAGCGTGTGATCCGGGGGAGGAAACAGGGTACATAATGGCAACCTGATCTTCCACGTGGTCAAGACCTAGCGCATGGCCTAGCTCATGAGCTACTGTGTGCATAAAGTTTTGGTCACTGTCATAAATGTAGATCTCAATTTTGTTAGGGCCTGCCATGTAGATGCCCTCCTCAGGTTTAACAGAAAGAATGTTGTTAAATTTTTCTACCTCTTTATTAACGGATTCCACTTCCTGATTAACTTTTTGGGCAGTTAGATTAAGTTTTTCAGCCATGGAGTTTATGTTTTCGATTTCTCTTTGCAGTCTTCCCTGTTTTTTAGTCAACGTATCATAAACATCTTGAGGAGCTCCACCTTTTTGGTTCCAGTAATTAATCTCATTATTGAGCTCGTCAAGGTTGGTTTGAAGATCTGCCCTTTTGTCTTCGAACTCCTTTGCACTCATCATGAGATCCTCTCTTTTTGCATCAAGATCCTCTCTTTGTTCATTAATATTGGCCAAAGATCCCTGCCTCTCATCAAAAACCAGACTTATTTCCAGTTTTGAATTCTGATCATAAACAAAAAGGTCTTTGCCGATCAACTCGTTCCACAGCAGACCCGCTTTTTTTGTGTTTTCCACCACTTCGCTTCTTGATTTTTCGAATTTCTGGTCGATAGAACCTACTTTATAGGTAATGGGGCTGTCGCAAAAAGAAAAGTTTATCCAGCGGTCAAAAATTTTATAAAGATCATTTTTGTAAAGAAATATTGCCGCTAAAGATATGAGTACCAAAAGAAACAGCAGGAATTTTTTCATACTTTATTATTTTATCACTACAATCCGGACAAGCTTAGTTCGTTTGCCAAAGCCCCATGATATTTCCTTCTGTGTCTTCAAAAGTAGCCAGCCAACCGTAGCCGGGAACCTCGATTTTTGGTGTTATCATCTTCCCGCCGTACTTTCTTACGCTGTTTATGTATTTGTCTATATCATCAACGCCTACGTAGTTAGTAATTTTTTGATCAGCCTGTTTTTGTCCCATACCCCCTGCTAGAGCTCCTTTTTCTGTTGTTATGTCGTAGTATTCCATGTCGCCAGGCATCTTATCAATTTTCCAGGCGAATAAGTTTTCGTAGAATTTTTTGGCTCTTTGAATGTTATCTGCAGGGATGTCAAAATGTTCGATTTTTGGCATATGTTATTTCCAAATTTGTTACCTGTTGACTTATTATTACACGCTTTTGTTAAAGGTTTAAGTCTTTGACACATTAATTAATCTCCCATAGACTAAACGTATGCCCACAGAATTAGTAAGTTTTTTTTATCCAAAATCAGTGGCTATAATAGGTGCTTCCAGGTCTCCCGAGAAATTAGGTACCATTATTTTAAAAAACATAAGGGAAAGTGGTTTTACTGGGAAAATATACCCGGTTAATCCTCATGCGGACAGTATAAATGATATTAAAGCTTACCCTGACATTACAAAACTGCCCGAAACACCGGAACTGGTGATCATATCAATACCGTCTTGTCAGGTAGTGGAGGTTTTAAAGCAAGTAGGCGAAAAAGGCACCAAAAACGTAGTAGTTTTATCAGCCGGGTTTAAAGAAATCGGTGAGGAAGGTGCGAAACTAGAAAAAAACCTGGTAGAAATAGTAAAAAAGCATGAAATCAACCTTTTAGGGCCAAATTGTCTGGGTTTTGTCAATAATCTCGCCCCTATTAACGCTACGTTTGGCGAGCCGGTTAAGCAGGTTGGAAATTTACGTTTTATTACTCAATCCGGAGCCATTGCGGCGGGACTTTTTGATTGGTGTAATTTTGTAGGTTTAGGTTTAAGTGAATTTGTCACATTAGGCAACAAAGCCGGTTTGAGTGAAAACAACATCTTGAGATATTTTCACGAACAAGATCAGAATACTTTAGCCAACCACAACGGTGAGGGATTATCTAGCCTCTCACCCATTGGTTTATATTTGGAATCTTTAGCAGATGGGAAAGAATTTTTACGCTTGGCTAAAGAAATTACTAAAACCAATCCTGTTTTTGTCATCAAACCCGGAAAAACCAAAGCAGCGGCTAAAGCCATGCAGTCCCATACGGGCGCCATTGCCGGTGAGGATGATGTGTTAGACGCTGTTTTAAAACATGCTGGAGTTGTAAGATGTCAGACTTTGGAAGATTTTTTCGATGTTGCCAGAGCCTTTGCTTGGGAAGATTTACCCCAGGGTCCTAAAGTAGCAGTTGTTTCCAATGCCGGAGGCCCGGCAGTTATAAGTGCGGATGCGGTTATTCAGGAAGGGTTGGAATTAGCAGAATTTGATCAACTCACTAAAGATAAATTAACCGAAGCTCTACCAAGATCAGCAAGCATAGTAAATCCGGTTGATGTGCTCGGGGACGCACTAGCTGATAGGTTTTCCCAAGCCATTGAAGCGGTATTGCAGACAGATGATGTACATTCTTTGGTAGTGATCTTAACCCCGCAAATCATGACACAGATAGCCCAAACAGCTGAAACCATCGGTAATTTATCCAAAAAATACAAAAAACCCATATTTTGCTCATTTATAGGTGGAAAACTGGTAGCGGAAGGTGAACAAAAATTGAATGAATATAAAATACCCTCTTTTAGATACCCGGAAAGAGCCATTGCAGCCGTAGGAGCTATGTGGAAATTTAAAAAATACCAACTTGAAGCCCATGAGGATGGATTTGTAGAAGAAACCGTGCAATTGGAATCAGACGACAACTCTTGCCGTGCCGCTATACAAGAGGCCGTAAACAAAAAATACAAAACATTGGATAATCTCATGGCTGATAAAGTATTATGCTCGGCTGGAATAAAATCGCCGCCAACCAAGGCAGCCGCTAGTTTGGACGAGGCCAAAGAATTTGCAAAAGAACATGGCTGGCCTGTTGTTTTGAAACTATCATCTCCCGGATTGTTGCACAAAAAAGAAGTGGGCGGCGTGGTGCTGGATATATTAAATGAAAAACAACTGGATGAAGCTTGGCATATGCTGGAAAGAAAAGTCGAACAGTTGGACCGGGGAATTAAGGAACATTTGGTTTTCCAAATCCAAAAAGACATTCAAAATGGCGTAGAAGTGATAGTTGGCTTCAAGCATGATCCAACTTTTGGTCCGGTATTGCTTTTTGGAGCCGGCGGATCTTATGCGGAATTAATCGATGATAAAAACTTACATTTACTACCTATAACACGTCAGCAAGTTGTTGAGTTAGTGCAAAAATCTAAAATTTACGAAATACTAAAAGGCCATGAAGGTGAGCCACCTTATTCCTTGGAAAAACTGTATGATCTGATCTTACGTGTTGCTAAGCTGGAAACCATGATTCCTGAGGCTGAGGATATAGAAATCAATCCGGTTATAGTAACATTAAATGATGTGTGGGCTGTGGATGGAAAAATCATTATGAAAGAAATCGAACAAAAAACAACTCCAAATCCTCCAACCATGAAAACAGCTACTGCTACTAAACATGAGGTGTTGGCAGCGTATTTTCATTATTATGAGGTGGAAACTGAAGAACCGTTTGATTTCAAACCCGGGCAGTATATTAGTGTTAAGGTAGCGCCGGATGCCATCAGGGCATATTCTATTACTACCAAACTGGGACCTAACAAATTTGCCTTGTTGGTGGATATTAGACCGGGCGGACCGGGCTCAAAGTTTTTCGAGAGTTTAAAACCTGGCGATAAACTGCCCTTTTTAGGACCTTTTGGAAAGTTCACTCTTGAATTGGAAGAAAGTGTGGAACAACTACTGTTTTTAGGTACAGGATCAGGTATGAGCGCACTTAGGTGCATGATAGATTCGGCCCTAAAAGAGCAAGGAGTGAAAACACCTATGAAATTATATTTTGGGCTTACTTTTCCTCATGAGATCTTTTGGCAGGATTATTTTGAAAATCTTAAAAAAGAGTACCCAAACTTTGATTATGATATTGCTATATTCAAACCTGATGAATCTTGGACCGGGCACACAGGATTTATCACAGAATATGTAAAGCAGGACTTCCCGGATACTAGTAAAAGTGTGGCCTATTTGTGTGGTCACAGAGCTATGATCGCTGACGCTAGTGAGTTATTGCAGGCCAACGGCTGCCCCAAAGAAAGAATTTTTACAGAAAGGTTTGTGTAATGCAAGAAATTTTTACACTAAAAATTGCCGGTATGGCAGGGCAAGGAATAAAATCCGCAGGCATTTTATATGCTCGATTTGCTAATCGTTCGGGACGGTTTATTTATAACTATATTGAATACCCATCTATAATTAGGGGCGGACATAATGTGATGCAAATAAACATTTGTAATGAAGAGGTAACCGGTCCTAGCAGCAAAACAGACTTTTTAATTGCCCTAAATCAAGAATCCATTGATTTTCATGTGGATGAACTAACTAAGGGAGCGGGAATTGTGTTTGATGGAGATGATAATTTGGATACTTCCAAAGTGCCTGAGGGCGTGAATCTTTGTCCGGTTCCTTTGTCTGCCTTGGCTAAAGAGGCTGGTGGCGGTGAGTTGTTGGTAAATACTGTGGCTTTGGGAGCTGCTACAGCTCATTTGGGTGGCAGTATGGATATTTTGAAAAATCTTGTTCATGAAGAATTTGCCGACAAGGGTGAGGAGATTGTGCAGGCTGATCAAAAAGCTGCTGAGTTAGGTTACAATTTTGCAAAAGAAAATTACCCCAATGTAATAAATGATACTTTAAAACCTGAGGACACTATGTCTTCCGCTATTCCTAGGATGGTTATCAACGGTAATGAAGCGGCTGCCTTAGGCGCCATTGCCGGTGGAGTGCAGTTTGCCGCTATTTATCCCATGTCACCTATATCAAATATATTGCATGTACTGGCTAAACATCAGGAAACATACGGTTATGTGTATAAACAGCCTGAAGATGAGATTGCGGCCATAAATATGGCTTTAGGAGCTTCCTTTGCCGGTGCTAGGGCCATGACCGCTACCTCAGGTGGAGGTTTTGCCTTAATGACTGAAAGCTACGGTTTGGCAGGCATTGCAGAGCTACCGGTAGTGATTATTGAGGGTCAGCGCGGAGGTCCGGCTACAGGAATTCCTACTTGGAGCAGCCAGGGAGATCTACGATTTGTATTACATGCTCATCAGGATGATTTTCCCAGGATTATATTAACCCCCGGAGATCCGGAAGAAACTTTTTACATGACCATGGAAGCTTTTAATTTGGCAGAAAAATACCAAACACCTGTAGTGGTACTAATCGATAAAAATATTTGTGAAAATGATAAGAGCATTCAGTATCTGAATATCAAGGATTTTGAGGTGGATAGAGGTAATTTCACCATGGAAAAAGTCGAAAACTATGAAAGATACGCTTTATCAGATGATGGAATTTCTCATAGATCAGTTCCCGGAGTAGGGAATTACTTTATTGCTAATTCCGATGAGCACGACGCTATTGGTTACTCCAGTGAAGAAATTCAAAATCGCAATGAGCAAATGGAAAAAAGAATGAAAAAGCTGGAAACTTGCGCTCAACAAGACATGCCCGAACCGGAGTTGTTCGGTCCGGAAAATGCTGATCTGACAATAATTTCATGGGGTAGTAATAAAGGAACCATCACACAGGCACTGAAAAAATTCGATAATGTTAACTTTTTACATTTAACTTGGATAAATCCTTTTCCGGTGGCCAAAGTAAAAAAAGTACTGAGCAAAGCAAAACACGTTATTAATGTTGAATGCAACTTCACAGCACACCTGGGCGGTATCATCAGAGAAAAAACAGGTATTGAAATTAAGGACAACTTCTTAAAATATGATGGCAGACCAATCTATGTAGAGGAGATGGTCGAAAAGATAAATTCTGTTTTGAAAGGAGGCAAATCATGACTACATTAGCAGATTTAAAAACACCATATGACCCGAACTGGTGTCCCGGTTGCGGAAATCTACCTTTATGGTTGGCTTTTAAAAACGCAGCTGTAGAAAAAGACTGGGATAATACCAATACGGCTATAGTGGCCGGTATAGGATGCCATGGACACATTTTAAACTTTACCAAGCTAACTTCCTTTGAGGGTTTGCACGGCAGGCCGGTTCCTGTAGCGTCGGGTATAAAAATGGCCAATCATCGCTTAAACGTATTTGCTTTTTCCGGTGATGGAGACTCTTTAGGTGAAGGCGGCAACCATTTTATACACGCGGCTAGAAGAAACCACGATATAACTTTAATTTTGCACGATAACGGATTGTATGCACTAACAACAGGGCAGACATCTCCGGCTACGCCTCATGGGTTGAAGACCAAATCTACGCCGCAGGGAAATCCTGACTATCCGCTTATGCCCATAACTATGGCTATAGCGGCAGGAGCTACTTTTGTAGCCAGAGGGTTTACCGGAGATATAAAGCAGCTGACCGACTTATTTATTCAAGCCAATGAACACAAGGGATTTGCCTTGGTGGATGTCATGCAGCCATGTCAGACTTTCAATAAAGTTTTAACTCACGAGTTTTATCAGCAGAATAAGTACTATTTGGGAGAAGATCATGATGTTACAAACAAAGAAGCAGCCTTCAAAAAATCATTAGAGTTTGGTGAAAAAGCTATACCTTTGGGAGTATTTTATAAAGAGGAAAAACAAAGCTATGAGAGCGTATTGCCCCAATTAGCAGAAACTCCTCTTATAGAGCATTCACCGGTTCGAAAAGATTTGGACGGGTTGTTCAAAAAGTATATTTAGTTTATTCTTAAGTTTATGAGTGATTTCTCAGAAAATGACAAAATATTACAAATCGGCAAGTACAAAGTTCAGGTTGTAAGAGAACTTTGTATAGGGGCCGCTTCCTGTTTAGCTTTTTCTCCGGATAGCTTTACCTTAGACGGAGAGAACAAGGCAGTGATCACGGAAGGAAGCACTGATGAAGAAAATATCATCATGGCAGCTCAATCATGTCCCACCAAGGCCATTATTGTCGAAGATACAGAAACAGGTCAGCAAGTTTGGCCGGCTTGATCGAACATAAAAAAAGAGGACAGGCATCAGTTATATTTAACTGAGGTTCACCCGTCCTCTAGGCGTTATACGCGTTGACTACTTCCTTGGTCCAGTTCAGGAGATTTGCTGAGTCTATTGGTGTTTTTGTTAGGTTAACAGCTACCCATTTTAAATGTACTGCTACTGTGTTTCCTACCTTAAGTGATGGCTTGAAAAGTCTAGGGTCGAATTCCACTTCTTCCCGGAGGTTGGTAGTAACCAGTTTTCTTCTCTTATTAGTCAGAGAGATCAGATCTACAGCGGCTGTCTTTTCTGAAATTTCTGTTATTACGCCAAATCTAACCATGCAATTATTGACTCCACCAAGGTCCTTTCTTGTTCCCCCACTTAAAAAATGACCTAGCAAAACTTGATAAAGGTGCATAGGGATGAAATTTGCAGGTGCAATCTTTCTTAATTCATCCAAGTTCTCCCTAGGATAGCCTTTGACTACCATTTCGGAGAGAAGAAGCTCAAAATGTTTGGGCTCAGCTTTATGTAGATCATCACTGCCCAACCAATAAGCACGCGTTACCTCCGGTTTAAATGCGTCAGCTGTGCCTATCATGCTTTTAATGGTTGTCAGGTACGGAAACATGTTGGCAAATTGACCAAATTCTTTCCTAACACCTTTGCATTGGCCGGTAAGAATACATTTGATGATTGCTTCTTCCGGTAGTTTTCCGGTGCCGCAAGAACTATTTCTGTAAGCTGGGTAAGCAAATCTTGCCGCAAGCTGTAGGCCACTACTCATCTTTTCCTCCTTTTTTGATTTAAAGTTCGTCTAATTTATTACTTTGTTTGTGTGGTATCTTAAAGTAAATTGTTATGAAAGTCTATGTTTTCGGAAATCAGGATATGCTCGAAGATAGCTGGGCACATAAACATACAGAGAAACTAAGTGCTGATTTTCCTAAAATTAAATTCATTTTCATTAAACCAAACGAAGACCTACCGTTTGTAGATGAGAAACAGATTGTTATTATGGATGCGGTTGAGGGAATTTCCAAGGCCCGAATTTTTGAAGATGCTGATCCGGATAAGATCAAACTCTCTCCTCGTACCTCAGTGCATGATTTTGATCTTGGTTTTCAATTAAAATATCTAAAGAAAATTGGGAAGTTGGGAAAAATCACTATTTTAGGGATTCCCATGACGGGAGATGCTGACTACAGTTCTATCCACTCCATGGTCAAAAAATTAGTAGCACAAGACATGCAAGGATCGTAAGCCCGGATAATTTTTTCAGCTTCTAAACGTAAAATGTCCTGGTGTTTATCCATATTTTCGTTAAAATATTTTTTTAAATCGTTTTCTATGTTTATTTGGTTTTGAGCTGTAGGTACAATAACATCGTAATCTATGATCATGCCTTTTTCGTCAATTTCTGCCATGTGGTACAAAATTCCTCTTGGGGCCTCCACTACGCCCACCCCTCTGCCTGCTTGAGGGGGTTTTCTAATTGGTTTTTCATCTTTTAACTCAATATTTCTTAAAATATCTAAAGAATCGTCTACGCAGTGTAAAATCTCAATAGCTTGAGCTAGGTTATTATCGAAGACGTTATTAGAAGGGAAAGCGTCTAATATTTCTCTTAAACTTTCAACAGTTTTGGGATGGAGCTGATCTTTGTTGAGATTTATTCGAGCCAAAGAGCCAACTAAGTAGTCCTCATGATCATCAGAAAATACATAACCCTCAGCTTGAGAGTAAGGGATAACTACTGATTTCAAAAAGTCATGGAAATTTTCTTCAGGAACTTTTTTGCCACTAGAGTTGACCACTTCTCCTTCCAGAAAATCAAACCTGTCGGGATTTCGAATACAAAGATAATCAGAATTTCTTATCAGCTCCTCTTTCCAATCAAAGAAAAGTTTTACACCTCTAAGAACTTGGGAGCGGATTTTTTCTAGATCAGCGATTAATTCCGGAAATTTGGATGAGTCCGGTAACTTTAATAAGCCACCGACAGTAGGATAAGGTGCGTGAATAGCGGCGCCGATTGTTACATCAGAGATTTTTGTGCCCACCCTTTTAATATCAAAAGAATCGTGTAGTAAAGTATGGCCAAAATCATCGTGATCATCAGGAATGTCTAAAATGGAGTCTATGCCCAACACATCAGGCAAAACAAAAAAGTATAGGTGCAAGGCGTGGTCCCTGATCATCAAAGCATTATAAGCAAGCCTTCTTAAAGTCATAGTTTGCTCAGTGTTTTCAATGCCTTGGGATTTTTCTATGGCTTCCAGGGAGGCAAAAAGGTGTGCTACAGAACAAGTACCACAAATCCTGGACAAAAATGAACCCGCGGCAATATAAGGTTTGCCCTTGACCGCTTCAGTGTAAAACCTTCGATAATCCTTGATAATAAATTTTAAATCTTTTACCTGGCCGTTTCTGACAGTTACCTCTAAACCAGCTGTTCCTTCAACTTTTGATATAGAATCTATGTTTATTTCACCACTGTGCATATTAAGGTATGTTAAAAATTTTTAAATATTTTTCTAAAACTTGATAAAAAGTTTGTACGTTCATAGGGCAGCCATCTACCTTGTCATCTACCTGTATGACTTCCTCCAGTTTTTGTACTTTATCACTGTAGTCAAAATGATCCAAATACCATTGGATGCGTTCGTTTATTTGCTCATCGCCAAAGTCATTTCTGCTGGCAGAGGGCATGCCTGTGCAAGCGCAAGAACCTATGGCTACCACGTATTTGGCGTTGTCCCTTATTTTTTTAACTTCCTCTTCTTGTGTAGACGAAGAAACTGCCCCTTCGATGAAAGCCACGTCCAAATTTTCCAGCTTATTGTTAGTTTTGAGAGATCTTACATGTTGAAAATCGACTACTTTTTTCCATTCGTCAAAATGATCGTTTAGTAGTTCCGTAAATAATATAGTGCTATCTTCGCAACAAGTAAATGAAAACCACCCTATGGCCATTTTTTTCTTTTTGGTTTGGGTTTCTTGTACCTGTTCTTGTTTTTGTTCGTCCATAAAACTTCTCTAAATCGATAACATTATTTATAATAACATAACATGTGTTTAGCAATACCGGGAAAAATTAAAGCTATAAAGGGCCGAAAGGCGGTTATAGAATACCCGGGACAGGTGCGGGAAGCCTTCATAGGCGAAGAGGGCGTACAGGTTAACGACTATGTTTTGGTACAAATGGGCGTGGTGACAAAAAAAATGACAGTGAAGGAAGCCAAGACAGCTATGAAAGCTTGGGAAAAATAATGTTGTGGAAACATATTAAATAATATTATAAAATTTATTTTGATAAATTAGAATTATATTATGCACTCATTATTCGTTGGAAGATGGCAGCCCATACATAAGGGCCACAAAACATTAATAGAAAAAGTATTAGACGAAGGAAAACCCGTTTTAATAGCCATTAGAGAGACTGAAGTATCAGAGCAAGATCCCTATACGGTAGAAGAAAGAGAGGTAATGATAAGAAAGGAGTTTGCTGAGTACGGTGATCGGGTGAAAATTGTGGCAATTCCCGATATTGCAGAGATTTGTTATGGGAGAAAAGTGGGATATAAAATTAGAGAACTCACGCTTGAGGATTCGGTAGAAGACATATCTGCTACAAAAATTAGAGACTCTCAAAAAAGAGTAGTATGGTTTACCGGTAATGTTGGTTCAGGAAAGTCTGAGCTAGCGCACTTATTAAAAGAAAGATTAAACGGCATTATATTAGAGGGAAACGCCATGAGGGAATCAATATCTCTTGGCGCCAGTTTTAGTAAAGAAGATAGGGAAGAGCACAATCTGCGTGTAGCAAGATTGGCTAAGGTTCTTAATAATCAAGGACACAACGTTGTAGTTTCTGTGATCGCTCCTTTTCAAGACGCTAGGGAAAAGATTACTCAGATCTGTAATCCATACTGGATTTACGTAAGTGGAGGAGAAGTAGGTGAGGATAAACCTTATGAACCGCCAGAGAGCCCAGATGTGGTTATAGAGCCATCAGAAGAGTCATTGTTGGAAAGTATGGATAAAATTATCAAAGAGGTTGGAAATCTGGAAAAGGAAAAACCCAAGGAAGAAGAGCAGAATGAATGAACAGGCAGGAATCATTGGCTATGGTGTGTTGGGCAAAGCCTACGCAAAAGCGTTAGACATTAAATTATACATTGATCTTGAAGACAGTAACGTAACTTTAGAAGAAATGTGTGACAAAGCCAAGTGGATATTACTTTGCGTACCGACGCCTCCTACAAAAGAAGGAGACTGCGACACAAGCATAGTTGAAGATTGGGTGAAAAATATTTCCCAAAAAGATAAAAACAATATTGTAGTAATCAGATCCACTGTCATTCCGGGGACGGCGGTTAAGCTGATGAAAAAGTACAATGTGGATATAGTTTCTGCTCCTGAATTTCTCACGGAATCTACAGCCGAAGAGGACGCGTTAGACCCGGATTTAGAAGTGCTTGGTGCCAGTGAGGAAAAATTAGCCAGGGATTTTTATGAATTTCAAAAAAATGTGAGGAAAAAAGATACGTACAAACCCCACTTGGTTGTAACAGATAACACCACCGCAGAATTTATAAAATATTCGATTAATAGTTTTTATGCTACTAAGGTCACTTTTGCTAACCAGGTTTATGACGCCGCTGTTGAGCATGGTGCAGACTACGACATGGTTATGGATGCCATGTATCACAGAAAATGGATTGGAGATAACCACCTTAAGGTTTTTCATAAAGGAAAAAGAGGATACGCGGGCAAATGTTTACCAAAAGATACTGTTGCCTTTACCAGGTTTACAAGGTCTCCACTGCTTGAATTGGTTAACAAGCTTAATAAGAAAATTGTAGCCAAAGATGACGATGAGAGGTGGTTTGGAGTTCTAAACGGGGAAAAACCCTAGAAAACTGTTAAAAACCTCCAAAGTAATAGTCTCTTGATCTTTCATAATAAGCGTTAGGTAGTAACATGCAGTTTAATGTGTCTGGAAGGGGTATTTCAGTGATATTAGCTACCCTTAAAAACTCATAATTGTGATATCCGCACCCCGGGGAGTTGTTGAAGTGGTAGTAATTAAGCTTAATCTTTTCTTGGTTTTTAGGAAGGTACCTCTCTGAAATAGGTACGTTTGAGAGGAAATACACATTTTGGAAGTTCTCAGCCATCTCCATAACTGTTGTATCAAGTAACTCTTCCTCAGACCTTAACATAAGAATATTTTTACCATAATAATATTTCATAGGACCTGCCACATAATCATTAAAGTTTTTCGCATACTTACTTGGGTAAATGTTTTTGTTAACAAAAAGAATTATTGAGTCGCTTCCGATTTTTTTATCAATGTTTTTAAAGAAGTTAACGTCAACTCCTTCATATTTTCCTATTTGAAAAATAGAAAAGGTTAAGAAGTACAGACTTGTGAGTATTAAGAATATGTAGCCTAGAACTCTAGTTCTTTTCTTTTGAATGATTTCACCAAGGAAAATTCCCACCGTTAATAATATGGCAGGAACTACCTCCACAAAGAAATATCGGGCGTTGTAGTAGTCATATCTAACAAAGCCGGTTTTATAGACGTAAATAACCAAAAAGTAAGTACTAATGAAGGCAAGAAAGTGGTATACGCTAACTTTCTTTCTAAAAATATTTAATAGTGCTACCGAAACAAAGATAATGAATCCTACAACACTAACGTAGTTTATTATTGAGACCAACGTGGCATGCTTAATAGTATCAAATCCCCTATAAAGCATATTCCAACGTACCAGCGCTGTGTTTGATCCGGAAAAGAGGATGTCGAAGTCTTTTACGGTAGCGCGGTAAATGATATAGAAAAAAGCAGAAGATAGTAGTATATACGACTGTTTAAGGGTTTTAGAAAATAGGCTGTAAATTTTCTGATTGGAAAATACAATAAATATTAAAACTAACAAAATAAGAAAAACGAGTATCTTTAAGTTTGTTTCCAAGTTAAGAGGAATAATTTTATCTAAAGCAAAACCAATTGTTTTTGGATAAAGCCCGTTATATAAGGGAAACATAAACAAACGGTAGTAGATGTAGGTGGCGCTAAGTATCAAGATATTTGCCAAAGAATATAAAATTAACGCTATCTTGTTACTATTGTAATAATTGAGTAAAACTATCAGTAGTAAAACTGGAAAGTAGATAAAAAACGTCATTCTAGTGAATGAAAAAACAAAAAATGACATAAGAGAAAAGATTAAAAACAGACAGTCTTTGTAACCGTTGTTTTTGCAGTTCAAATATCTGAGAAGAAAATATAGACCGGATGAGGAAAACGCTAAAGCGGAGATTTCTCCTACAGGGAACTTAGAGAAAAATAAATGTAAAGGATTAATGGAAAACAGCAACATTACTATTAGGGACGTACGCTTGTTTTTTGTTAAATGATATGTGATGAGGTAAGAATTAATTAAAGTTATGGCAGAAAATAGGGTTAATAGGAACACTCTATTATTTGAACCTAGTAAAAAAGAAGAGACGCTTAAATAAGAAGGGTAGGCAGGGTAAAACCTCATTGTATATTCCGAGTTTGGTCTATTCCACTTTTCGAAACTGGGCATTATGTAGTTACCGTCACGGTCATATAGTTCTTTTTGACCGTCTGTTAGTGTTTCCCTGAACTCATCGACCATGTACAGTTTATTATCCAGTTCATATTGCTTTGAAATACTTATGTAAGTGCCTTGGTCCTGGCCACCTAGTAGATACAAGGTGGGCGGTAGTCTAATCAATACAGCCGCTAGAAGTAATACTACTGCACTGACGGTAAATCTTTTATCCCTAGAAACAGCGCCCAAGTATTTTTTAAAAAGAATTATAAAGATAGAAAACAATAATAAACTGAGAGTGATGGAATAAACTGGTTCGAAACTTTTTAAGGCCAGCAAAATAATATTAACAATTCCCACGGTTGAAATAACTACTAACAGCAAATCATAGAAATACAGGCCTATTTTATTATTGTTGTTTTTCTTATCCATCGGTTTTTTTGTGGGCAATTACAGTTTACTAAATAAATTAAACTATTATTAAAAACTCTCTTTTAATAGCAGTATTCAATATTATCGAAAATATAATATTAGAAAGAGCGGTGGCTAGAGCAGCTCCAAGTAAACCAAATCTTGGGATAAACAGCAGATTTAATAACACATTAGTCACCAAACTGAAAAGTCTTATTCCAGCCTGTTTTCCCGGCTTTCCTATCATAGGAAGGAAACCGCCTTTCCAGATCACAGAAGAGGTAAAGATCACACCTACTAGAAGAGCATAGAAAACGGGAATGCTTTCATCGTATACATCTCCCTTCATGAAAAACTTAACAAAAAACGGGTAAATTAGACCAGCTCCCAATGCGCTAAGGGCAGTAATAAGGTACGCTCCTTTTCTGAGGGTTTTAAAATGCCTCAGCAGCGCTTTCTTATCTTTTGACCATAGGTTTGAGATTATAGGATTAAAATTCAAAGCGATGATAGACGGAATCATAATTATGCCGCTAGTTACCGTAAAGGCAAAGGTATAAATACCTGTACTTACGCTGGCTAGTAAATATCCCACAAGCAGAACAGACGCCCTGCTGTCCAACGCATTAATAGACTGAATGAGGGAAGCTTTGAATCCAAACCAACCATGTTTTTTAAGCCAGGCGTAGTTAAGCTTTTTTATCCAAATCTGACCTTTATTTAGAAGCAGTAGTGTGATAAGTAGCAAGCTCTCAGTAAATAGAAATGCAAACAATGTGAGCTCCACATTTTTTCTTTGAAATATTACATAAAGCACAAAACAAAAAATTAATATCCATCTGGATGCTCTAAGGATTGCATACTCCTTCATTTTCCTCTGACCGTTCAAGAGACCCATAAGTACCTCATTGATAGAAAAAACGGGTAAAGCAATGATCACATAGTATAGAGACACCACATTAATGTTAGGGGAGTTTATAAACCGGCTAGTTAAGAACAAAAATAAGGTTGTGAGTATCATGGATGTTGTTAAAACAAGCACTAAAGCAGAGAAGACTAGTGTTCTGGACTCTTCTTTCCGGTCTCTATATTCAGCTAAGTGTTTTATTATTGAGCTTTTTAGTCCAAATATTGTTAAAGCGGAAAGGACAGTGTAAACGGCGAATGCATAATTAAAAACCCCCCAACCCCCCGCCCCCAAGTGGTTTACCACGAATATAATAAAAAAATTCAAAAATAAAATAAAAAATACAAAGGATGAGATGTTCCAAATAAGGTCCACTACAAATTTATTTTTTAACATATTTGGAAAATTATTTAACTGCTTTTTTATAGCAAAATACATATCATTTTAGTTTGTACAGCTCAAAATCGTGTTTGTCTCCGTCCCTTTTTTGTACATGTATTGCATTATTTTTTAAATAATCATAAAAGGATAACTGGTCCCACCACCCTACCACCGGCCTTTCCAGTAAAACGTAATTAATACCAAGATCTTCAAACGCTTTTCTAGTTTCCTCATGGTTAGTGGCGTGAGTAATAGGCCAGGATCTGCTGTCATATACAAATAATGATTCTTGCTCAATGTAGTAGTCAGAACCGAGATTGTCGATAAGCACTTTTGCATCTCCGTGCGTTTTCCAGTAAGAGAATACAGAGTACCTTTTAGTTTTCATGTAGTCAGGAAATGCTTTAGTTAAAAAGCTGTAAATTAAATAAAAAGAGGCTATATAACTTATGACAAAGGTGCCCATTAGGAGTAGGACTTTGCCATATTTGTTTTTATCGAAAATAACACTCAGAAAGCTAACTATTAAAATAGACGAGAATAACATCCAGTGAGCTTTGTATCTGTTATTAAGTAGGAACATTTCAGAAAGTTTGACCTGACCAAAATCAAAAATACCGGTATAGGGAAGCAGTAGAACAACGATAGTAAATGAAAGGAACACTACCTCAACAGGAAATTTTTTCTTTTCTTTGAAGTTTTTTAAGATTGTAAAAATAGCTGTAGGAAATACTAGCAGCCCAAGGAAGTTATCAAGAGATAGCAACTTGACGATCTTTTCTGAGGAAGTTAGTCCCACTCTTTCCACATATCTTTGACCGTTCAAGAAAGAGTCCCACAAGGGAGTATTGATGTAGGAGTAGTAGTAAAAACCATTACCCATCAATCTTCCCGTATCTATAAACGACTTTATGTAATGAGTTCCTCCAATAATAAATCCCAGTCCGGAGGATACAAGTATGCTTAGTATGTATTTGTGATCTTTCTTAAAATAAATTGCTAGTACAGTCCAGGAAAAAATTATAAGAAATAACAAAACAATATTTATGGTATGTGCCCATACGCCAATAATCACTATAAGAGCCAGAAAACCTCCATCTGTCTTAGAAATCTTGTCCTTTTTTAAAAAAGACCCCAATAATGTTGAGAATAGGAGTAGGGTAATAATTCTGAAGGGATCTCTGGAAATGGAGTTTACAAAATAGGTCGTTATGTTATATACAGGATCCAGGAGGAACAACAACATGAAAGGTACTAGGTAAAGTCCGCGTGCTTTTTTAATGTTATGCATTAGGGCAATGACGGCTGCAAAAAGGAAAAAAATCATTAATCTGGAGCCAAGAATGGCCACGGAATCGTTAGGGTGGCCAAATGGGAGCTCACTAGTGGCAAAAAGGCCGTAGGAAATGTAACCTGAGTAAAGAAAACTATGCGGGTGTCCGGGTTCGAATCTATCGATATCTTGGGAAAATGAAGGAATTTTCCGCTCAGTAACAAAGTGCAAAGCCTCATTAGCATAAACTCCAGCATCATGGGGGGTTAAAATAGGATATTCAAAGGCGAACCTAATTGAAATAGCCAGTATTATAATGACAAATTCTAAAGTAGGTATGAGAATAAGTTTTTGGTAAATTGAGGATTTATTCCAAAGCTCTGAAATATTTTTTACCAACTCACGCAATATACGGACTCCCCGCACTGAGAGATAGCTTATGATAAATATCCCGGGGATTACAAAAAACCAACCCTGATGTGCTTTTTTAAACGTTAGGCCAAAAACAGTAGTAAAAGTTGCAATAGCAAAGGGAGTAAGAGAAACACCAAGAAAAAATCTGGATATTGGAGTAAGAGCTTCGTTTTTATAATACTTAAATACCAAAAGTCCCAAGATTAGGGATGTGCCTATTATGTTAAATATATAAAGGGCTTCTACAAACATATTATTTATTTGTTATTATCTTTCTTAACCTCTCAACAATTATACTAGGAACCAAAGTTATAAATAGGTATTCGAAAATTTGAATAGGAATGTAAAAAAACTCAATAACTTTATTTTTTGGTAAATAAATTTTTAGCAAATCTACAAAAGCATGCTTATAATGTCTGAATTTCAGGTTTTTTTGAACTTCAGGATAATAAGTAATATTAGGGTTTTTTCCGCCTAACAACTTATTAACCTTAAGATATGCTAGGGAGTGTCTTCTATTATCAAGAGTGTAGCCTTGTGTTTTAACTAGGGAATCTCTGGTTAAGTTTTCGGATATAATCTTTTTCCGTTGCTCAAGCTCACCAAGTATACTTTCCCCCAACATTGTTCGGGATATTACAGCTGAGAATCCTGATGGCCTTTTTTCTTTGTATTTTTTTAAATGAGGATCTCCCAAGGCGATATCAGCAAAATCGTTAATTTGATCTGGACAGAGTCTGCATCTTTTGAGCATCCAATATCCCTGGAAGGCTGTCATATACTTTAAAATTTTAAATCGTGAGTTTCCATGGATTCTTGATACTATTTTTTCACCACCCGAGCTTGTTTTCACCATAATATTTCCCGGCCACGGACCTTCCCTATACTTGATTTGCTGTACCTCTTTCCAATTGATTTCGTACCCATTTAAATAGTATTCAACGCCCTTAAACGTATTTACACCGCCACAAAAAAGACCAATACTAATATAGTGCTTATCGGCAACATCCCTATTTTTGGTTTTATACATTTCCAAACCTTCTATTTGACAGGGAAGACCAACAAAGGCAAATTTTCCTTTTTCTTTAAATAGATCTTTAAGATTTGCTCCAAAATTTGTAGGGTGGTATACAGAGCCGTGAAGTTTTGATATTTCGGAAACGCTTCTGATAATAATTCCTTTTGCATCATACGGATCTTTTCCGGGATGTAATACATAGGCGCATGATATCTTGTTTGTTTCGAATAAGTGTTTGAGTATTTCGGGGATTAGACCACCGGAAGCTGCTTTTTTCCTTAATTCTTTGTCTGTGCTGTGGCTGACCCTTAGTTTTTTATAAACTCCAAGTACATAATCTTTAGGTAGCTTACCGTGTACTTGTTTAGACAAGCTGACCATATTAACTTTGTCGCAAGGGCAGATAAAGTCTCCTGCATCTCCATTTTGGTTCCAATTTTTTACCTCTGGCGTAAAAAAATCTTTCTTAGAATTGTATTTCATGGTCATGGATGTTTTCTCATCGGTTGTTTTATTGTAAGTTGCAGCGCAAAAGCCGCATCCTACACAATTATCATCCTGCACGATTTTTTCTATTGGGTGTTTTTTCTTACTCATGTATTTCTCCTTCCAGTACAGCCCTAACGAGCTCAAAGTTCGTGTCTGATGATCTTACTACTTTGCCCAAGTTGTTTGATATAGAATTTTTAACAACATTTTTTTCAGATTCCAACTTATCATAAGTTTTTAACAATTTATCAGCGCTTAAGTTCTCATAGTTGATGATGTACTCATTAATATCAAAAGGATCAACAAGCTCATGGTACTTATGGCCCCAGCTAATAGCTATTGTAGGTACTTCTTTTGATAAAGACGAGACAATCGAATGGAATCGGCAGCCAATAAAGATACTTCCTAAACCAATAACCTCTCTTAATACAAGTGAGTTATCTTGGTGGGGCAGCATCCAAACTCCCGCGTCTTTATACGTAGAGTTCTCGTAAAG
>CBFDCV010000003.1:0-36927 GCA_965603395.1 uncultured candidate division WWE3 bacterium
CCGTCTGACGAGCAGTCATCGACAATTACAATCTCTTTTTGGGTCTCTCCCAAATCAACAGCCTTCACTTTTTCCACCAACTCCAAAACGGTGTCTTTCTCATTGTAAACAGGTATTACTATTGATAATTTCTTAACACTATTCATGTTCAATAAATTTTAGAATTTTAGTAAAAAACTCTTTACCTCTGATAGTATATCTAAATTCCTTGATTTGTTCTAAGTATTCAACACCATCGGCACTAAATTCCATATCCGTATTATGCTCATTTGTCATTAAAACATAATCAGCTCCTTCTAGTGCTAAAACTTGGTATGTACGACCCTCTCTAGAGTCCATATTCACGTAAATACCTTCCACCTGATCATTTTCAGTTTTGATATTTAGATACCAATCCGAAACGCTACTGATATCATTGTGAACTATAGTTCCCATAAAATTATCTTGAGCGTATTTGTTGGCCTCCACTACGGCTTTAAAGATATCTTTGTGAAGCCAAATTGTAGCTATGGTCCAAGCGGCCATAGAAAGAACCAAAGTTATCTCAAAAATACAGAAATTTCTTTTTAGAATGGAAAATATGTTCACTATTTGTAAAGTTATTACGAAAAACAGCAACGGTCGTATAAGCACCAAAAATTGTAGTTTTAAAATATATTGAGATACAAGGAATACAAATAATAGGCCGCCCAACGCTAGGGCATCTGCAAAGGAAGCCTTTTCATTACGTTCAAAATATCTATCTATATATAAAGCCAAAGGAATGATAAGAAACGGGATAATCGGTGTGAGCAGCCTTGGGATGGCTGCAGGCCACACTAGCGCTAGTATTAACTCGATGGCTACAAACACAGTGAGTGCCACATTTCCCAAACTAAATTTTTTAAATTCATTGAGACTTTTATAAAAGAAAAAGCAGGCAGAGACAAATCCAAACAAAAACGTCAATGAAACCAAATAGATATAAAGCATGTTTAAATCGTAAACACGGGTGCCCGGTTCTTCAAAATAAGTAGAGGTCATGGGATTTCTGTAAAAAAACCAGGGAAGCGTGACCAACAAAAAACCTACCACCAACAAAAAACCTTTCTTTATACTATCCAAATTCCATTTTTCGTCCAAAAATATGCCCAAACCTAGAGAAAATCCTAAAATGTACCCTTCGAACCTGGTCAATACGGACACACCAACTAACGTCCCTAAAACTAACAATTCCTTCCACGTTAAAGAGGTTTTCCACTTGTTATATAGATAAAAAGTTAATAGTGCCAACAAGGCAAAGGGAATATCGGCCATAATTCTGATCGACCAGTACAACAACACCGGATTCAGAACCAGCAACCACATAGCAGTTTTTCGTGCCCGCTCACTAAGATCATATTGATAGAGAATTTTATAAAATAACCAAAACAAGGCTATGCTAAACACAAACATCTCGATTCTTCCCCATAACACCTGATCAAATCCTGCAGGTCTTAAAGCTAGCAATATAGAAAAAACAGGCTGTCTTTTTTCATCTTGAGGATAAGTACCTTGCCTTACAAACTCAGATGCTCTAAGTATCCGGTAACTATCTCCCCACTCAGCATAGTTAATGTTAAGAAGTAAGAGGTGAGTAGTTACAAATACCGCGAATATTATCAGAATTTTACTTGAGGTGATTTTTTTTAGCATATTGATAAATTTCTTCTATTTCCCTTGCTTTAGTATCCCAAGAATACATCCTCATTATTTTGTATCTGTCTACTGCCCTAGGATGCTCTACCATGTCTTTTATTTTCCTTGCAATATAACGCGGTCCGATTTCTTCAAGATATTCTAAACCTAAAATCTCCTCATTTAATTTAAACCCTGATACCAGAGATTGGACACCGCAAGACAGAGACTCCATGACTGCCTTTGGCAATCCCTCAAAACTGGAAGGCAGTACAAAAAGGTCAGCCGCTTGGTAGGCAATAGGTACTTGCGGATAGGGCGTATACCCTAAAATTATGACGCGGTGCTTAAGTTTGTTTTGCGCGATAACACCGCTTAACTTGTCCATGTATGCATCCTCTCCTGATCCCATCAACAACAACTTATACTTATCAGGAAGATGCTTAAGTGATTCGATTAAGAAATGGATGTTTTTTCTTGCTACCATAGCTCCCACATTAAGAATGATCCTATCGGCAGGGTCTAGCTTAAGCTCAAGTCTGGTTTTAATTTTCTCTTCCGGTGTAACTAGATTGAATACGTCAGTATTTACACCGGTTTCTACCACAAAACATTTTTCCGGATCGACGTTGTAGTATTTTATTGCCTCTTGTTTCAGCTCTTCTGATACGAAAATGCAGGCGTCCGCAGCTTTAACTGCTAACCGGTCAGCCATTTCGGCAAAGGGCCAATCAATGTATTTTGAAATGTTTTTTATCTCATTCTCAGCTTTTTCTAGCTTTACTTTTCTTCCTTTCACAGTGTTATGAAAGTGGGCAACCAAAGGCACCTTCATTTCCTCTACCCAAGGGAAGTGTTTTTCCAGTATTCGCCGGTACCAGTAAAGCCACAGACCAAGATGTCCATGAGAATGAATTAGATCAATCTTATTTGTCTTTCTCCAAGTGACATACCTCATAAACGCTCCTATTGAGGATGTGAAGGCTGTAGTTCCGTGAATGGGTGCTCTTGGAACCACATGAAAATCAACTTTATTTAATCCTTCAATAGGACCGGACCTGGGCCATCTAGCGGAAAATATGTCAAATGTGTGACCTAGCTTAACTTGAGATTTTGTAAGTTCATACGGAGCCGGAGCAAGTCCCTGCCAAGGAGGAGGCCACTCGTATATCATTCTAACGATTCTCATCTACAACCTCCTTAATAACTTTTTCGTATTGGTCAAGCATGTTTTGAAGTGTGTACTTTTCATAAGCAATCTTAAGAGCATTATCACTCATTTTTTGACGCAAGTCTTTATCCTCAGCTATTTGCAATACTTTTTTCTTAAATTCGTTAGTATCATCCTGCTTAACCAGAAATCCGTTTTCACCGTCTTCAACCGCATCCTTTACTCCGCCCTTATCATAAGCAACTGTAGGGAGGGCAGAAAACATGGACTCCACTAAAACCATGGGAAAGCCTTCGTACCTTTTAGTGGGAAGCACAAATATCCCGTACTCCTTATTTTTGTAATACTTTTCAACCAACTCATCATATGGGACTTTCCCAAGAAAATGAATCCGGTTCTTAAGCTTTTCATCACTCAGTGTCCGGTTCTGAACTGTACCAAGAAGCTCCCCTGCCCCTACCATATCAATTCTCAAATTTGTAAGCTCAGGGTCTATAAACATTTTCATCAGGTCGAGGATCCCTTTTGATTTAATGATCTGTCCTACATAAAGTATTTTATTTCCTCTTGAGATTTTCTTACCTTGAGGAAAAAATCTTTTAGGATCAACGCCGTTGTGAATCACCTCAATTTTTCTATCCATGACAAATGTTTCATCTACCAGGCTTTCTTTAACAAAGTTTGATACAGCAATGATTTTGTTAGAACCGTGAACAAACTCTCTTTGCCTCCTAAAAAAGTTCTTAGCAGCAAAACCTGTATTTTTTATGAGTAATAGCAGGTCCTTAGGAAGTTCCATGCTTGATAAAAATGTTTTATATTCTCCTGTTATCGAACCATGAGATATCGAAATAGCTTTTATATCTAGCTCTCTTTTTCTTCTGATAACTCCAAGTCCGGCGGAGCTTTGGGCTAAAACCAGATCAAATTTATTCTTTTCATGAATAGTAGTAAATTCTTCAAAAGAGCGGTTGATCCAGTTTTCCTTTTGCACAGTCCCAAAAAAACCAAAAACCGGTCCCATTCGATAAATACAGTCTATAAAAATGTATTTGACACCATTTTCATTGACTTCATCAAGGGAAAACTCCCATTTAGGAGAAAAAACCGTAATTCTATGCCCTCTATTAGCAAGCCCTTCGCAAAGTATCTTATTTTGGGTTTCCAAACCGCCGTACCCTTTGTGAAAGGTGGTCTTTTTAGTAAAAACCGCTATATTCATAGGGAAATTATATCAGGAAAAATCTTTAAATTAGCTTAACAATAGCTCCTCTAGCTTTTCTACATTCTTACTCTGGTCAAACATCTCCAGAGCTTTATTATATGCAGCCTCACCTAGTCTCTTCTTTCGATCTTTATCAAATAATAACTTTTCGATCTCAGTAGCCAACGCTTCAGAATTCCTCTGGGGAACCACCACCCCCGTCACATCGTCCATGATCAACTCATTAACACTCCCCGCATCTGTGGTTATAATAGGCAACTTAGCCAAAGCTGCCTCAATTACTACATTCGGTATGCCATCCGAATCGCCAGCCTTAGATTTTACAATAGGCAGTACAAATAGATCAGCTGCTAAATAAAACTTGGCTAGTTCTTCAAAAGGCATCCCCTTCCCCTCCCCGTGAATGATAAATACGTCTTCTAAACCGTAATCGGCAATTTTACCCAACAAATCTTTATACTTTTCACCTACACCTACTAGGTCTACCCGATGTTTTATCCTCCTATCCGTCAATATTTTTGAGGCTTGTATCATGTATTCGATGCCCTTTTTCTCAGTTAACCTGGTTCCTCCCATGAAGATCATAGGTACATCTGATTTTGTGGCTGCAGTATGCGCAGGAAAAACCTTTTCCGGGTCAATGCCGTGGTGTACAAGATGAATCTTTTCCGAACCCGCATCTGAGATCTTCAGGCACCTCTCATGGGCTGCCTTATTACATACCACCACAAACTTGGCTAAATTTGCTTTTGACTTTGGTAGATGAGGATATTCGAACACATCTCTGGCGTGAGCACTTATGCTAAAGGGAACATCTAAAATAATAGCTGCAAACATGCCAATAGTTGAAAAATCCGAATAAAAGTGGATATGAATTTCATCAGGTTTATAATTTCTAATAATGTTGGCGTAGCTTAAAGATTTCAACAAAAGATAATATCTCTTCAGATAGCTCCTAGTTAGATCTCCTTTCAAGATATGGTTGATCTTTTTAATTTCCTCGGTTCTCAATAACAAATATTTGAGAGAGAAAAGCAGATCAATTCCATTTAACCTAATCTTGTGAGTGCGGGGCTTTAAAAGTTCGTCCAACTCGCCGGTGCCTTTTTTCAAACATAGTATGTCAACATCTAAACTACCAAGCTCAACTAGCTTGACTATATCCCGTTGAATAAACGTTTCAGTGAGAACCGGAAACTCAGGTATAAAAATTGTTATCTTTTTCTTATGACTTTTTTGGCCCATTCCTTAAGATAGCATATACGGGTCTTTCATCTTGTTCAATAAGACCGTTGGTTACTTTTCCTATGGCAAAATAAGTAAAACCTGCTTTTTCAACTTTTACTTTGTCTAAAAGGTTTCTACCATCAAAAATGACCGGCGCCTTCAATAACTGCTTTACTTTAGTCAGATCAAGCTTTCTAAATTCGTCCCATTCTGTTAATAGACATAAGGCATCAGCATTCTCCATAGTCTCATATTTATCTAAACAATAAGTAATGTTGTTGTCCCCAAGCTCTTTCTTGGCGTTAACCATCGCTTCCGGATCAAAAGCTCTTATTTTTGCCCCTAGCCCTCTCAACAGCCTAACTACTTCAATGGAAACTGACTCTCTGATATCATCAGTATTGCTCTTAAAAGACAAGCCCAGACAAGCAATGGTCCGATTAGACAAATTGTTACCAAAATAAGTAGATACTTTTTTTATAAAGTAGTTTCTTTGCATACCGTTGACCTCCATAACACTACGTAAGAGCTTGAAATCATATGCTTGATCAGTGGAAGTCTTGTAAAGTGCGGCCACATCTTTAGGAAAACAGCTACCACCATATCCTAAACCGGCATGTAAAAAAGGAAGTCCAATCCTTTTATCTAAACCCATACCTTTAGCTACTGTCTGTACATCAGCCCCCGCTCTTTCGCATAATTGACCTATCTCATTAATAAAGGAGATTTTGGTGGCTAAAAAAGCATTAGATGCGTACTTAATCATCTCAGCTGATCTTAAATCGCACTCCACAATGGGTGATCCCAGATGGCTGTAAAGTTCCTTCATGACGTTTATGGCCCTTTCTGAGTCGCTTCCTACCACTGTTCTATCAGTATTTTGCATGTCTTCTATAGATGTACCTTCTCTTAAAAACTCCGGATTGGATACAACATCAAAGTCTGTTTCGGTTTTTAGGTTTTGCTTAATTATCTGCCTAACCCTTTCATTTGTTCGAACAGGTACGGTGCTTTTCACTACTATTACCTTGTAACCATCCAAATTCTGGCCAATTTCCTTAGCTACTGACCACACGGAGCTTAGATCGGCGGCTCCGTCACCGCCCTGCGGAGTTCCCACACAAATAAAAACTATCTCTGCATTTTTTATACCTTCCGGTAGAGAAGTAGTAAATTTAAGTTTGCCTGATCCAACATTTTCCAAAACCAAGTCTGACAAACCCGGTTCGTAAATGGGCATTTCCCCAGATGTGATCTTAGCTATTTTTTTCTCGTCTATATCAATACCGGTAACTTTATGTCCCCAATCGGAAAACACGGCTGCTCCTACCAGCCCTATATAACCTGTACCAATTACTGCTATATTCATTTTTTGGAAAGCTCCTTCTAGGCAGAATAATTAAACTTTGTATAAACCTCTCACATCATTTACTCTAACTTTAATTACGTCAATAACCATTTTAATAGAATCACTCACCGGGTTCAATCTTGTAGTTTTTACATATCTCCATGTTACAGACACCTCTTTTATCTTAAAACCCAATTTTCTGGCTAAATATAATACTTCTACATCAAAGGCTCCCATATAACCTTTATCTAGTTCCTTAGCGTCCTTACCGTATATTTCCAATCTCCTAAAGATTTCTTTGGCAGCTTTTTTCCTAAATAACTTAAAACCGCATTGAGAATCTTTAATTCCGGGTAATGCTATCAGTTGAACAACATAGTTAAAAAGTCTACCCATAAGATGTCTATAATAAGGTTCATTTACTCTGTCGGCGCCTACACCCTCTCTGGAAGCAATAACAATGTCAAAATCATGTTCCATCATCCAGTGAAATAATACTTTTAATTCTTCTATGGGAGTGGATAGATCTGCGTCAGCCATATAGATAAACCTGCCTTCAGCTGTCATGATGCCTGTCCATACGGTAGGACCTTTTCCTTTGTGGGGGTTTTTCACTAATTTAATTTCCGGGTATTCTTTAATATGCTTTTCGATTAATTCAACTGTGTTATCTTCACTACCATCATCTACTACCACAACTTCAAATGAATCAGAAAAATTCCTCATAAAAGTCACTACTTGAGTTAGAGTAGGTACTATTTTGTCTGATTCGTTATATGCAGGTATTACAATTGAAAATTCGTACATAATATTATAGCTACAATATTTTACAAATTAGTTACTCTTTTTCCAAATCACTCTGCTATAAACAGTGTAATTCCAAATAAGTCCTACCAGTATACCAATGAAAAATGCGCTATAAGCAACCGGTGCCGTGTCCCCAAATCTGTTAACCGAAAAGTTAATGAGCCACGATCTAAAAATTATTGGAATGTATGAAGAGATAAAGTACACCACAAAACTTGTAGCTTTCTTTTTAACGCCGGCTAGCTTTCTCTCATTGAAAGACCAGTAATTGTTTAGCGTAAAAGTGGTTACCATGCCCAAAAATCCTGATAATACACTAGCCATCGTTGAGCCCAGTGATGTTATCCGAAAAATGGAAAAAAGGGCACTATCAACAAAAAGCCCTGTAAAGCCCACAATGATGAACTTGAAAAAGCTTTTACTTTGCTGGTATCTTAGTAAAAGCACCACCCTTAAAGAATCAAGCATGTTGTCTTTTTCCATCTTAGAGTCGCCCCTATCTCTGAGACCAAATTTGATGGGTACTTCCTTTATTTTTGCTCCTAAATTGTGCATTTTGAATAAAAGGTCAATTTTGTAGGCAAAGCCTGAGGAATTCACATCCTCCAAATTGATCTTTTTCAGAAATCCGTCAACTCTTGAGACTTTAAACCCGGTGGTGAAATCGTTTACATTGAAGATTCCCAGTACTATTTTTGAAAATAAACTACCTCCTAAGCTTAAAAGTTTTCTATAAAAAGCCCACTCTTTGGGAATACTTCCGCCTTTAATGTATCTTGACCCGATGACATAGTCATAGCCTTGGTCAAAAGCTTTCAGTAGTTTGGTAAAATCTTTTGGATCATGTTGGAAGTCAGCATCCATCTCTACCACAACACCCGCTTGTAGTTTTTCCATAGCATGTTTGAAACCATAAATGTATGCAGAGCCCAAGCCGGCTTTTTCTTTCTCTTTCAAAAGGTGTATGTTAGGATTTTTTTGTCTGAACTCCAGCACCTGCTCACCTGTACCATCAGGAGAATTACCATCCACGACTAAGATATGAAGCTGATGATGAGGAAATTGAGAAAACTCACCCACAAGTGCCGGCACAAGCAGCTTTATATTTTCACGTTCATTATAAGTAGGTATTACTACTACAACTTTCATAGCTCGTAAATATTAAACACTCAAGGCAATTAAGACAAGCAGGAAGGTGAAAAAACTTATGAGAATATATTCCAGTGCAATTTCCAAAGTAAGTCTTTTTTCCAACAGGTGATGCAAAATACCCCACAATGAATAAAATATGGCAGCTGCTCCTGTAATGACCATTCTCTCAGTGTTGTGCGCCCTATATGTCCAAAAAAAGACGGCAAACACCACTACGCCCAGCAGTAAAACAGTATATTCGATTAATTTATAACTTTTCTGATTCATAGTATTGCTCCGGGAAACACCGAGATCATTACACTTGCTATGGCAACAAGCAAAAAGCCCAGATGTGCCAGAGTGTGTCCCGTTAACTTAAATATGCCGTGTTTCTTTGAGTACCACACATCTATTCCCAACAAAGTTGTGATAAAGCCTCCAAACGCTATAGTAATTGATTGCGTGACCGCCCTTACATCAATGAACCCTCTCTCTTCCTCCCGCTCCGGTTGAGTTTTTTGTTCCAAACTAGCCAGGTTCACTTCTTGGCTGCTGTCTCCTTCCACTTCCCTTGCAGACTCCGCTAGTGCCGACTCTGTAACCTCTACTTTAGTATTGGGAAAACCTTCGCTGATCTCATTTACCGCTGCTAAGTGTACAGGCGCTCTAAGCCGCCCAAACATTTGAACTACAATAGTCGTTTCGTACCCGTCCAATGTGCCATTTACAATGGCAAATCCTATATGATCATAATTCGGGCTTAGCATGTTGTCTCTATGAGTAACGGAGTCATACCATGCCTGTACTACGTCTTCGGACTCGGAAAAGTTTTTGGCTAAGTTTTCACCCGCATAGATATAGTCGTACCCTTCGGATAGGATAAAATCCCAGGGTTTTGTGCCGGTTGGCGATATGTGTGCCCAATAATCATCTGTAAACATATCTTTTGCTTTATTATAAGCCGCATCATTTAGTTCTTTATTTAAAGCCAGCGGTCTAAGACCAATCTTTGCTCTCCGCTCGTTTGTATACCTTAAAAGCTGACTGACATCAATATCAGATGCATACCCCAACACTCCCGGAGCAAATATCGGTAAAAACCTTATTAAAGCAGCAAAAACAATAAGCACAGCGCTATAAGAAATAAGAGCACCGTGTGATAAGAATCTAGCCCTTCTTTTGTGACGTTTGTGGGGAATAAAATGGTAGATAAACTTGTACTTTTCTATTTGGTTTGTTGTGTCCGGCAGATAAGCTCTCATTATATAAAAAAATTATAGCATCAATCTGGATTATGTATTCAACTCTTCCAATACAGTCTTAAAAATACTTTGGGGCAATCCCTCAGCTGATATTTCTTTTAGACTTCCCAACATCTTGTAATGCTTGATGACCTTTAGTGTGTTTTCTTTGTAAATTTCCCATCTATGCTCTAGTATCTCAACTGTATCGTCATCCCGACGTATTAATTTGCTCCCGTCAAAATCACAAATACCTTCTTGTTGGGGAGGATTATAAACTAAGTTATAAGTATGATCGCCTTTTTCACACACTCTTCTGGAAAGAACTCTTTTTTGTGAGGTTTTCATTGAAATATTTAGAAACAGCACCACATCCGGCTTAGGGTCGAAGTATTCCAGATCGGACAGCTGCCTGACCCATCCATCCAGTATGTAACCATTCTCGTAACGAGAATCTTTCACAACTTCTGAAAGAAAACCTCCCAATATGCTGTTGGAGGCAAGATCTCCTTGGTCCATAGCTTCTTGAATGGGTGTATACCAAATAGAGTCCCGGGGAATTTCCCTCAACATTTTACCGACGCTGATCAGCGGAAGACCCACTTCCTTACTGATCATTTTGCCAATGGTTCCTTTTCCACTAGCTGGGGGGCCTAACAATAGAATTTTCATAGACTACATTCCCGGAAAGCCTAGCTCGCTGAGCTGGCCCCTTAGTTGCTTTTCTACCTTCTTATTTACATCCTTCATAGCAGAGTTGATAAGATCTTTTAGTTCTTTCTGTTCCTCTCCTTCTATATGTATGGTTTCGATTTTTCTATCACCTCTCACCACTACCCTGATATCCTTTTTTTCTTCGGTAGAAAAGATCTGTTCCATTTGTTTTTGTAGTTTGGATTGTTCTTTTCTTAACTTGTATAACTCCTTAGGATTTATCATAAACTTATTGTAAGAAACTTTGATAATTTCTTGTTACCATCATAGATTCGATCTGCCTAACTGTTTCTAGCACTACTGAGACTACAATTAGTATACCTGTTCCTCCTATGGCTAGCTGGGTCATTCCCGTAAATGACTGGATGATGTACGGCAGTATGGCTATGATACCTAAAAATAAAGCGCCCACCAAGGTCAGCCTGATAGTTATATTCCTTAGATACTTGGCTGTAGCGCTCCCTGGCCTTATTCCCGGTATGAAACCGCCTCTTTTCTTAACATCGTCTGCAATTTTAGCCGGATCAAACTGCATGAAAGTATAAAAGAAAGTAAAACCAAAAACCAAAAAGAAATATAAAACATTGTATAAAGCCGCACTAGAAGTAAAGTTCTTACCTAAAAATGAGCCTAGACCCTGTAAAAACGGAGAGGACGCAGCTAACAACGGCCCGCTCAATAACGAGGGCACTAAAACTATGGAAACAGCAAAAATAATGGGAATAACACCCGCCTGATTGATCTTAATAGGCAAAAAGTTGGCTACCTTCTGGGACCTCACACCCCTTCTACCATATTCAATGGGAATGTTCCTTGTCCCTTCATTTATTAGTACGATACCTAAAATTATCAACACTGTAACTGCGAGCAATAGTAAAAGCACGATGATGTTGTACTTATCCAACATAGAAACCATGCTTAGTGCTCCCGAAGGCAATCTACTGATAATACCTACAAAAATAAGCAAAGAAATTCCTTGACCTACACCATATTCTGTTACTAAATCACCTAACCAAACTAAGATCATCGATCCGCTGACAAGAGAAAGCAGCAAAACTACCAACTGCGACATGCCCAAAGATCCTATTACAGTTTGCTTGCTCAATAAAAAATATACACCATATGCCTGGATCAAAGCCAAAGGCACAGTAAGAAGCTTGGTATACATGTTGATTTTTTCTCTCCCCGCCTCTCCTTCTTTTGACAACTCTTCCAGTGCAGGAATCATTTTGGTAAACAACTGTAAAATAATCGAGGAATTAATGTAAGGTCCAAGACCCAACGTAACTATGGAAAAGTTTTGAAAACCACCGCCACTAAACAAATCGAATAAACCAAAAATAGCGTTACTGCCCAAAAATGATCTTACAGCCTGCAGGTCTACTCCCGGAACAGGAACATGAACAAGTATTCTAAAAATAATAACGGCAAACAAGGAAAATAGGAGTTTCTTTCTTAACTCTTCGTTTTTAAGTATTTTTAACATTTATTTTGGCTCAATTATTTTAGATTCTGATTTTTCAATTCTCTCTCTAGCGCCCTTCGTGATCAAAAATCCTTCAATTTCCAGTTTTTTGTGTAACATTCCGTTGGCTAATATTTTAACACCATCTTTTGGTAGCTTATCAAGAATACCCTTTTTGACTAATTGGTCCGGTGTTACCTTGTCTCCATCTTTGAACAAATTCAGCTTCACAAGTGGTATGTACTCAACGTCTCTTCTTTTTGTACCCTTAAAACTTGGCTTTTTTGGCATTTTTTTGTACAAGGGTACTTGACCGCCTTCAAATCCTAAGGCAACTTTTCCTCTAGCTTTTAGGCCTTTGGCGCCGCGCCCTGATGTATGACCTCCCTTACCACTACCATACCCCCTACCAACTCTCTTCTTACTATGTTTTTTCCCCTTATGCCTCACTAACTGATTTAGCTTCATCTTTTGCCTTTTTTAACTTTTCTAAAGCTTGTATGGTACATCTTACATTTGCCAACTTATCACTTGATCCAAGCATCTTAGCAGAAACGTCTTTCACGCCTGCCAACTCCAACACAACTCTTACAGGGCCACCGGCAATAATTCCCGAACCTTTAGGTGCCGGTTTTAATAAAACCCTAGCCGCTGCATATTTGTGTATAACTTCATGTGGAATAGTAGTACCTTTTAAATTAACTTCTACTACATTATCTTTAGCCTTACTAACAGCTTTTTGGATAGCTCTGGAAACATCTCTTGATTTTCCCAAGGCCGCTCCTACTTTACCTTTAAAATCTCCTACTACAATTAAGGCGGTAAAACCAATAGCATTTCCGCCGGTTGTCTTTTTAGAAACCCTTTTTATGTGGTAGACCCTCTCTTCAAATTCTTTGGCTCGAACAAATCCGCCCGGCTTTCTCATCATAACTGCAGTCCTCCCTCTCTTGCCCCCTCAGCAATCTGTTTTACTCGACCGTGATACTTATAACCACTTCGGTCAAAAACCACCTGTTTTATTTTTTTCTTTAAGGCTTCTTCTGCTAGTTTTTTACCCAAGCTAAACGATGCCTCCTGCTTAACTTTAGCTTTGTGAAGGTCCTTCACATTCTTTAAGGACACAGAAACGAGTGTTTTACCTGCTGTATCGTCAATTAATTGTCCATAGCTGTATTTATTAGATCGAAAAACAGAGAGCCTTGGCCTATTTGAAGTACCAAATACTTTCTTTCGTACTCTTAGTTTTCTTCTTTCTCTATTAGTTTTTCTTAATACCACTTTTGGCATATTATATTTTTCCTGCCTTTCCGGGTTTTGTTTTTATTTCTTCTCCAGCATATCTGATGCCCTTGCCTTTATAAGCTTCCGGTTTTCTGAGTTTTCTAATTCTAGCGGCGGTTTGACCTACTAGTTGCTTATTAATACCTTTCACGGTGATATTTTTATTGTCTACTACTAAAAGCTCGACTCCCTCAGGTTTTTCAAAAACCACAGGGTGCGAATACCCCAAGGTAAAAGAAACTCCTTTTGGGTCTGATTTAGCTCTGTAACCAACCCCTACTAACTCCAACTTCTTTTCATATCCTTCAGTCACCCCTTGGATCATGTTGTCTATCAAAGCCCTAGTTAATCCCCAATAAGCACTGTACCCTTTAACTTTTGTTTTAACTGAAACCACAAGCTCATCGCCTTCTTGCTCTACTGCCATCTCCGGTCTAGTGGTATAAGTGAGCTCGCCCTTACTTCCCTTGACGGTAACTGCTCCACCTTTGATATCAACACTTACTCCTTCAGGAATTTTAATTGGTTTTCTTCCTATTCTAGACATAGTTAATAAACCCGGCAGATCAGTTCTCCCCCTAATTTTTTCTTCTTGGCTTCTTCTCCGCTCATAATTCCCCTTGAAGTTGAAATTACCACCACCCCGTGCCCTCCAATCACCGGTTTTATATCACCGCTCCCTATATATAATCTCCTACCTGGTTTTGACATCCTATTAACTTCGGACAGTGCAAACTCCTCTCCCTCCACAGCTAAATCCAGCCTCAGGCCTTTGTAACTCTTCCCTTTGTGTTTAAATGTCTTAACTTGCTTTAAAAACCCGGCTTCTTTTAACACGTTAGCCACACCCTCACACTCTTTTGAGTAAAAGGTTTCTACATAGGGTTTTTTTGCCATAGAGGCATTTTTTAGAGAACTCAACATGTTCGATAATCGGTCCATGCTCATAATTACCAGCTAGCCTTTCTAACTCCGGGAAGTTCCCCCTTGTGAGCCAATTCTCTAAAACACTTGCGGCAAATCTCGAACCTCCTCATAAAGCCCCTAGGGTTACCACAAATTTGGCACCTATTATATTGCCTTACCTTAAATTTAAAGTTTCCTCTTTTATGTTTTTGTATTAAAGCTTCTTTTGCCATACGCTAACAGTTTGTAAATATATCACTAATACAGCCTAAAAACAAAGTTATTCCTTCTTTTTAAACGGCATTCCAATATAATTTAATAAAGCCTTATTTACTTCTTTATCATCATTTGAGCTTACAACGGTTAGCTGCATGCTTCTTATGCCTTTGGTGGTGTTTGGATTTACCTCCGGGAAGATGACATGTTCAGTAATTCCCAATGAATAATTTCCGGCATCGTCAAAAGAACCCAACGCCAAGCCTCTAAAATCCCTTATTCTAGGGATAGCCACGCTAATTAGCTTGTCTAAAAATGCCCACATTCTTTCCCCTCTTAGGGTGGCTGAATATCCTACCACATCGCCCTTTCGAATCTTGAAACCGGCTTCGGATAATCTTGCCTTCTTAGGATAGGGTTTTTGCCCTAATAATTGAGCTAGATCATGTTCGAAGCTTTCCACAGCATCTTTATTTTCCCTAAATCCGCCAATTCCGGCGTTTATTACGACTTTTTTTATGCGCGGCACTTCCATAATACTTTTATAACCAAACTCTTCTTTCATTTTTGGTACAATTTCCTTTTGATACTTTTCTTTTAGTCTATTCATCTTATTTCTCCATAACCTTTCCTGTAGCTTTGTTCACCCTATACTTCTTGCCATCGACTACTTTACTACCTAAACGCACTCCTTTACTTAGCTCATCGTCAAAATACATTACATTGGAAATGTGAATGGGACTTTCCTTTTTGATAATCCCGCCCTCTTTTGAGACAGTGCCGGGTTTAACATGTTTTTTGACAACGTTAACTCCCTCAACTACTACCTTTTTATCTTTAATAATTACTCTTAATACGGCCCCCACTTTTCCTAGGTCTTTTCCCGAAATTATTTTTACTTTGTCACCCTTTTTGATGCGCATTTTATTACCAAACCTCCTTTGCCAAAGAGGCAATTTTTAAAAACCCTGCATCTCTAATCTCTCTACCTACCGGACCAAACACTCTTGTCCCCAACATTTGCTTATCTTTACTGACAACCACGGCCGCATTATCGTCAAATCTGATATAACTACCATCTTTTCTTCTAACTTCCTTCCTGCATCTCACAATAACAGCCCTCACAATACTGTGATCTTTGACTGCCCCAGTACCGGAAGCGCCGCTAATAGCCACAGTAACAATATCTCCTATACTAGCAAATCTTCTATTGGAGCTGCCCGGAATACCAATAAGTTTAAGCTTCTTGGCACCGGAATTGTCAGCTACTACTAACTGCGAACCAACCTGCATCATGGCAATTACTTAACCTCCGCTTCTAACTTTTCTACTACCTTCCAAGTTACAGTTTTGCTGTAGGGCATACACTCCTCAATCACTACTGTGTCTCCCATAGCTACATTGAGATCATCTCTGGCTTTGAATTTTTTTGTCTTTCTAATTAATTTCTTATATACTTTGTGTCTTTTTACAGACTCCACGCTCACAACTATAGTTTTCTCCATCTTTGTAGATGTTACTTTTCCGGTCAGTTTTTTCTTAGGCATTTGACACCTCCTCTAAAAATTTCTTTTCTGCTAGGACTGTTTTCACTCTAGCAATATCCTTTCTAAAACTCTTAGTTTTTGCTACATTTTTTTCTTTTCCCTTATACACATCGTGCATAAATTTCTCCATATCTTTTTCTTGGCCGGCTAAAACTTTTTTTAATTCCTTTATGCTTTTATTTCTTATGTCTTTAACTAACATATTTATAATATTGAATCTCTTGATACAAACCTTGTTTTTATAGGCAATTTATCTGCCGCTCTTCTAAAAGCTGCTTTTGCCATATCCTCCGGCACACCTGAGATCTCAAAAATCACCTTTCCCGGCTTTACTACTGCCGCATAATGATCCGTAGGCGATTTACCGCTACCCATTCTGGTTTCTTGCGGCTTCTTTGATACGGCTTTATGAGGAAATACTCTAATCCATAACTTCCCACCTCTTTTTGTCTTATGACTTATGGCTTTTCTGGCAGCTTCAATTTGTCTGGAAGTCAAAAGCCCTCTATCTTCAGCTTTTAAAGCAAAATCTCCAAAAGAAATTTTAGCGCCTCTAGTGGCGATGCCTTTGTTACCGCCTCTTTGATGTTTTCTGTACTTTACTTTCTTTGGCATTAACATAATAATTTCCTCCTACTTGATTTCTTCCTCACCTTTGTAAATCCAAACTTTTATACCAATGGTTCCAAATAGCAAATTGCAGCTTAGTTGTGCGTAGTCAATATTCGCCCTTAGGGTTTGTAGGGGGACAGGACCTTGTTTGTATTTCTCTGATCTTGAAATAGTATTACTTCCACTTAGTAAGCCCTTGATCTGAATTTTGATTCCTTTTACTCCCTTATCCATAGCCGTGTTTATAGCAGAGTTCGCTATTCTTCTGGCAGGTATTCTTCTTTTTAATTGCCGACAAATGTACTGCGCTACCAGTTCCGACTCGATTTCAGGTGTTTTTATTTCTTCCACGGTTATTTTTAGTTTATCTGAAGTTAGTTTCTTTAAATCTTTCTCCAAAGCCTCAATTCCCGTACCGGCTCTACCTATAACCACACCCGGCTTAGATACTTTGACGAAAATCTTGATTTCGTTAACAGACCTCTCAATATCAATAGTTTTCAATCCTGCCATTTCTAACCTAGTTGTCAAAAACTCTCTAATTTTGTAGTCTTCTATTACTAACCTGGGGTAATCTTTCTTCCCGGCGGACCATCTGGATTTCCAATCTTTAGTTATACCTAGTCTAAACCCAAAAGGGTGTATCTTTTGTCCCATATTATTTCTTTCTTTTTAGAATCTTTCTACCGGCTTTTTTCTCCGGCTTATGTCCTTCTTTTGAAGATAAACCAACTACTATATGACTTGTTCTTTTTAAAATAGGGCTAAATCTCATTCTAGAAGCGGGTCTGCCCCATTTTTGCATAGCCCCGGAGTTTACATAAACATCTGATAAATAAAGCTCCTTTGTGTCCAGATTGTGATTGTTCTTAGCATTAGCCTCAGCTGATCTCACTACTTTCAATAATATTTTAGAGGCCTTGGTGGGGTCAAACGCCAATGCCCTCTTTGCGTTCCCTAAGGACTCTCCACGCACCATGTCCATAACTACAGCCACCTTTTTAGGTGAAATCCTGGCTTTATTATGTTTTGCGTAAACTTGTGCTTTTTGCATATTGTATTACTTAAGTTTCTTAGACGAATGCGCCCTAAAAATTCTGGTGGGAGCAAATTCACCCAGCCTATGGCCAACCATGGATTCACTTATATACACAGGTATGTGCTTCCTGCCGTTGTGCACCTCAAAAGTCAACCCTACCATTTCCGGTGTCACGGTTGATCTTCTTGACCATGTTTTTATAGGAGTTTTGTTTCCTAACTCCAAGACTTTATCGATCTTTTTTTGTAGTTTAGGGTCTACATAAATACCCTTCTTTAGTGATCTAGCCATAACTACCTCCTCTTTGCCTTTCTTTTAACAATATATTTATCTGTGGTTTTTCTTTTTCTGGTCTTTTTGCCCCTGGTCTTTTTGCCCCAAGGTGTTTTAGGCGAAGGCATACCAATTCCTGTATCGGAATAAGAACCTCCGTGCGGATGGCCATCAGTTCCCATAGCCACACCCCGTACAGCAGGTCTCCAACCAAGGTGCCTCATCTTACCGGCTTTTCCGGTTCTTGTGTGTCTGTGATCTGCGTTACTGAGATCTCCTACCGTAGCATAGCAGTTGGTTAAGATCTTCCTTACTTCACCGCTGGGCATCTTAACACTTGCATATTTTCCCTCAATGGCCATTATTATAGCGTAATTTCCTGCTCCCCTCGCAATTTGTCCTCCTCTGCCGGGACTTAACTCAACATTATGAATTTTAATACTCAAAGGTATCTCCCCTAAAGGCAAAGCATTTCCCATTTCGGCCGGCACACCCTTCCCTGCCACTACTTCCATTCCCTTTTTTAGCCCCTCGGGAGCTAAAATATACCTTTTTTCCCCATCTGCATAATTTATAAGGGCAATATTACATCCTCTATTAGGGTCGTGTTCGATGCTGGCTACTTTACCCGGTATGCCGTGCTTATCTCTTTTAAAATCTATGATCCGATAATTCCTCTTTGCTCCCCTCTGTCTGTGTCTGACAGATATCCTACCTTTATTTCTTCCTACAGGACCTTTCCTGGGCTCTGTGAGCTTTTTAACAGGCCTAACATCATCGACTTCCCTTACCAGGGTTTTTCTTTGTCTTATTCCGGGACTTGTCGGTTTATATGTTTTTATCATAATCTTTTAAAAAACATACACGTTTTGTCATGGTACTTTCCTTGACAAAAAGTGCTATTTTTTATCATATTACTTTCCTACTAATTCAATTTTCTGACCAGGCTTAACCTTAACCACTGCTTTCTTCCATTTACTTGATTTGGTAAACCTTCTTGTGCCCAAAATCCTTCTTTTCTTACCGGGCATAATCATAGTCGAAACCCCATCTACGTCAACCCCATACAACCTGTTGATCTCATTAGCAATGGCGCCCTTAGAAGATCTCAAATTAACCTTGAACACATATTTGCTGTCAACTTCTAGAGCCATTGTTTTTTCTGTCACGATCGGTTTTTCTATAACATTACTAACTCTCATTTATATTTCTTTTGTAAATTAAATATGGCATTTTTAGTAAACAGGACTTGTTTAGCTTTGATTAGTTCATAAACATTTAGGCTGTTTTCTACCATTACATTTAATTTTGGCAGGTTGGAAGCGCTCTTTATTACGTTTGTATCGGGTTTTTCCATCACAATTAGTGTTTTTTCCCCAAGCTTGGCTTTATCCATCAAGTCAACCATATCTTTGGTGCTAGGTTTAGACATTTTTATCTCATTAATTACTTTTATTTCACCATCCTTTAATTTATTCGATAAAGCACACTGCATGGCCTTTTTCTTCATCTTTTTAGGCATTTTTAAGGCGTAATCTATAGGTTTTGGACCGTGCGCAATACCGCCCTTGACCCAAATAGGACTTCTGATAGAACCGTGTCTGGCTCTACCGGTACCTTTTTGCCTCCAAGGTTTTTTCCCTCCTCCTGATACTTCAGCCCTGGTCTTAGTAGAAGAAGTTCCTTGTCTTTGATTTGTTCGATAAATATGGACGTACTGAGTTAGTAGATCAGGATTATTTTCCTGACCAAATACTTCATTATCAAGTTCAATATCTTCTATTTTGTTTCCTTTGTTATCTAAAACTCCTATTTTCATAAAATTCCTATTTTATTAAAACTCCTATTTTTATTAAAACTCCTATTTTCATATTATTCTAATACCTTAATTTGTATGTCAGAATTTCTGGATCCCGGAATAGGTCCTGAAACCATGAATTCTTTATCTTTTTCTGACACTTCTACTATCTTTAGCCCTTTTATAGCCACACGCTTTCCTCCCATTCTACCAGCCATTTTCTTACCCTTAAGAACTCTACCCGGAGTCTGAGATCCGATTGACCCGGCGCCTCTTGGTGTATCTCCTTGTCCATGTGTCCTTTTACCGCCTTTAAACCCCCATCTCTTCATAACACCGGCAAAGCCCTTACCTTTTGACTTTCCTACTACCAATATCTTTTTATCAACCAGTTCCTGATCCAAGTCATCCTGAGATTTTATGATGGTCACGGGCACAACTTTGCCGTTTTCCATAAAAATCTGGCTCATCTTAACTTTTTTTCCTTTTATTGTTTTTTCCATTTTTTATTTCGTTTACACTTCATAAAAAAAAGCGCCCCTGGAGCGCTCTTAGTCTGAGCTATTTCCAAGTTTTATTTTTTATTAACCTTTTTCTGACACAACTAGCATTATATCAAGTTTTTCCTTTAGTTACACTGTTCAAGATATGTCACATTTAGCATAAATGTATTACATCTTGATCGAAATACCCACTCCCGCAGGTAAATTCAACCTGGAAAGACTGTCCACGGTTGAGCTGGTGGGATTAATTACGTCTATCACCCTCTTGTGTGTCCTTAGTTCAAATTGTTCTCTAGATCTCTTATCTATGTGAGGTCCCCTGATAACAGTAAATCTCTCTTTTCTGGTGGGTAAAGGTACAGGACCTACAACCTTAGCACCAGTTCTAATAACCGTGTCCACGATCTTTGAACAACTTATATCTATGATACGGCTATCATAAGAGTTGAGTTTTATCCTGATTTTTGTTTCTTTTCCTTGTTTTGCCATAAAGTGCAATGAAAAGGCGGTGTTATCACCGCCTTTTCCTCCATCTTCTAAATTACTTGAGGATCTTTGTAATGGCTCCAGCCCCTACAGTGTGTCCTCCCTCTCTAATAGCAAACTTTAAGCCCTCTTCCAAAGCTACCGGAGTAATGAGCTTCACGGTCATGACAACGTTATCGCCCGGCATAACCATTTCAACTCCTTCCGGTAAGATAATCTCACCGGTAACATCGGTAGTTCTAAGATAGAACTGTGGTCTGTATCCGCTAAAAAATTGTTTGTGTCTGCCACCTTCTTCTTTGGATAAAACATATACTGGAGCTTCGAAGTCGCTGTGAGGTGTGATGGATTTTGGCTTAGCCAAAACCTGGCCTCTTTCTATATCTTCTCTGTCGATACCTCTTAACAAAATACCTACATTATCACCAGCTTGTCCTTCTTTGAGTTGTTTCTTGAACATTTCTACACCGGTCACTATTGTGCTAGTAGTATCCCTGATACCTACGATCTCAACCTCTTCGTTAAGATTAACAACTCCTCTTTCTATTCTGCCTGTGGCAACAGTACCTCTACCTTTAATAGAGAAAACGTCTTCTACCGGCATTAAAAATGGTTTTTCCAGGTCTCTTTCTGGTGTAGGAATATATTCATCTACAGCCTTCATAAGTTCTTCAATAGCTTTGGCGCTTTCAGCATCGCCTTCCAAAGCTTTCAAAGCTGAGCCTTTGATAATTGGTACTTCGTCACCGGGGAAACCGTATTTGGTTAGAAGTTCTCTAACCTCAAGTTCCACCAAATCCAGTATTTCTTCGTCCTGTACCATGTCCACTTTGTTCATGAACACCACCATAGCAGGAACGTTTACTTGGTTGGCAAGCAAAATGTGTTCTCTTGTCTGGGGCATAGGTCCATCAGGAGCCGAAACAACTAAGATGGCGCCATCTACCTGAGCGGCACCGGTTATCATGTTTTTAATATAGTCAGCATGTCCGGGACAATCAATGTGGGCATAATGCCTATTTTCTGTCTCGTACTCAACATGTGTAATATTAATAGTGATTCCTCTCTCTCTTTCTTCCGGAGCTTTATCGATATCTTCAAATTTCCAGAAATCCGAGAGTCCTTTTTCGGAAAGCACTTTTGTGATAGCTGCTGTTAGAGTAGTCTTGCCGTGGTCAACATGGCCAATGGTCCCTATGTTAACATGCGGCTTGGTTCTTTTAAATTCAGCCATATTTTTACCTTTCAAAACTAAATAATTACTTAATTACAAATTTTAGCAGAGGTAGTTAACCAAAAAAAGCGTCTAAAATCAAGACTTTCCTTTAACTATCTCTTCCGTGATCTGTACAGGAACTTCCTCATAGTGGCTGGGCTCCATCGTGAACCCTGCTCTACCTTGAGTTAATCCTCTTAATTCAGTGGCATACCCGAACATATCTCCTAAAGGTACTTTGGCATCAATTATGGCGGCCGTGCCCTCCATCTTTGTATTCCCTATCTTACCCCTTTTTGAAGAGATATTACCAATTATATCGCCCATAAATTCTTCCGGCGTGATAACTTCCAAACTCATAATTGGTTCTAATAAAAACGGATCGCCTCTAGATTGCGCAGTTCTAAAAGCTCCGATCGCAGCCATCTTAAAGGCCAATTCCGAAGAGTCCACTTCATGGAAAGATCCATCATATAAAGTAACTTTGATGTCTGTAACGGGATAACCAGCTATACCTCCGCATTCGGCGGCTTCTTTAATCCCTTTTTGCACACCGGGAATAAATTCTCTTGGTATTGACCCTCCTACAATTTTGTTTACAAATTCCAAGCCCACACCCTTTTCCTGAGGTTCCATGGTAATAAGCACATGACCATACTGCCCGCGTCCTCCTGACTGTCTAATGTATTTATTTTCTGCACTAACTTTTGTTCTAATTGTTTCTCTGTAAGCTACCTGAGGTTTGCCGGTATTAATCTCCACATTGAATTCTCTTCTCATTCGTTCAGCAATAATCTCCAAATGCAGCTCGCCCATTCCGTAAAGCAAAGTTTCTCCGGTTTCCTCATTAGATTTTATTTTCAAAGTAGGATCTTCTTCTAAAAATTTCTTTAACACCTCGCCTAACTTATCCCTATCGCTCTTTGTTTTAGGCTCCACTACAACACCAATAACCGGCTCGGCAAATGTAATAGATTCCAATAAGACCTGGTGGCTTTCTTCACATAAAGTATCACCGGTGGTTGTGTCACTTAGGCCTATAACAGCAGCAATTTCACCGGCATTAATTTCTTTTATCTCTTCTCTGTGGTTAGCGTGCATTAAAAGTATTCGTCCCACTCTTTCTTTATTACCTTTTGTAGTGTTGGTAACGTAGGATCCGGCTTTTAATTTTCCGGAATAAACTCTAATGTAAGTGAGTCTTCCTACATAAGGATCTGTTTGTATCTTAAAGGCTAAAGCGGCAAAGGGCTCCTCTACGGTCTCCTCCAACACATAAGATTCCTTTGTATCGACTCTGGTGGCCACCACGTTTTCTACGTCTAAGGGAGCGGGCAACAATGCTACTACGGTATCCAACACAAACAGAGCTGGAATACCTCTACCGTCTCCTCCAAATATGGGAAAGAACTCACCTGTGAGGGTAGCTTTTCTTAAACATCTTGTTATTTCTTCTTCTGTTAATTCTTGGTCATTTAAAAACTTTTCCATCATCTGGTCATCGTACTCAACCACCGCTTCTATCAACTTCGTCCTGTATTCCAATGCTTTTTCTTTCATATCATCAGGAACCTCAATCTCATCAAACTCGTCCTGCTTTAACTCGCTGTATGTATAAGCTTTCATTTTTATGAGGTCAATGTTTCCGTTTAATTCTTTTTCAAAACCAATTGGTAAGAAGATTGGGTGTGCTTTGGGACTAAGTTTTTTTCTGATGGACTCTAAACTTTTGTAAAAATTTCCACCAATCTGATTTATTTTATTAATAAAACAAACCCTGGGAACACCATATTTGTTGGCTTGTCGCCAAACAGTTTCAGATTGAGGTTCTACTCCCATTTTTCCATCAAAAACAACAACAGCGCCGTCTAAAACCCTCAAAGAACGCTCAACTTCGGCTGTAAAATCAACGTGTCCGGGAGTATCAATAATGTTAATGCGGTAGTCTTTCCAATAGCAGGTAGTAGCAGCGCTTTGTATCGTAATGCCGCGCTCTCTTTCTTGTTCCATCCAATCCATTTGAGTATCTCCGGTATGTACCTCACCAATCTTATGCGTCTTACCTGTGTAAAATAAAATACTTTCGGTAGTGGTCGTTTTTCCAGCGTCAATATGGGCAATAATACCAATATTTCTTATTCTATCTATGGGATATTCTTTTGTTATTTCGTTATTTTCGGCCACAATTATACTTTATTTGAACTAAAAAGCTTCAAACAGTCCAGAATTTCATAATACTAAAACCGTGCAAAGTGAGCAAATGCTCTATTTGATTCAGCAGTTTTTCTAGTTTCATCTCTTTTTCTTACGGCATCTCCTAAACCTTCACTAGCATCGCTGAGTTCTTTATGTAAACGGGTAATCATGTCTGTGCCTTGTTTTTTTCTGGCTGCCCTCACAATCCATCTTATGGCCAAGGCTTCTGATCTGTCATGTTTTAGTGGGTAAGGCACCTGATAAGTTGCTCCCCCTACTCTTCTAGATCTAACTTCCTGGGTTGGCATAACGTTTTTCACTGCTTGTTCGAACATTTTTACTGCCTCTTTTCTATCTTCCGAAAGCTTGCCCATAGCACTATAAACTATCTTTTCTGCCGTACTTTTTTTACCACCTTGCATAACCACATTTATTGTTCTAGTAACTACTTTTGATTTGTAGATGGAATCAGGGATAATTGGTCTTTTTTTAGCTCTTTTGGATCTCATGGCCTACTCATCGGACTTTTTAGCTCCGTACTGTGAGCGTGAACTTTTTCTACCTTCAACTCCCATTAGATCATAAACACCTCTAACAATAGTGTATTTGATACCGGGAAGGTCTTTGACCCTACCGCCTCTTATCATGACCACTGAGTGTTCCTGTAGGCCGTGGCCTTCTCCAGGTATGTAAGCCGTGACTTCTCTTCTATTAGATAATCTAACTCTTGCCACTTTCCTTAAGGCCGAATTAGGCTTTTTTGGGGTTTGTGTTTTTACTTGTAAGCAGACGCCTCTTTTAAAAGGTGCTTTTGTACCTTTGTATTCTCTTTTTTTGGAATTATAAGTCTCGCCCAGGGCTGGGGTTTTTGCTTTTCTTACTTTAGGTTTTCTTTTCTTTTTTATTAGTTGGTTTACTGTTGGCATATTTATTCTTTTGAAACTTCAACATCCTCTTCCCCTTCTTCTTCGACTTCCTCCTTTTCCAGACCACTCAAAGTGGGAATTAGCCTTCCTATAATAACATTTTCCTTGAGCCCTCGTAACTGGTCGACTTTACCCGAAGCCGCTGCGTCTGTCAATACATTACTGGTCTGAATAAATGATGCAGCCGCCAAGAAGCTGTCGCTTACCAATGAAGATTTGGTTATGCCTAGTAAATATAGTTCTGCTACAGCCGGCTCGCCGCCCTCAGCTAATACTTTCTCATTTTCTTCGACAAAACTATCTTTAGATACTTTTTCATCTACTAAAAACTCGGTATCGCCGCTTTCATTTATTCGAACATTCTTAAACATCTGCTTAACAATAACCTCTACATGCTTATCATTTAAATTAACTCCTTGTGAAGCATAGACATTCTGAATTTCATCAATGATATATCTTTGAGTTTCCTGCACACCGGCTACACTTAATAAATCCCGTAGATCAATATGACCTGCAGTAAGTTTGTCACCTTTTTTAACCTTAGCTTCATCTTCAACCACAATTTCGGCTAGAGGATCTACCAGGTATTCGTTGATGGTATCCTGACCTGTAACATCCACACCCCTCACTAAAATGGTTCTCTCATCACCTGATTTCTGGATCCTTACAGTGCCGTCCAACTCACTCATCAAGGCCAAAGCTTTAGGAGTTCTGGCCTCCACCAATTCTTCTACTCTAGGCAGACCTTGGGTAATGTCTTTCCCCGCCACACCACCGGTATGAAAAGTTCTCATAGTTAGCTGTGTACCCGGTTCTCCAATTGACTGAGCCGCAGCCACACCAACAGCTGTTCCTATCATAACTTCTTTATTACTCATGAGATCTAAGCCATAACATCTCTGGCAGATTCCTCTTCTTCCCTCGCACCTCAGGGGGGATCTGATCATCACTACCTCTGCCCCGGACTTTTCAATGGCCTCAGCAGTTTCCTCATCTATTAAAGTTCCTGCCCTAGCGATAATCTTCTTTTTCACTTTAACTTTTTCTGCCAAATATCTACCGATAATTCTTGTCGAAAATCCTGCCAGCATTGTTCCTTGCCCCACTTTCATCTTTCGACTATTTTCTGTACCGCAGTCTTTCTCTTTTACAATAACCTCTTGTGATACATCTACCAACCTTCTAGTTAAATATCCTGCATCGGCGGTCTTTAGCCCTTTATCTACCAACCCTTTTCTAGCTCCACGGGCCTTTACAAAATACTCTAATCCGGTTAAACCGATCTTATAGTTACCTAATATTGGTACCAAAACAGTTTTACCTGTAGGGTCCGCCACCAAGCCAATAATTCCTGCCACTTGGTTAACTTGGCTTCTGGAAGCTCTTGTAGACCCTGATTTAACTAATACTTTCACAGGGTTGTCCTCTGACAAGTTTTCCCAAACATCTTCGCTAATTTCGTTCACCACTTTATACCAGGCATCCTCTGTTAATCTCTTAACTTCCTGCTCGGTTATTAAACCTCTTTTGAAGTTTCTATCAATATCCAGCACCATAGCTCTTCCTCTTTCAACAATCTCCTCTGTGTGTTTTGGCATCTGAATGTCTGACAAAGCTACTGATTGCCCCGAAATGGTTCCATATTTAAAACCTAAATCCTTTAGATCATCAATTAGTTTTACAACTACCTCATTGTCTTCTGTATCGAATGCTCTAGTAATAAGGGATGTAATACTTTTTTTATCTATATCATCGTTCAGGTACTCATGGTTTTCAGGAAGTATTCTGTTGAATAAAACTCTACCGGGGCTTGTTTCTACTATATTCCCGTTAATTCGTACTTTTACTTGTTGTCTCAGATCAACAAGATCATTTACATCCATAGCAAAAATCAGCTCATCTTCATCTGCAAAAACACCCTCATATGGTTTAAGATCAGTATCTATAGTTGTCATGTAATAAATACCAAAAAGCATGATCTTAGTAGGAATAGACATAGGAGATCCATTTGAAGGATTAAGTAGGTTTGCGGTAGATATTAGTAATTTCTTGGCTTCTTCTACTGCTTTTTTAGATAAAGGAACATGTACTGCCATCTGATCGCCGTCAAAATCAGCATTAAAACCAGAACATACACATAAGTGTAGCCTGATCGAATTTCCTTCGATCAATTTTGGATAAAATGCCTGAATACCTAATCTCCATAAAGTAGGTGCCCTATTTAACAGCACCGGATGATCTTTTACGGTTTCTTCCAAAATATCCCAAACCTCAGGGCTTCTTTGTTCCAAATAAAATTTTGCGCTTTTAACGTTCGGTGCATACCCTCTAGCTAATACTTCTTTTAATACATAAGGCTTGAATAACTCTAAAGCCATTTCTTTGGGAATACCGCATGAATTAAGTTTCAATTTTGGACCATTAATAATAACCCCTCTACCTGAATAGTCGACTCTTTTTCCTAAAAGATTTAACCTGAAAGTTCCCTGCTTACCTTTAATCATGTCAGCTAGAGATCTTAACTCCTTCTTACCCCTAGAAATTCTGGCTCTTTGTCTTTGCTTAGATGAGTCGAACAAAGCGTCCACAGATTCCTGTAACATCCTCTTTTCATTTCTTACAATAATTTCCGGCGCACCTAGATCTAGTAATCTTTTCAGCCTATTATTTCTATTGATTACTCTTCTGTATAAGTCATTTAGGTCTGATGTGGCAAATCTTCCGCCCTCCAACTGCACCATTGGCCTCAGATCTGGAGGTGTAACCGGCAGTACTTCAACGATCATGTTACTAGGAGGAATACTCGCTCTTCTAAATTGCTCGATGACTTTTAGCCTTTTAGAGATTTTAATAGCTTTTTGTCCCTTGGAATTTTCAAGCTCCTCTCTTAAATCTACAGAAAGCTGGTTTAAATCCATCTCCTCTAAAATGCCTTGTAGAGCTTGAGCGCCTATGTCCAGTTTGCAGAATGGTTCTATATAGTTATACAAACTTAGGTATTCATTTTCAGATAAAATAGTATGTAGTTTGATGCTTTCAACCTTCTTTTGGATCATTTTGAAAGTGCTTTCCTGCTCAGTCATTTTTTCCTCATAAGTGTTTCTAACAGTCTGCACTTTCTGTTTTAGGTCGAACTCCTTTTCCTGAGCTTTTAATTCGTCTCCCTTATCAACTTTTTGTTTTTTAAATTCCTTTTCAACTTCTTTAACATTATCTTCCATCTCTTTTTCTAAAATGAGCTTGGCTTTTTCCAGATCTTTTTCAACCTTGCTTATGGATTGAGCTTTTTTATCGTGATTGATATCAGTAATAATAAAGGCTGAGAAATATATGACCGATTCCACATTTCTAGGAGTTAGATTTAGCATTAATGCCATCTTGGAAGGAATCCCCCTAAAAAACCAAACATGAGCTACAGGGGAAGCTAGTTTAATATGCCCCATACGTTCTCTTCTTACTCTGGATGATGTAACCTGCACACCGCACTTATCGCAAATTACGTCTCTGTACCTTATACCTTTGTACTTACCGCAGTAGCATTCATAGTTCTTAACCGGACCAAATATTCTTTCATCAAACAGGCCTTCTCTTTCAGACTTGAAGGTTCTATAGTTTATAGTTTCCGGCTTTGTGACCTCGCCATGAGACCAGGATAGTATTTCCTTACTATCTGCTAAATATATTCGGATGGCTTCAAACTTTTTTAAATCAGTAAGATTTTTCACTTTTCTTTTTTCTGAGTTTCCTCAGTCACTTCCTTAACTTGATCTCCCTCTTCAATTTTTCCTTTGTCGGAAAAGATTGCTTCTACTACTTCTTCGCTAATTTCTGCCGGATCTTTTATATCCAATTTCTCATCCTCCGGCGCTAGCGCCTCTAAACCGATACCAAGTCCATTAAGCTGCCTTACTAATAGCTTAAAGGTTTCGGGCACTGTTGGTTCCGGAATTTCATTTCCTTGGATAATAGCGCTGTAAGCCTGGGTTCTGCCTACTAGATCATCTGATTTTATGGTAAGCATTTCATTTAGTACATGCGCCGCACCATAAGCTTCTAAAGCCCAAACCTCCATTTCCCCGAATCTTTGACCGCCAAACTGAGCTTTACCGCCCAATGGTTGCTGTGTAATTAGCGAATATGGTCCGGTAGATCTGGCGTGCATTTTTTCTTCACTCATATGCACAAGTTTTAATAAATAAGTATCTCCGACAATAATCTCATCATCAAAAGGTTTACCGGTCCTACCATCAATTAACAATAATTTTCCACTCTTGGGAAATCCGGCTTTAACCAATTCTTTTTCTATGTCTTCCTCCGGTATAGATTGTAACAATGGTACTTCGTACTTTATACCCAACTTCTCACCAGCCATGCCCAAAGAAGCTTCTAATATCTGACCTACGTTCATTCTTTTTAACACCGCTTCTGAAGAAAAAACCACATCTATAGCTGTGCCATCCTCTAACATCGGCATATCTATTTCAGGTACGATTGCTGATATAACACCTTTGTTTCCGTGCCTACCTGCTAATTTATCCCCCATTTCAATCTTTTTCATTTGAGCTACGTATACGGTTATTTCCTCGATAGTTCCGGCAGGGAGATCCTCATTCTCTTCTTTGGTTACTCTCTTAACACCTATAACCACACCGTGCTGACCATGGGGCATATATAAAGAGTTGTCTCTAACGTCTTTCGCTTTCTCACCAAAGATTGCCCTCAATAATCTTTCTTCTGCTGATAACTCAGCCTCGCCTTTTGGTGCAACCTTACCTACTAATATATCTCCTGAATTTACTTTTGAACCTACAGCCACCACTCCTTCTTCATCTAAATTTCTTAATGCTTCTTCTGAAACATTAGGAATGTCGCCGGTGATCTCTTCCGGACCAAGTTTAGTTTCTAGAACAGGAATAGCATGATCGGAAATATGAATTGAAGTCAGAATGTCGTCTTTAACCAAACGGTCGGATATTACAATACCATCCTCAAATTCGTACCCTTCCCAAATCATATAAGCTACTTTTACATTGGTACCAATAGCTATGTCCCCATCTTCCGCTGACGGTCCCTCGATCAAAACATCTCCCTTTTTGACTTTGTCTCCAACGGTTACTCTCACATATTGGTTAAAACAGGTCTTTGTATTGGATTGCTGGAATTTTATAGCTTTATAAGTAGCTTTACCGGCTTTACTATATTTAACCTCCACCCTATTGGCGTCTGCATAGGTTATCTCGCCACTGTCTTCAGCTACTGTTACTGCGTTTGAGTTTAAAGCAATTTCTTTTTCTATACCGGTTCCTACTATAGGAGCTTCCGGCTTTATTAACGGTACGGATTGGGACATCTGCTGAGTTCCCATTAGCGCCCTAGCAACGTCATTATTTTGTAAGAAGGGTATTAAACCAGCACTAATACCAACAATTTGACTTGGTATGACCTCAATATATTGAGCTAAGGCTGGGTCCCCTAATATGAAGTTCCCGGCTTTTCTAAGAGGTACTTGGCTCTCTAAAATGTAGTTTTTATCATCAATTTTTACTGATGCGTCTGTAATAAATACTTGCTCTTCTTCATAGGCAGCAAGGTAAACTAGATCATCAGTAACTTTTATTTTGCCCGACTCTTCCTTTTCCAATCTTAAATACGGTGTTTCCAAAAATCCATATTTATTTACCCTAGCATACATTGACAAATAATTAATTAGACCAATGTTTGGTCCTTCCGGAGTTCTGACCGGACAAATTCTCCCAAACGATGAATAGTGAACGTCTCTCACTGCCATACTAGCTCTTTCCTTTGTTAATCCTCCAGGACCCAACACCGACAATCTCCTAAGATGCGCTAAAGAAGTTAGAGGGTTTTGCTGATCTTGAAACTGGGATAATTGTCCTGTGGCAAAAAAGCTATGAATGCTTGCCGCTACTGCTCTGGGACTGATCAATACGCCTGGCATGGGAAGCTCTTCCCTGGCCTGCATGGTCATCCTTTCTTTAATGTTCTTTTCCATTCTCAAAAAACCGATTCTCATCTGCCACTGTAATAGTTCTCCCACCCTCTTCACCCTTCTGTTGGAAAGGTTGTCTACGTCACTTACTTTACCTAAACCGTTATTTAGTTCAATAATTCTTTTAACTATGGTAATAAGATCTTCCAATTGTAGTAATCTGAAATCCGGTGTATTAGGAAAATCGTGACCTAACTCCTGGTTAAGTTTAAATCTACCAACCTTACCTAAACTGTATCTTCTAGGGTTGAAAAATAGTGCGTTTACATATGACTTTGCATTATCCAATACTAAGGGCTCTCCCGGTCTTTGCTTTCTATAAACTTCCAGGCATGCTTCGTCAAAACCGTTGGAAGGATCTTTAGCCAGTGTGCTTTCTGTATAGTTAATTTCAGGGTTTGTTTCTACAGCTTCAAAAGCGCTTCTTATGTCATCATCGGTTTCTAGACCAAAAATCCTTAGCAAAGTGGTGATAGTCATCTTCCTTTTTCTATCGATTTTAACGTTAATGACACCGCTTCTGGAAGTTTCAATTTCTAACCAAGCTCCGTTTTTAGGTAGTACTTTAGCCCCTCCTAATAGTTGTCCCGTAACGGGAGATGTATCCCCTGTAAAAAGTACACCTTCAGACCTTATGAGTTGGTTAATGATAACCCTTTCAACGCCATTAATAATAAAAGTCCCCCATGATGTCATAAGGGGGATATCGCCCATGTAGATCTTTTGCTCTTTTTTCTTCTTTTCGATGGTATCTTCTAAAGTAGCCTTTAAATACCAGGAGGCCTCATAAGTCCTGCCGGCGTGAATAGCTTCATCTACAGTTAAATTTTCCTTTTCGATTTCAGGATTCGATAGTTTTAAAACCCAGCCTCTGCCTGAATAGTCCTCTATGACGCCTAATTCGTTTAAGATCTCGTTAATTCCGTCTTTTAACAACCAGTCGTACGCCTCCAGCTGCACATCCATCAGGTTAGGCAAGGCTAATTCTCTTTTTAGTTTCGAAAATGATTGTCGCATGGGCTACAATAAATAAAAATAGCACTTTTTGCCCATTAATTCAATAACAGGCGAACGTTGTGTAAATTATCATATCAAAATATAGATGTCAATAGTTTATAGTGTTGATTTTTTTAGTCTATATAACCTACCTCGGAAAGCGGCCAGAATCGAAAAACAACCCTGCCTACTATACGTTCTTTGGTGATAAAACCAAATGACCTAGAGTCCGCAGATCTTGGTCTATTATCTCCTAGTACCAAATACTCGTTTTCCTCTAGCTTAAAGGATCTCCCCTCAGCTAGCTTGCCTCCTGCAGCCGTACAAGTGTCCTCAGAGAGATAGGGCTCTTCTAACTTATATTTTTGCCCATCCCTATTTATATAAACCTTGCAGTTGTAAATCTTAATAATATCATCGGGCACAGCTATCACTCTTTTAATGAAATCAACATTATTGTTGTTTGGCGGATGCAGTACTACAATCTCTCCCGTCTGGTATTCCTTAAAGTATTTTGTGACCTTCTCAACTAGTATTCTTTCACCGCTGTAAAAGTTTGGTTCCATGCTCGCACCTTGCACTTGTTCGGGAATGGCAATGGTAGTATAAATAATAAATATTACTACTATGCTGGACAACACAGTTTCTATCAATTCCAAAATGAGGATTTTCTTCATAGTGGTATCATAATAACATTACATATATGAAGCAAGTAGCTTTAAAAATTAAAAACTTTAAGGACATCTCAAAGGTAATTAAGGCTAATATACCGCTGTTTTTTATTATTACACTTGTGGTTTTTACTGTGTTTATAGGCGGGATAAAAGGTGAGTTTGTTTCAGACGACGTACCGGGCATTGTAAGAGAGCCAAAGGTACACGACATTAACGAAGCCGTTAGTACATACAATCTCCAGATTATAATTTACGCCATCATTTACAATATTTTTGGTCTAAATCCGGTACCCTTTCATGCATTCTCCATAATGCTACATATTGTGAACGTATTTCTTTTTTTCTTGATAATCTACAACATCTTCAACAAAAAAGTTGCTGCTATATCGAGCCTCTTATATTCAGTTCATTCAGTAAATGCGGAAACGGTTAACTGGATATCTGCGGCTAACTATTTGCTTTCAAATTTTTCCCTATACATAAGTATTATTCTGTACCTTATGTATAAAAAGACTAAAGATAAGAGGTTGCTAATCGCATTGTTTGGTTTTTATATTCTTGTTTCAATCATTCTTCCAAGTTATTGGGTACTAATTATCCCATTTATCGTAGCGGGAATAGATTTTTTCCTTCTAGAACGTAACTACAATTTCAAATCTCTGCTCTATATAATTCCACTTTTTGTAATTGGAGTTATCTCCTTTTTTGTGGTACGCGAGAATGCCATAGTCACAGAAAGAGTAGCCAGGCTAAACACGGCAGATTCCACCCCCTATATAAACAGAATTCCTTTTTCCGTCTATAACAATGCGGAGCTGTTGGTATTTCCCAATAAGCTCACTATTTACCATGAGGGCGAGCCTCTTACTAAAGTTAAATACAGAATTATGATAGCTTTTACACTTGTCTTAGTTGCTACAACAACATATTTGTGGTTTAACAAAAAAACGCGCTTGATAGGAGGCATGATCATCCTCATGTTTATCACTATATTACCTGTTTTTAGTCCCGTACTGGTAGCGTGGATGGTGGCTGAACGGTATTTGTACTTCACGGTAGGCCTATTTACAACGCTTCTTGCCATGCTGATCTTAAAAATCGATAAGAAATACAAAGGGAAAAACATAGCCATTTTAATTACGGTTATTTTGTTGGTAGTCTACTCGGGAAGAACTTTTGCACGAACTTTAGATTGGAGAACCAGAAAAAGTTTGTGGTTGTCTGCCGAGAAAAAGGGCCCTTTTAGTGCACGTGCCCACAACAACCTAGGAGATGTGTATGGCGTAGAGGGAAACTGGGAAAAATCTATCTGGCATTTTAAAAGAGCTATAGAGATTAACCCCTTCTATAGTGAGGCTTTCCATAATCTAGGCAACACCCTCATGCAGCTGGGGCAGTATGAGCAGGCAGTAATACTGCTTCAAAGATCTTTGGAAATAAACCCTGCGCTCCACCAATCCATGCATAAGCTTGGATTAATAGAATATCAATTGGGCAACACTGATAGGGCTATGGAATATTTTGTTAAAACTATAGAGATAGAACCAAACTACTTGCCGGCCATCCAGTCTATCCAAGCCTTACAAACTTTGCAGCAAAGAAGCCAGTAAACAAACCGTCCGGTAAGATTTTCCGTACTTCTAATAAGCTCATATTTTTATGCCTAGAAAGCACCCAAGTGACTATGGCCTCATTCTCTTCCTTGCTAAAAGTGCAGGTCGAGTAAACTAGCGTTCCTCCCGGTGTAAGCATTTTGATAGCGGAAGATACTAATTTTTTTTGAAGCTTAGCTAGTTTTTTTGGTTTTTTTGGATTCCAGTACTCAAATGTGTCAGGCTCAGTTAAACAAATCAGACCTTCATTCGAACAAGGTGCATCTACCAATACTTTGTCAAAATACTCCTCAAATAACCTATACTTTTTCTCTAAACCCACCCCAGTAGAATAAATTACCTCTGCACTTTTAACTCCCTGCCTTCTTAAGTTATCCTCCAGTTTAAAAACCCGTTTCTTATTATTTTCTACTGCCACAATTTGCGCATTTCCTTTTGTTATTATTGCCATTTGCGAAGTCTTGCTCCCCGGAGCAGCGCACAGATCTAGTATTCTCTCCCCCTCTTGAGGATCCAGCATATAAACAGGCACCATGCTCGACAGGTTTTGTATATAGATCTTTCCCTCATTAACTAAACTGGTTTCTGAAAGTCTTTTGCCCTCTGGTTCTCTCAAAACTATAAAACTGTTTTTTAAGGGACCGGGTTTAATAAGAAACCTTTGTTTTTTTAACTCCCGCAACGCGTCATTGAGATTAATCAAAGTAGTATTGACTCTGAAGGTCTTGGGCGGCCTGGTATACATGTGCTGGAGAATCCTGACATGTTTGGGGCCGAACATCTTCTGGATTTTCTGTATAAACAGATCTTTTTTCTCCATTGTAATAATTGTATCAGAGTAGATTCGATAAAAAATCATTTACACAAAACGCTCTAACCGTTATCCTTAGTTTTAAATATATCTTACCCATTCAATAATTAGGAGGAATCATGTGCAGTGATGACGTTGAAGATCTTAGAGATTGGACCGATAAGCCTTTTTCCCAAATTGCGGAAGAGTTGTTAGAAAACGGGAGAAGGTGTCTGGTAAGGATAAACGGTAATTTAGATGAGTTATCAATAACTGAGCTTGGTGATAACTGGATCTTTACCCATGTATCTTTCCCGGACGGATCAATTATGGTGTCGGCTCTTTTTTGCAAAACGCTCACACCAAAATCAGTTATACCTTATAGGGGCTAGCGAGCATGTTAAACCTAAAACCGAAGCCAATTCCCTCAACACAGCTTCGGTTTTTCCCTTTTTTAATCTTTTCATCATTACAAAAAAGGATATAATAATACAGCTTGGAGAAATCTAACATGAATAAATTTATCTACGACTATCAACTAGAAAGGTACGAAACTACCAGATTTATAAAGCGTGTATTTTCCGGTTTTTTTAAGAAAGCAAAAAATAATAAGCCAAGGTGGGATAACAAGGCAAAATTCCTGTTGATTGGGTCCTATTTTCAATTTTTGCTAATTTCTGTTCTCTTAACTTTCTTTTCACCCTACTACGTTGCTGTCCCCGTCATTATTATTTTGTGGTTAGGTAGGTTTATCTTTTTAGTTATTTCCAACTTCGCATATTTACCTATTGAGAAACAAAGAAATGACAAAAATATTGAGTTAGCAAAACAAAAAATAGATTCTTTCCCTAGTTTTGCTAGGGTCGGAATTGCTGGTAGTTCCGGAAAATCATCAATTAAAGAAATTTTGGATGGCTTGCTACAAGAAAACACGTTGATCACTAGGGAAGATGAAAACACGCTGGTAAGCACTGCGAAACTCATCGATGAAAAGCTAAACAAGGACCATAAAACCTTTATTTGTGAGATTAACGCATACAAAAATGGGGAAATTAAGAAAATGTGTGAATTAACCACGCCCAAAATAGGCCTTCTTCCCGCCATCAACGAACAGCACTTAGAGCGCTTTAAAAGTATCGATAATACCGTAGATGCTAAATTTGAGCTATTACAAAATCTCAAGGTGGAGGGAATAGGTATTGTAAACCTGGATGAACAGCTAATTAATTCGAATTTAAAAAAAGCACTTCCCACAAAATTAATCGGTTACACGCTTGAGGGAAGAGAAAATGAGCTATGCCAACAAGTATTATCCGCAAACAACATTTTTATGGGACCAAAAGGATCTAGCTTTTCTCTTGAAATTTCGGGACAGTTATACTTTTTCAAATCACCACTACTAGGAAAAAAGCACTTAAGTAATCTACTGGCAGCTATTATTTGCGCGGTTGAACTTGGAGAGAGCCCTTTTAGCCTTGTGGGCAGGGTTAGTCAACTTGAGCAAATACCCGGAAGGTTAGAATACAAAATCCATAACGGAATCCATGTTTTAAATGATGTCCACAGTTGTAACGTGGCCGGTTATAAAGAAGCTCTTAGCACACTGAACATGTTTGAAGGAACGAAAGTAATTGCAACTCCCGGTATTTTTGAAATAGGAAATAAAAGTAGTGAAGTACACAAACTTCTCGGTTACTTAGCTTCTCAAAGCGCTGACCTGATACTACTGATAGGAAAAAGTGATCGAACAGAAAACATTAGATTTGGGGCTTTAGATAACAAATTTGACAAACAAAACATCACCAGACTTAAAGACCTTGAAGAGGTTTATAGATTTGTAGACAAGAATTTGAATGA
>CBFDCV010000004.1:0-34765 GCA_965603395.1 uncultured candidate division WWE3 bacterium
ATAGAGGTACATTATTTCTATTTTCTTGAAATTTTTCTTGAGGCATATTTATGTGCAGATTATACACCCAAAATTAAGTGTTGACAAGACACTAAGTGTAGTGTATAAATTACACATTACATAGTGTGCACATAACACTATTAAGTACGTTGACATTAGAATAAACAAATAAAGGAGATTAACGATGTGTTTTTCGATGAAAAGAGGTTTAATAGCCGGAAGGCATCATATTGTCTACGGTATGAACTGCCAAGACTCGCTCTGTGCAAAAACCTTCAAGCGTCACAAAGATACCTGCCACATAGGTGTTGTAGCTGATGGCTGCGGAGAAGGGACAAGAAGCGAAGTCGGTGCACACATGGCTACCAGTTTTCTAATTCAGAGAATGGAAGAGTTACTAATGGAAGGCAAGGCTGCTGAAGAAATTCCCACAAAGTTGTTTCACGACTTGTTGAGATTCCTTCATGGGCAAATGGCCGGTCTTGCACTAATGTATAACTCTTACCAAGCCGCCGTGCAGTTCATTAAAGATCACATGCTCTTTACTGTTTTAGGTTTTATCATAACTCCTAAAACAACCGTGATCTTCGCTTTGGGCGATGGCGTGATAGTCCTTAACGATATGATCGATGTCAGGGATGAAAATAATCATCCTTTCTACATCTCATATCACCTGGTAGATAAAAGTTACCTGGTAAACAAAGGAGCTCCCCTTCCACTCAAGTTTGATACTTATATATTTCCCACCGAATATCTGGAAAGACTAGCCGTGGGAACTGATGCTTGGGCAGATGAAATGGGAGTTCTTCTCTCCCTTTGGGATGAGAAACTGTGCAAAAGCGTACAAAGAACAATGAACTTGCTGTCCAAAAAGGAAAAGCGGTTCAAAGATGACGCTGCCATAATCACAGCGGCAAGACAAAAGGAGGTGGCTGATGAAAGTGAAAGTGGATAACAAAACAGTTGATATAGCCAAAATGGAAGTAATAGGATCAGGTGGAGAGGGTTTAGTGGTGAAAACCAAGCTTAATGGCTCAGGCCCTACAGCTTTAAAGGTTTACCACCAACCATCAAAACTTCGATCCAAAAAACTTACCGCCTTTTTCAAACACCAATGGAACCTCCCCACCAGCAAAATAGCTCTCCCTCAAAAACCTGTTTATAACATGAGCGGAGATCTGATAGTGGGAGTGACCATGCCTTACTTAGGTACCGGGTTTGAAGAGGTAGCGCTTTTTTCTAACCGGAAGAGGCGCCTTGCTTACGGAGTTACAACTAAAAGTGTGATGGAAATCTTCCTAGACGGTCATCAAGCTTTGGAAAAGATCCACGCAGAAGGACTGGTGGTAGGAGATTTAAACGACCTTAACGTTTTATTCAGAGGAAACGAAATGCTCTGGATAGACGTTGATGCTTGGCAATTCGGTGCATTTGCGTGCCCGGTAGCTACGTTGGAATTTCTGGATCCTGCACTTTACGGTATAGATCTTTCCAAAAAACCTGTCTTCAAAGATGCCCACGATTGGTATTCTTTTGCGGTTATGCTCTTTAGAAGTTTGCTATTGGTACACCCTTACGGAGGTGTACACAAACAATACAAATCTCTACAAAAAAGAGCTAAGAATAAGGTAACCGCTCTAGATTCAGGTGTGAAATATCCCAAAATTGCTTTTTCTCCGGATATTCTTTCCGATGAACTGGCAGATGAGTTTCTCAAGATCTTTAAGAGCAACTCAAGAGGTATTTTTCCAAAAACATTGCTGATGGAATATCTTCACAGCCTGACCGAATGCCAAAGCTGTCACACCTTTTACCCATCCGGCCGGACCGATTGTCCTGTCTGTAACCGCAGAACTCTGGTTATCATCTCACAGCCCGTAGTGGAAACCATGGACGTCCGTGCTACACAAATGTTTACTACTCAAGGTAATATTGTGTACACCAAAGTCCAGGGAAATAAAATATTTGCGATTTCTCATTACAAAAATAAGGCTGTGCTACACATAGTAAACAAAGATGGTACAACCAAAGACGTGGAGCTTGGAAGAGAGAGAGCACAGATTAGATATGCAATAGCAGATAATCTGTTGGCAATAAATCCTATTCACTCTCCAAAATTAACGATTTTGGACATTAACCGGGATCCTCCAAAGATACTTCAACAAAGTGTCACGGAAATATTTACCCCCAGCCGCAAGGCAGCCTTTCAAGTTACCGGAAATAAGATAATAAGGATGGTGGGTGGAAATATCATGGCTATGGAGAAAGGAGGAATAAATGTAATCGAAAGACATATAAGAAATGGGATGCCAAACCAAACATGGTTTGCGGCTAACAACCAAATAGATGAGTTGCAGCTTTTTGGTTTTATACAAGTGCTGCGGGAACGCAAGTACTGGGCCTATTTCAATGGTAGGCATTTTGAACCAAAAATCCCAAAACTTGACGACAACGAGGGTTTAGTGGACATCTCTGTAAGATTCTCAACCAACAGTATCCTACTAAGAAAAAAGACTCAACGGAACGGAGTTGATTATATTAGAACAGATACGGTAGATGAGAAGGGAGAGGTCTTCTATTCAAATCAGATTAAACTAGAGGATCATCCGGTAAATTCAATTCACGGACAGGCTTACTCCAGTGGCATTTTGATTCATGCAACTGATGACGGAATCCTGCAGGAAAGAGTTGCGGGTACAGGGCTTAAGTCCTTCCCGCAAACGGAGCCTTTTGTAAAGGAGGGTGATGCTCTCTTTAAATTCAGGAAGGGTTTGCTGGTTGTTGGATCAAGTACAATTACCTATCTGGAACTGACTAAGTAAAAGGAGATTACAATGAACGTCAAGAATTTTCCCCAACTGTATAAGGAAGACGATGTGTACAACGATTACACTCCCAGGATCCAAGAGTTCATGGCTTTAGGTGCACGATCAGGACTGCCTTTAGCTGCCAAGGACGCTGTCCGGGGCGCTCTTGTGATCATCGACATGCAAAACGATTTTGTCCGACCACACGGAGCCCTGCCGGTTCCCGGAGCTGAGGATGATGTAAAGCGTTTGGTTGAGTTTATCTACACTAACGCTGCGGAAATAACCGCTATTTACATTACCCTGGATTCTCACTACCCTCTACAGATCTTTTATAGTGAGTGGTGGGAAAATCCCCAAACCGGCGAACATCCGAATCCTTTCACCGTAGTCACCGCAAATGACATCAAAAGCGGTGCTTGGCGAGCCCGTATTGATCCCGTTTGGTCACATAAGTACGTGATGGAGCTGGAAAAAGCGGGTAAGAAATCTCTCATGATCTGGCCCAAACACACTATGGTGGGTACTTGGGGACACAACCTGGTCCCGGCTCTAGCCGAAGCTATCGCTTGGCACGGGGCCGCTAGAATGACTCAACCCAACTACCTCACTAAAGGAGATGTTCCACAAACAGAGCGTTACGGCGCCTTTTCTTCTGAAGTGGAATATGCCGGTAATCCCCGCGGTGGTACCGATACATTAGTACTGGACGCCATTGGGAAGTTTGACCGGACCTGGTGGGCAGGAGAGGCTGAGACACACTGTGTGTTGGAAAGCCAATCCCAAGCCGTAAACTACTTCCAGAGTCAACCTGACGTTTTGGAAAGTATGTTCTTCTTGATGGACTGCACAAGCCCAATCTTGCATCCCGACATTGATTTTGTAGGGATCGCTCAAAAAGAACAAGACCGTATGGAGAGCTTAGGTGTCAAGTTGGTAAAAAGCACCGACACCATCAAATGACGCTTTGCTATCGATAAGAGAGAGGGTGTCCCCTCGCCCTCTCTTTCTACAATAACGGGAGGTTAAAATGAACAGTTCAATTAGTAATGTAAACGATGCAAAAGATGTTTTGGATGCTGCTTTGCAGGACGGCGATCTTAGCAAGCAATCACACGCCATCCTAGTGGAAAACCTGGATACCCTAACTACTTTGGGTGCACAGGGAGTAGCTCCGGAAGATCTGCTGGAAGACCGCGTCACTTTGTTCGTACCTATCATGGATCACACCGGATCACGTGCTCACGAGGCTGATCTGATGAGATCCGAGTACAACAACATGCTTGAGTCTTTGAAACTCAGCAGCGCCAGTGACACGATTCTGGTGTCCAGCTGGTTGTTTGACACATCTAGCAGCCTTCTCCATGGTTTTGTTTCCTTGGAAGATGCAGTTGAGTTGGACGAGTCCAACTACAAACCTTGGGACATGACAGCTCTTTACGATGCTGTCCTCAATGTCTTCACCAGCACCGCTACTTACACTAAAACCTTACTTGATCAAGGTTACCGAGTGAAAGTGGTCATTGCAGTTCTCACCGACGGCGATGATAACGCCAGCTTCATTTCTCCAAATGATGTCCGCAAGGTAGCCGAAGATCTCCTCAATCAGGAAATCTACGTGCTGGCCTTGGTGGCTTTTGGCACTGGTTTTGCCTTTGATGCAGCTGATGCCATGGGTTTCCCGGCAGAAAACGTCATTGAGTATGGCCGCGATCAACGGGACATCCGTCATGCTTTCCATCTGGTCAGCAGCTCGGTTATCCGCCAGAGCCAAACTCAAATAGGCACTTCCACCAGTTTTTTCAATTAAATTAGTGGTCTGCCTAGGGGCAGCAAAACTTGTAACAAAAGTTTTGCTGCTCCGCTCTTCATTATTTAGGACTTATCACAAATTGAATAAAAAACTTAAAAAAGGAGAATTGAGATGAATTCCGTCATAGTTTCACTTCTAGAAAACGATCTGTACAAATTCACCATGCAACAGTTAATTCTGAGAATGTTTCCCAAGGTAAATGTCCGGTATGAACTCATCAATAGGGGTAAAACACAATTTCCTGAGGGTTTTGCAGAAAAGGTTAGAAATCAGGTAAAGGTGGTTGAAAAGCTCAGATTCAGAAAGGAAGAGCTTGATTTCTTAAGAAGTTCTTGTCCGTTCCTAAAAGAAACTTACCTTGAATGGCTAAGCCAATTCAAACCTGATCCTTCCCATGTAAAAGTTTCGCAAAGAAAAGGGAATCTGAAAATAGCAGTGGAGGGCCCTTGGTACCAAACCATTTACTGGGAAGTACCGCTCATGGCCATTATTTCTGAGCTTTACTTTAAAGAGATGGGAAGTACGCCAGAGGGAGGATGGAAACTCAGAGCTGCCGAAAAAGGAAACCATCTAAGAACCAACGGATGTAAATTTGCTGATTTTGGTTTACGAAGAAGATTTTCTTCTCAAGTTCACGATGAGCTCGTACAAACCATGATGAAGTACAGCAAAAGACCGACGGATGAGGGAGGTTTTGTAGGCACTAGCAATGTGTACTTAGCTTACAAACACGGTCTAAGGCCCATAGGGACTATGGCTCATGAATTGGCAATGGTGTTGGCTGTAATATACGGCTTCCAATCAGCCAACGAGAAGCTTTTAGAGCTGTGGGCTGAAGAATTTGGAGGTAAGCTTGGCATAGCTCTTACAGATACGTTCACAACGGATGTGTTTTTGAGAAGCTTTGATCGAAAACTGGCCATGTTGTTTGACGGTGTCCGGCAAGATTCAGGATCCCCCATAGAGTTCGCTGATAAACTTGTAGCTCACTACCAAGATCTTGGTATAGACCCCATCTCCAAAACCATAGTCTTCAGTGATGGTCTTAACTACGTTAACGCCGTAGAAATAAATAGACACTGCCACGGAAAGATCAAATGCTCGTTTGGTATTGGGACAAATTTCACAAATGACGTGGGTGCTAAACCCTTAAACATTGTGATCAAGGTAACATTAGCTCAAAAACCGGGCTGGCCTTGGACTCCCGCTATCAAACTCTCCGATGCCCCGGGAAAAATCACAGGAGACACAAAAATGGCAGATACTGCCAAAAAGCTTCTGGGTGTATAAATATCCGAGGGGTTAATAACCGCTTCTTTGCATAGATTTAAATTCTAATCATGCGCAGGGGCGGTTTTTTCTGTAAAAAAATAATGGAGGGCACAAAGAGTTGTTTTTCTCTATGCCCTCCGAGAGGAGGAGATAATGCAAAAAATAGTCAATCGATTCTTGTTATCTCAATCTTATTTCCCTCTGATTCAATACGGAAGGTCCCCTTCCAATCTTTAAACGAAATTTCCTGCACAAAATCATCAGTTTTAAACACGCCTTTCATACCTTCAAACTCTACTACTGCTGACTCCCCAACCAAAAGACGCTCTGCCGCTGCCACTACTTTGTAGTACTCGATATTTAAATAGTAGTCAAGCCGAGCGAAAACGTCCTCTTTATGCGAAGGTGTTATAAAAGACATCTCATTTCTCCTATTCTATGCTATGGGTTATTAGTAGTATATAATGGTTTTTAAGTTCTGGCAAATCGGTTTACGGTTGTTTTTCCAGGCACCAGCTGCCTACGTAGGCTTCTTTTCCTACAAGATCGTATAAAAACGAGGGGTATCGTTGGTTATAAACAAGTAAATTTAAGTTGTTTTTTGCCCTGGGAATGCTTTTTTTGTGCACGTTATATGGTTTTTTCCTTTCTATAAGCCTTTTATCCACAAAATCCTCGAGTTTTTGGGTTATTTCTAAGAGCTTGCAGTCCGTATCTAAAGTATATTCCTGTACATAACACTCCTTATCATAAGCGCCTTTTCTTTCTATTAACCCCGTAAAATCATTTTCTTTTTGTGTAACAATGTAATCGATATAAGTATCATTAAGCTGAATCTGCCTTACATAGCCGGTTTTTTCTGAAAGTGCCCGAACTTGCTGCCATTTTATTCTATTTTTAGCGGAAAATTCCCATTGCAAAGCAAAACTAATAAAGATTAAAACGGAGGTAGTAAAAATTACGCGCTTACTAACAAATATATTCTTCGAAAACTTTTTCAGAAACAGCAAAAAGAAACAAACAAAGCTTGGTAATAAATACCTATCGTAAAAATCAGAAGAAACCAACAAAACAAAACAGTTCATTAACCCGAGCGACAGTAAAAACATATCTTGTTTCTCCCACTTAAGTTTTGCTTTTCTTACTAATTCTGCTAGAAAAAACGCTCCCTTAGCTAAAGCAAAAGCTACCGTTACACAAAACCACAATTTGAAAAATATGTTATCGAATAAACTGAAATTGATCCTAAAATCCGACTTAGCATGCAGGCCTTCCAGATACAACACGTTTCCTACCGGAAAAATATTATAATTGTAGAGAAAAATAGTAAAAATGCTCGCAGTAGCCAAGAACACAAGCTGTTTTCTCACTGTATTAATCTTTACCCTTAAACCTAAAAACAAGGGAAACATAAATAAGGGAATGTAGTGCCACGACAAAAGCCACAAGTTTATTCGTCCTAAAACTTGCTCAGGCAATATAAACATCCTATTTGAGCCGTAATCAGGCCAGATATGTGGTATGTAAAACCCTAAAAATACTGCCAGCAAAACCGTGAACCCCGTCAGCCACCGGATTTTTTCAGCTTTTGATTTTTTCAATATGTATTTTTCGAACAAAAACCCTGCTACAAACGCTAATCCAACAAAAACCCCCACTTGCCTTACCAAAGCCGCAACCAAAGTAAACGCGGAAGCAAAAATTATATCAGTATACAAAGATGTTTTCTCATACTTGAGAAAAAAGTAGATAGCTAAAATCATGAACGTCAGCAGGTAGTTATCAGTCATGAAACTAAAGGCTGAGGTGAAAACCAAAGGATTAAAAATGTAGAGTAAAGAACTAACTACAATTAATTTTTTATTCAACTTAAAATGTTTTAGAATTTTTATAAATCCCCACAAACCAAGCAGAGTAATTAGAATGGTTAGAATCTGCAAAGATACAAAACCCGAACCAAAAAACTTACTCCAGATAAAACCCAAAAAACCTTGTGATAAAAAAGAGGGGTCCAATTCGGCATTCAACTTGAGGATCCCTTGGTTAAACGCTTCGATTTGCCTAACAAAAACCCAATCATCGTTTACGGGGTAATTTCCAATCATATGAATATATTTTACACTTTTAACTAAAATCCTTCGCCAAAATCAAAAAGCACAGTATAATCGAACTATTATGGAAAATCATATTAACTCCGCTAAAGACTATCTCCAAAAGGTTAAAAGCAAGGTTGACGAAAAGCTGGAAAAGGTTCTGGCTGATGAAATTGCCTACAACCAAAAGACATACCCCAAAAACATAGTAGACATTTTTGACTCCTACGCCGACGTGGCCAGAAGAGGCGGTAAAAGACTGAGAGCTGCCATGACCTATTCCACTTATAAAATGATGGGTGGCGAAAACGATGATATAGCCTATGATTTGGGCGTCGTTATAGAACTGATCCACGCTTACATCCTTCTTATAGACGATTTTGCTGACAAATCACCTGACAGAAGAGGCGGTCCCACTGCGCATGAAATGATAATGGAAATGCTTGTAGAGTATGAACACAAAGAAAAAGAGCACATTAGCAACAGCTTAGCAGTGGTAGCCGGTATGGCAGGAAACCATCTGGCGTTAAAAATATTGTCACACATGGACATTTCCGCTGAAACGTACAGAAAAATCAACCAAAACCTTCATGAGAAGCTCATAATCACAACATATGGTGAGATTTTAGACGTTTACACCTCTCTAACCCAAAATATTACTGAGAAAGAAATTACTAACTTACTAAAATGGAAAACCGGTGTTTACACTTTTGAAAATCCCATGCACGTGGGGGCTATTTTAGCAGGTGCTGAAGACAAACAGCTATTCGAAAGTATATCAAAATTTGCCCTCCCCTTAGGTATAGCCTTTCAAGTCAAAGACGATATGTTAGGAATCTTTGGCGAGAGTACAGAAACAGGCAAATCCAATCTGGACGATCTAAAAGAAGGAAAGATCACCTTACTCATACAACATTGTCTGGAAAATGGCAGTCCGGAGCAAAAAGAACAGATCAAGGCTATTTTAGGCAACAGGTATCTGGACGAAAGTGATCTGGAACTGGTGCGGGTAATTCTAACCGAAAGCGGATCTCTGGATTATGCTCAAACATTGGCTGAAAACTACATTACTATGGCAAAAACCGTGGTAGAAAAAGAATTCCCAAAAAACGCTCCCGATGAAGAGAAAAAATTCTTGCTTGGCATTGCTGAGTATATTCTAGCCAGAAATAAATAAGCATGAATGTTATCTTAAAATACGTCCCGCCCATAAAAGGTAGCTTTCTCACACTAGTACTCATAAGTTTTTTTGCCGTGGTGTTAGGTTTATACATTTCTTTCATAAAATTCGGAATCGTAGTTATCATTTTATTCACCGTTTTATACGCTATTTTTATGATCTATGTGTTTTTATCGTTAATCAAAAGCCACTACATAGAAATTAATCAAGAAAAAAATGCTATTATCATTCACAAAACTTTTAAAAGCATCGAAATTAACTTGGATATTATTGAGGAACTTGAAATTGTGGAAACAAAAAGGGCGTACTTACTGTCTGTGGCTACTAAAGGCCACACGGCTGATTTTTCATTGTCAGGCTCATTAAGCTTTGAAGAGCCTCCGCTAATACCTTTCCTCAGAAAACTAAAAGATGTAAAGCCTGTCTTAAAACTTGGGCCTTTTTGCGAAGCCGCATTGCACGGATCTTCAAAATTTGATCCCTGGTCTTCCAAAATGTATTATGCTTACTGGACCTACATTATAGTCATGGTCATGTACTATCTTTCTTTGCTCTTATTTATCAACATTCTCAAATAGCCGTAGCTAGACTTTACATTTTTAATTGGGTATCCTTGAAGCACAATTCAACCCCACTGATTCGTGAGTGGGAATAGAGAGAAGACTCGGCGGCCGATAAGTACAGTTTATATTAAGCTCCTTTGAGGCCGCTTGTCTCTTTCTTGGGGTTTATCCGAAAAGCAACAGCTCCGGCTTTAAAATTAGCAATAATCCAATGAGCAACATGATGACACCACCGATCACCTTTGACCATCTGGCATATTTGCTTTCAATACCGATTGAATTTAAGGTCACCATAGCAATCACAAACACGGTCATATCGTCTAACATAAATATTATTTGATAAAAAATAATGTGAAGGTAGTATTGCGTAGTTGAAAGATCGTTCATGGTCAATATTTGAGTGTAAATGGCCGGTAATCCCGCAGAACAGACGGCTTCTATTAAATTAATGGCAAAGGCTAGCAGAATAATTCCTGCCAGTGCTGGTACGAGATTTTCTTTTTGAGTAATATCTTTGATTTTTTGTAATGTTTTTATCCTTTTTTCATCCTTTGTTACCTCACACCCACCAGCTTTATCATCGAAATAAGATTTTATATTCCTATAGCCAAAATACAGCGCCACCAAACCTACTAAAATCCTCACCCAAACAATAAATCCAAAGAACAAAAAGAAGTTAAGCCAGGCAGCCATAAAAAGAAAATATACAAAGGCTGAGGCGGCAATGAAGGTCAAACCCAGTATCCACATTCTTTTTCTATCTTTAAATCCAAGCAGTAAGCTGATCAAAAACAGCAACACCCACATAGCGCAGGGGTTAAAACCATCCACTACAGCTATGACAACTGTTAATACCGGAAGTGATAGTGTTTTAGGATTAATATTACCAACTAGGGGAAGGTTCAACTCGTCCGGTATTAGGTTGGGTTCTTTTTGATCGTTATTGTCTTTCTCATCGTTCCCGCTGTCGTCATCTTTAACACTTTCTTCTACGTTCTCACCTTCTCTCTCCTTAAAAAACTTCTCTAAAATGTCGTAATCTTCACCTGATTCAACGCTTTCTATAAGCTCAATAAAAACCTTTCCCGTAGTTTCCGCACTACCAAAACCCGCGTAGTGATTTGAGCCAATTACCGTAAAGGGCACTCCTCTGGTGTCAGCATCCAAGTATTTGCCGATATCTGAAAACAAAACCGAATTGGAAAAACTTTTTGAAACTTCGTAACTTTTTACCTTAACATTGGGTTTTTCCTTAACCAAATCTACTAAAAAAGCTTCCTCTTCCCTACAATGCGGGCAGCCATCTGACCAAAACACGTATAAGTTTACATCCGATTGTTGAGCAAAGGAGCTGCCGGAAAAAAACAGCGCTAAGGAAATTATAATAACTGTGAATAGTTTTCTTATCATCGACCCTACTTTTAACGACCCTTTCATCAACGATCCTTGTTTTCTAAAATGACCTCTACTAGTGTTTCTATGGTCATCTCTCCGGATTTTCTTAAAAACTCCTCACCATCCGCGTCAAGAAAAATAACGGTGGGTAGTTTTCCCGTTTCCAAACCGTATTTTTTTACTACCTCTTCCGAAGTGTCATAATCATAATACTCGGTAATAAGCCAAGGATGGTCCTCTTCAATTTTCTGCCATCTGGGCCTCATGACCAAACAACCGGAGCACCATTCGGCGCCTATTTTTAATACTTTCATAAAATTACCTTAAAAATATTTACCCTGGCATTATACACTTGTACCAAAGGGGAGTTAAGTGCTTTGGTATTATTAATATAGTATGAAAAAATTCATTCTTCTTTTTATCTTTTTAATCACTCTGGCAGGGCTCTTTTATTTTATTCGAACAAACACTCATTTTTTAAGTACTAACATCACTCCGGAAAAAATAAGCCGAAACAATTTTAATATTGAGACGCAGGAGCATAAAATTATCACGAAGCTCTTACCTCAATCTATAACTGTAAATGAGATGGAAAGAACTTTGTATTTGCCTTCCGGTTTCACCATTTCAGTGTATACATCAAACTTCTCCAAACCACGCTCCTTTGCCTTCGACAAGGAAGGAAACATGTTTGTAACTGAAAAGGGCGAAGGAAGAGTAATGATGGTTATGCAAAGCGGTGTCAAAAAGATCATTGACTCCAACATGAGAAATATTCATGGCATTGAGTTTTACAAAGGAGATCTATATGTGGCCGAAGAACATCAGGTAGTGGTTTATAGAAAGGTTGACTCAGATGGAAATTTTGCCGGCAAAGAAGTTTTGATAGATAATCTACCGATGGGAGGGAACCACACTACCCGCTCACTAGTTATTTCTCCTGATGAGAAGATCTATCTTTCCATTGGATCTACCTGCAATGTCTGCGAAGAGGACGACAAAAGAAGAGCAGCTGTAGTTTGGTATAACCTGGATGGATCAGAAGAGGAAGTATTTGCGGAAGGTTTGAGAAACAGTGTCGGTCTTACTATAAAGCAGTTCGAAGAAGGTTACGTTTTATGGGGAGTGGATAACGGTAGAGACCGTATAGGTGACAATCTCCCGGTGGAAGAAGTGAATATTATAGATAGAGGCATGCATTACGGGTGGCCTTTTTGTCATGGTAGTGGAATTCCCAACCCTGAATACCCGGACAGGGAAAATTACTGCCGTTATAGCACAGAGTTTCCTACCTATGAAGTACAAGCCCACTCAGCTCCCCTAGGCTTAAGTTTTATACCGGCAGGCTTTGCGGCAGGGCTGGATCAAGAAGATCTGATCATTGCTTATCACGGCTCCTGGAACCGTACAGTACCCACAGGCTATAAAGTAATCAGGATAGATACCTCAAATCCTCAAGCTAAACCTGTGAACTTTATTACAGGCTGGTTGTTGGAGGGCGGGTTGGTATGGGGTAGGCCTGTAGAGACAAGGTTTTTTGATAATTCACTATTTATATCTGATGATAAAGCGGGTGTAATTTATAAAGTTGTTTATAATTAAACTAATGATAAAAACTATCTACCTTGTTAGACATTCACATTATCGAATACCACACCCCAGATCCTTAGAAAAAGGTGAAAAGGGCGGTACAGTTCTGACTATAAGAGGAATTGAGGAGGTCATAAAACTAGCACATAAACTAAGACATCATGATAGAAATATAAAAATCATCTATGCAAGTCCCTATAAAAGAACTTTAGAAACAGCTGATCTTTTCACTAAAATTCTTAGGACAGATATAGTGTTAAGAGAGGGCGTTCAAGAGAATTACTTAGGAGATGGGAACGAAGAACATCTAAAAAAGGTCTATTTTAAATTTAAAGACGTGGTAGAAGAAGCTCTAGACTACCCTGAGGGCCACTCCATAGTTGTTTCCCACAAGTTTCCCATTAGTCTTTTTGTTTCCCGGGAAAGCGGACTCTCCTACAAAGACATCACAGCAGACAGAAAACATACAAACTTAGTAAGAATGGGCGATTGTTTAAAACTTTTATATAACAGGAAAGCTTTTATTAAGTACGAAAAATTCTAATTCCGGGAATTTTCAAGTAAATTTAACTCAAATTCTGACACGTTATAAACTCCGGATTCTACAAAATATGTTTCTATCTTTTTCTCCGTGCCCGTCACTATTAAAAGCCCAATTAAAATGAATAAAACCCCCATACCTTTTTTGAACTTACTTTCCGGATCTGCGAGCCACCTTAGCTTACTAACTAATCTTTGCCCAAAGATGGATACAAGAAGAAGCATAAGTGCTAAACCTATCACATAGACGATAATATAAAATAGCCCGCTTAAAAAACTTTGCGGCAATACAGTGGCCACTATCAGAGCATAGGTTGGACTACAACTTGAAAACACGGGACCTAAGGCAGCGCCTATCAGAATACTTCCTCCTATACCTGATTTTTGAGAAGAGTTGTGTAAAAAAGCGTTAGATGCGCTAGATATTCGTAGTTTCTCGGATATTTTTTCCCAAAGATGAGGAAAAAGGGTGAAAATTCCAAATATAAGCACAATCCCGCCGGATATACTTGCCCAAAAAGAAGGTGGTACCATGATGAGCAAAGTCGAAGCTTTTAATAACAGTGTGAACACCACTAAAGATACACTCAGAGAAGCAATGACAATGTAGGGTTTTTTCTTGTCCTCTTCAGCTACAGAGCCCCCAATTATCACGGGTAATACGGGAAGCACACACGGGGCTCCTATGGTTAATACTCCTGCTAATAAGGAGGTAATAAATAAGGCCATGATTATATACTAAACTATTTCAGACAAAAGCTGGTCTAGCTTCAGACTACCTTGCCACTGTGCTATCTCATTACCTTCTTGGTCAACCTGAACCAAAGTATGTTGTATTTTTACACCATACTTTTCTCTCAAAACCTGGCTGTCATCGTAGTCTACTTTTAGAATAGTGACGCCTGCCGGTATTTGGTCAAGATTGGAGTTTATATTCCTATCTAAAGCTCCACAAGTAGGACACCATCCTGCTTTAAAAAACAAAACTACATCTCCTGTAGCTGCGTTGCCCAACAAAGCGGGATCAAAATCTTGATACACACCCGAATTTGGTGCATAAGCATCTGTGGGAGGGGTTTCGTCATTTGAGACGGTTTTATCCATGGAATCAGTGGAACCACCCGGTAGATTTGTTTCCTGGTCCTGTTCTTCAGCAATCATTTGCTCTTGAGGCATAGCCGATTGTTTGTTCGAATTTGTAAGTAGTACTCCGCCAACAATCACAGCGACAACTATTATAAGTATGAGAATAGAGTTTGAACCTTTCATAATATATTCATGATAGTCAATATGTTATTTCTGTCAATACCTTATTGCTATAATTACCTAATGAAAAATGTAGTCGTAACCGGAGGAGCAGGTTTTTTGGGTAGCCACCTTTGTGATCTCCTATTAAAAAAAGGCGAGAACGTTATTTGTATTGATAATTTATTTACCGGCAGTGAAGAAAACATCCAACATTTATATAACAATAAGAACTTTAAGTTTATTAAACATGATATCATTGAGCCTATTTATCTCAGTGACGTATCGATTGACGAAATTTACAATCTAGCTTGCCCAGCCTCACCCATACACTATCAGCACAATCCTGTTCGAACCATTAAAGCCAACACAATCGGCGTTATTAACATGCTGGGCTTGGCTAAGAAACACAAGGCCAGGATCCTACAAGCTTCCACCTCAGAGGTATACGGCGACCCTCTAGAACATCCTCAAAAAGAATCTTACCGGGGAAACGTAAATCCCATTGGGCCTAGAGCTTGTTACGACGAAGGAAAGCGAGTAGCAGAAACTTTGTTTTTTGATTATCACAGAAATCATCAGTTAGATATTAGGGTTGTGAGAATATTTAATACTTATGGACCAAGAATGAGCAAACATGACGGTAGGGTGGTATCCAATTTTATTTTACAAGCTCTCAATAATGAACCCATTACAATCTACGGAGACGGCTCACAAACCAGATCCTTTTGTTATGTGAGTGATCTGTTAGATGGAATTTACAAACTTATGCAGCAAAATGAAAGTATGGGACCTGTTAATATTGGAAACCCGGAAGAATTTTCCATCCTTGAGTTAGCCGAAAAGATAATTGAGTTATGTGGCTCAAAATCAACCTTGGAATACATGGAACTTCCTGAAGACGACCCTGTGCAAAGAAAACCTGACATAGAATTAGCGGAAAATTTATTAGGGTGGTCACCAAAAATAGACGTGGAAAAAGGTCTAAAAAAAACAATTGAGTATTTCAAAAAGATTAAATAGTTTCTCTTACTACAAAGGAATCACGACCGCCGGCTTCAAAGTATATTCTCAACATTAGCTCTCCCAACATTCCTATCATAATGGATTGTAATCCCATAACCAACATCAATATGGAAACTATAAATAGCGGTCTGCTACCAATGCTCTGTCCCATTAGTTTAAGAATCAGCAAGTAAAAGGTTCCTAAACCCCCAACACCGGCTATTACTGCCCCGGTAAATCCGAACAATCTCCCCGGCATAGTGTAAAAAGGCTTTTTTGCAAAATACAGCATGAATGTAAGGGTTGTCAGATCAAGTAAAACCTTGATGGTTCTTTTTTGCTTGTTGTAGGCTGATTTGCCAAAGTCACGGTCTTTAAAATCAACATCAAACTCCACCATTTTAGCGCCGTACATTTTTACATAGTCAGGAATGAAGCGGTGCATTTCTCCATATAGTTTTATATTATCAATTAAAACGCGGGTAAAGCCCTTCATGCCGGATCCTCTGTCTTTCATTTGTACGCCTGATATTCTGCCTATTATTTTATTAGCCAAACCGCTTTTTACTGCTCTATCCTTGCCCCATCTACCAACGCGGTTGGTGTTTACAAAATCGTAACCCTCGTCTAGGTGCTCAATAACTTTGCTAATACTAAAAACAGGTATTTCCAGATCTGCGGCTACGGTAATCACGTAGTCCCCTTTGGAAACCCCAAACCCTGCCATGTAGGCCTGGGTTAATCCATAATTGGTCATCATGTTTATGCCGTGTATTTCCGAATGTTTTCTGGCATATCTTTCGATTACTTTCCAGGTATCGTCTTTGCTGCCATCATTAACGGCAAAGATCTCAAAATCATATTTATGCTCATAAGCTAATTTCAGCAAAGCATCAAGTACTCGATTGATATTTTCTTCCTCGTTATAACAAGGGATGACTATTGATACTAATTTGTGTTTAGATTTTTCCATCTTTTACTAATGGCAGAATTTTTTCTTGGTACCACTTTCCTGTTTTAGCAAAACCCTCTGCAGGCGTGGTTGTGGGATTATACCCTAAAATCTTTCTGGCTTTTGTAATATCGGCGGAAGTTTTTGCCTGGTCTCCTGCTCTGGGTGGTTTTCTTTCATATTTCATAGGTATGCCCATAACCTCCTGCAGTATCTCTAAAGCTTCTCCGGTTGTTATAGCAGCATCTAAACCTATATTGAATATTTCTCCGTTGCACTTATCCAGCTGATCTAAAACCATAACAAAAGCATCGATAACATCACCAACATATGTGTAACTTCTAAGATGGTCTTCGCTGCCTTCAAAATAGGGAAACTTATAATCTGTAAATAAACTTCTGTAAACTCTGGGATAAAGTTTGTCCGGACGTTCTCTTTCTCCATAAACCGAAAATAACCTAAACGAACAGGCAGGCATACCAACGTCCCTTTGCTCCGATAAAACCAACTGTTCTCCTGCTAGCTTAGTTACACCATAGTAGGAGGATGGTTCAGGTGCTGCATCTTCAGCCGTAGTAGCATCTGTCCCGTAAATGGAAGAGGTAGCAATGTTAGCAAAAAATCTTAAAGATGGTAACCCCTTTACCGCCTCTATCAACCTGTGGGTAGCAATAATATTGTTGTTTAAATATGTTTCAAAAGGTTCAGTAGCAGAAATTCCGGGTTGAGCTGCTAGGTGGTAAACAACCTCAGTCCCATCTACATACTCAGTAAGATCATCTGTCACTAAATCTTTATTAATCAGTTTTACTCCCTTAGCTTTTATATCCACCGCATTAAGATCCTTTAACACACGGTCATAGTAGGGAGTGAAGCAATCAATGCCCACAACTTCATGACCTAGGTCAATAAGTCTTTCGGAGAGATGTGAGCCAATAAACCCGGCGGCTCCGGTTACAAGTATTTTCATACAGTTAGTATTATATCAATTCATAAAAAGGAAATCCTCGAAAAGGGGTGCAGGGTGCTTTTCGAGGATCTTTAAACCTAATAAACAACGTAAACGTACACTTCGTGATATTTATTTCCTGACGGTGATACAACATCCCTTGTCTCAAAACTCGTTCTCAACTTATCACGACTGATACAAAGAGCGCTTGAAGCCAAGCTTAAAGCTTCTTCGACCACTCTCTCCTTGAATTTACGATGGTGCTTCAAACCAAAAAATTCCTTTACGCTAATTTCATCAACGTAAATAACCAAAGAATTCACAAACCCACCACGAATCGTTAGACCAATCAAATGCTTTTCACCATCTGCTTCGAACCAAAACTCCCGCACCTTTTTCATCAACTTTTGTTTGCTCATCTCTCATCCTCCTATAGTGGTTTTTGTATTTTATAACACAAATTGGGATATTTTAAAACTTCTTTGGGGTAATGTTGGGGTCTCTTCCGTATTCCGGCACACTAAGTTCTTTGATACTCTTCCTTTTCAGCGCCCAATTTAGCACATTGGCTATGGTTACACCAATCTTAAGACCGGTAAAAGAGCCGGGTCCCAAATTAGATATAAATTCTTCGATATTATTGATTGGCACGTTGTTTTCTTCCAGTAACTCTTTTATGGCCACAACAATGTCTATATCCCCTTTTTTCTCTGCTATAATCTCTTCTTTCCCATCTTTAGCAACAACTAAAACAACCTTTTTCTCTCTTCTTTTTGAAGCATCAATTCTAATCTTGTACATTAATTTTCCTTACGTTTTCGTCAATATATTCGAAAAACAATTTTTTAGCGTCTTCCGGTAATGTTTTCTCCAACAATTCAGGCCATTCTATTATGGTAATGGCTTCTTCGTCCTGAAACATCTCTTCAAGACCCAGATCGCCTAGTTCTTCCGATTTTGTTAACCTATACAAATCTACATGAAAAACTTTTTTAATTTCTCCTGAGTCTTTTTTGTATCTTCGAATAATAACAAAGGTGGGGCTTTGCACTCTGCTTTCAAAGCCTAATGCCTTCACTAAAAAATTGGTGAAGGTGGTTTTTCCACTGCCCAAATCTCCGTATAATGCCAGTACATTTCCCGGTTTGATCTTGGCGGCTAGCTGTTCAGCCAGCTTCTGAGTTTCTTTGGTAGATTTGCTTGTAATTTCCATAATATTACTCCTGCGACTAATGCCGCTATTGTATCAATTTTTACATCGAAATAGCTGGGAGACCTTAAATATGTGAAGTATTGGTGAAATTCATCTAGCATACCGTATAAAACAGTTAAAATTATTGAAGTTAAAATGTCTTTAGATCCTTTATAAAAAGATAGACAAAGAAGAAAGTACATAATGATATGACCTGCTATTTGGTATCTCTCATGCCCTAAACCTGATTCTTGAATAGTTTCCCCTGTGGCAGTGGAGCTTAAAAAGATGATTAGCATCATTGCTAACGCCGGTAACCAATTTTTATATGATTTCATCAATATATTTTATCATTTTGGCTAAAAAGCCGAGCTTTTCCTCCGGCTTTGTTTCTTCCCGTACCTGCACGGTTATTTCTTCATCTACATTCAAATATCTTAAGTTTTGATTGACCCGATCTATATAATCTCCATAAAGTCTGCCTCCCCACACTTTTACTTTTAATGTTTCATATATTTCCTGGTTTTTTGTGTTTTGAATCTCAAACCACATGTCAGTTTCTCCTTCTAGCGATATCCTTACTACCATCTCATTTCCTATATACGGCATACTTGTCCACAAATCACTTTGTGATGCCCAAGAATTGTTTTCTTTATTGTAAATTTCTATATTTCCACGATCTATTTTTGGTCTTACAAAAAAGTCTCCTTCTTTATACCCCTCAAGGTTATAAACAAATCCAACCGAAAGTTCGTTACTTTGATATACATAGCTATTTTGTAAGTGAAAAGTAAAATAATCTTTTGCAATTACATTTCCAGCGGACAAAACCGCTACAATAATTACAATTATTTTCTTCATGTTATAAAAATAGCTTAAATAAAAGAGTAATAAAGTTGTAATTTTCTAATTAGGCAAGAGTATTTATCTAAAAGCCACGGCCTCGAAAATCTGACCGGTGCTATAGTAATCCCCAAAATCAAGATCAGGTCCATAAATAGGGTCGTACATCTCATAATCTCCGTCTTCGCCGTCGATCAGCACCACAAAGTGGGTTCCCGCCGCGTTATTTGCCGTAATTCCTACTATAACCGGATTATCCCTATCTAATTCCTTATCTATCGACGATTCCGGGTACCCCCAACCAAGCATCTTATAATCCAACCCGTTAGGTGCCGGCCACGGTACCAACATATTACCGTAAAAATAGTACTTATCTTTATCCGCCAGGTCTCCCGGATCCATGTCATGTCCATAGTATCTATGCACCATGGCTACGGCACTAACCAAACAACCTGATTGATATACAGAGTAGGAAGAGTTTCCAATTTTATCATTAGCCCAGCGCGAATCTCTTTGTGAGTAATACCAACCATCCTTACCACCACCCAAACCATTAGGTCCGATAATCCCCAAACCGGATGACAGAACAAAAGCACTGTAAGATTCTAATTCTGCCTTAGCCTCTGCCAACAACTCCTGATATTTATCCTCATCATTTTGCGTAACCCCCAAAAGTCTATCTTTTTCTGCCTTTTTACCTTCTAGCTCGTTCCTGTAGGCATCCAGATTCCATCTTTCCTGAATAAGCTGTGCCTGCAGGTCTTCCTCCTCTTCTTTTTTATCTTCGAACAAACCTTTCTGGCGGTTATATGTGTCCTTTGTATCTCTCATCTGGGACAATACCTTGCTATCTTGCATTTCCATAACTCTTAGATAGGCTGCCTTTTTTACTAAGTTTTCCAAAGTGTCTGTTCCAAAAATTATCATCATTGGTGATGTTTCCCTGGTTTTATATCTTTCCCTGATCCTCTCTTTTAAAACATCTTCCTGATATTCGATCCTTTCGATAATGATGCTGATCCTGTCTTTAAGCTTATCTATGTCTCCTGACAATCTTGCAATTTTTTTCTCAGTTTCTGCGATTTTATTTATGGAGTTTTGTATTTTTAGTTGAGTTAGATTTATTTGGGTATTAAAACTCTCAATCTCTCTTGATAATGTGTTGGCATCGCCTTGTAGCTTATCGATTTTTTCCTCATATTTTTTGATGTCGTCCAGCAAATCCTCAACTTTTTCCTGATCTTCGTCCACGGGCTCATCTTCAGCACTCACAATTACATTTCCCGCTACGGAAAATAGCATAAAAGGTATTAACAACAGTGTAATTAGCAGTTTCTTGTTCATAGGGCGAAGTAGTATGATTATATCTTACTTAGTTGGTTGAATCGAATCAGTATTTTAAGTATCTCTTAACCGCAAAAACGCTTCCAAGATACCCCAATATCATGCCTGAAAAAACTAGAATGAACCAGAGTATGAAAGCAAAAAACAACGGTGACATAACTAAACCGGGCAAAAAACCCAAGCCAAAGCTAGTGGGAACAAACCCAAAATGGCCCATAGATAATATAGCAAGCACTAGTAAAGCGCCTGAAAGAAAAGACGATACCACACCATAAAATATTCCCTGATAAATCAACGGCATCTTCACATAAGCGTTTGTAGCTCCTACCAACTTCATGATGGCCAACTCAGTTCCTTTAGAATTGATGGTGGTTCTCAAAGTAGAAATTATCACTGAGTATGAGATAACAAAAAACAGGAAAACTAAGGCAAATCCAATTGAATAGGTAATATTGCTAAATTTTTTGAATCTACCAATAACGTCCGCAAAAAATCGTACCTCTTCTACTCCGTCTAATTGATTAAACTCATCCGCTAGCTTGGGCAGATCAGATAAATCTTTAGCTCTAACCTCCAAACTGGCAGGCAATATACTAGAAGTTACTGATTCCAATAAGATAGGGTCGTCTTTGTTAATTTCCCTAAAAATGTTGTAGGCATCTTCCTTAGATACATAATTAATGTTAAATATTCTTTCGTCACTAGACAACTGGTCCTTTAACTCCAGTATCCTATCTTCAGAAAAATCATCCTTGAAGAAGATGGTAACCTGAGCCTGCTGCTCCAATGTCCTAAGAATTGATTGAGAAACCACTACCACGGTGATAAATATTCCCAAAATCAAAAAGGTCATGGTCATGATAAAAATATTGGTTATACTCAGCAATCTCTCTCTCTTGATATTAGTCAGTGTGTTTTTTATATACCTATCCTTCATAAGTTCCCTTCTTTTTATCCGAAACAACCTTGCCTCTTTTCAGCTTTATGACCCTTTTACCAAACTTATCTACAATTTCTTTGTTATGAGTAGCCATCAAAACAGTAGTACCCAAAGAATTGATCTTTTCCAGTACACCCATAACTTCTGAGGCTGATTTTGGATCGATCATTCCGGTAGGTTCATCTGCCACTAATACATCCGGTTCATGGGCTAAAGCCCGTGCAATGGAAACTCTTTGCTTCTCTCCACCCGCCAAAGTATTGGGCAGGCTGTGTATTTTATGACTTAAGTTAACAAGACTTAATACATTTGGTACTACACTTCTGATCACATCATCTTCGGTGTCCACAACTTCCAAAGCCACAGCTACATTTTCAAAGACTGTTCGTGATTCCAATAATTTAAAGTCCTGAAAGACAACTCCTATTCTTCTACGCAGGCTAGAAATCTCATCCCCCTCTAAAGTTTGAACATCAGTCTCTTCGAACAACACCTGACCGGTAGTGGGAGGCTCCTCTCTAATCAACATCTTCACCAAAGTAGTTTTCCCGGCACCGGACTCTCCTACTACAAACACAAACTCGCCGTTATCAATGCCAAAAGAGACTTCATCCAAAGCCTTTACCCCTTCTTCGTATTCTTTTGTAACTTCGCGAAATTCAATTAACATGGGATTATTTTTTAACTACTACTTTTTCTACTATCAACACGTCCTCGTTCCCCGTCTTAGTTTTTTCCACATCTCCAAACACTAAAACGGTCAAACCTTCAACTACAGTGAGTTTTTCATCTGATGCTGATAGTAGGATTATTGTTTCCCCCGCTGTGCTCTCTAAATAAAAGCTGATGTCGTCTTGGGGATAAAAGTTAGGGTCTATGAATACCACTTTGCCTCTAAAAGAGGTGCTTGTTTTTTGTGGTATTTGTTCGATTTCCTGCCAATCAATTTCTTCATCTTTTTTTAACAATCCCGGTATAAGATTACCAATAGCAAAACCTACAAATACAAAGAGGATAAAAATGGGGACAAGGTACATAACAAGCTTTTTTCCCTTTAAACCTTCGATCTTATCGTATATTTGTCTAGGTGAATCAGGCATTACTAGTATTATATCAGGAAATTTATGTATAAAAGAGTTCATTTTATAGCTTTAGTGCCCAGTCATCAACCCGGTTTAAAAAAGCACACAATTTACTTGTTTGATAAAAACGAAAAAATTGTAATGCCAGTGGAAATATCAAACCAGGAAGCAATATTTTACCTCACCGGAAAAACTCACCTCAGACACCCTATCCCTCACCTTTATAACACCATTAAAAGACTGTTTAGCTGCTTTAAGATCAGACTGGTCAGTGTTACCGTTTATAACTTTCAAGAGGGAATTTTATATACCTACCTCAACCTGGTTTTCAACCAAAAACACTTGGAAATAAATGTCAGTTTTCATGATGCTTTTGTGTTAGCTATGATATATAAATCCCCACTCTACATAAAAAATGATATTTTAGTCGAAAAAGGGATAAAAGTTACAAAAGAAACGTTGAGGGATGCGTTAAGGGAAGGCCGCTAGACTTACCTTAGATATGCATCCATGTTCTGGATATGCCCCTCCAGGTCTCTAGAATAGTGTGTTATTCCTTCAGCATCGGTTAAATAAAAGTAGTAATCAGAGGGAACATAGTCAATTACTGATTCTAAGGCTGACAGACTAATGCTGGAGATGGGTGCCGGGGGAAGGCCGGCCACGCTCCTGGTATTATAAAAACTGTTGTGCTCAAGATCATACCTTGTTAGTTGTTTGGGCCACCACTCAATCTCCTCCAGAAACTTTTTCTCCAAACCTGTTTCACATACGGCTACGCTGGGATCCAGATCACATTTGACCTCATCATTTCTGCACTCTTCCGGCACACAATGCTTATTTAATGCCACCGCGTACTGAGTTGTAGCATCTGCTTCCAAAGCCATCCCTTCCCTTAACCTCATGATTAAAATACCGGCAATTATTCTTCTATCTTCGTATTCTGCAGCCTCTCTCTCAACTATTGACGCCAGTATCACAACCTCCTCTTTGGTCAAACCAACTTTTTTCAAATTTTTCACTGCAAGAATATCTTCTGTTTTTTCATCAAATGTGTTTTGCAACAACTCAACCAACTCATCTTGCTCTATATCAATATTTAGATAGTAAGTATCAGGAAAAAGGTGGCCTTCTAGTGGTCTGGCTTTGATCACAAATTCCTTATAATCAATATTTTTTAATTTTCGAACCAGCAGCTCAGCCAACTGCTCTACACGCCAACCTTCAATATATCTTACAGACACATCGTTTCGGCCAAATTGAATGATGTCTACTAACCTTTTCATAGACGTCGTGGGAGGGATTACATAAACTCCCGCTTGGATATTGGTTCCCAGTTTATTTAATTTCAAATAAATCTTGAATAGCATGGGAGAGTTTATTAAACCAGCATCCTTTAGGTTTTCGCTAATTTCGTTAACACTCGAACCTGTTTTTATTTCAAAAATCGTTTCATTATTTTTTTGGGCCGGATTTTCGATACCATACCTGTATAAAAGAACAGGTATCACGGGAACGGTTATCAACAAAGCAAGAACCACCACTAAAAAAATGTTTCTTTTCCGTTTTTTATCCTGATTATTACCTACTTTTTCGTCCCAAATTTCCATAGGCGTATGATAGCATAAAAGCTTATTTTCGGGTAAAATAGGGGTTGCAGGAAGCCGACTGGTCGCCCCGCTTTGGCGTGGGAGGAAAGTCCAGACTGCATAGAGTAAGGGAACGGAGGGCAATCTCCGACACGTGAGTGCTGGTGCTTTGAGCTTGAAAAGGCTCAAAGACAGAGTGTGAATTGACACATTTTGAGAGCAACAGTGACGAACTTTCTCCTACAGCTTTTGCCATGGAGAGAGATTGAAACGGGCAATCCCACCCGCAGCAATCCACGACTGTACCGTCATAGCCTACTCGGCAAACTACGCAAGTAGTACGGTACGAAGATGGAGCCTAGATAGATGACCGGATAAAAACAGAATCTGGCTTATGAGCTTCCTGCACTAATACTAATACTATTAATGGATTTTAGACTTGTTTTCCAAAACACTTCTTAAAATTATCGAACCGATCATTAACACAGGAATGGCAGCAATAGCACCCATAATTCCAAATAAATTGGTGCCGATTAGAATAGCAATTAAAATAATAATGGGGCTGATACCTGATACTTTTTCCATAACTTTTGGCACTAGTACATTACCTTCCACCTGTTGGATCATGGCAAACACCAACACAATCAACAAAGCCCTGACCGGAGAGTCAACTACCGCCACTAGAGCAGCCACTATAGCTGAGAAGACAGGTCCGATGATGGGCACTATCTCAAACAATCCGGACATGATAGCCAAAGCCAAAGGAAACTGCACACCTACTATACGCAAGCCAATGTAGCTTAAGACGCCAATCGATATCATTAGTATAAGCTGACCTCTTAGCCACACTCCTATTTTTATCTCTACCTCACCCATGACTCTCCCAACTTTTTCCCTATGCTCCTCTTTAAACAATAGAGCAAACCTGGATTTAACATTTTCCCAATCTATAGACATGTAAATGGAAAGGATGAGAACGCTGAAAATAGCTGTTACATTGTTAAAAATTGACCTAGTGGCCGACAGCACCCCTCCTGATGTAGCCAGAAAACTGGCTATGACATCAGATAACGAAATATTGAGATCCTTGCCGAAAGTAAATTTGTCTTGGTTTTTTATCAAGGTTTGAATAAGCTTCTGGGATTGAGTTATCAAGGGGTCTAATCCTACGGATATTGCTAAGCTCGCAAGAAGAAAGGCTGAAAGATAAGTAACTAAAACTGCAATTGGTCTGTTGATTTTTCTACCAAATATAATCTGCTTGGAAATAAACTGCACTGTGTGCTCTAGTGAAAGAGTAATTAAAAGAGCTAAGGCCACCAAACCTATAATGGTCCCCAATCTAAAAACAGCGTAAAAAGCCACCCCCACTAAAAAGGCTTGTGCTATGGTTTTAAGCGAAATGACAATGTTTTTATCCATCGATTATATTGTATACTTTTTGTAAATTATTGTCTTGCGAAGTGTTTATTGTGATTATGCCGGGTATTTTCTTAAAGTAGGTTTGTTGTCGCCTGATGTACGAATGCAGATCGTATTTGATTTTCTGTTTGGCCTCGTCTTCCGGTAGGTCTCCTTTTATGTGATTTATTGTATTGTTGTAAACCAGACCTTTTAGTTTTGGTGAGTTTTTGTATTCCGAGTTGAGGAGAAATTTGGTTTCTTTAATGAGTCCGCCTTGCCAAATGGTTTCTAACCAAGCGTCTGTCTTACTATAAAGAGTTTCCCTGTCAGCTGTAAGCCCAATAAATATATATTCTACGTCTTTTATATAATTTAACTTTTCTGAGGGCTTGTTTTTTGTAAGAAGTTTTTCAATGGCTCGAACAAGTCGGGCAGGATTTTCTTTATCGATTTTTTCATATGCCATGTCATCAAGTTTTTTTAATTTTTCTTGCAATCCCTCTAACGGTGCCTGCTCAAGTTCGTGCCGTAAATCAAAGTCAGGTGGAATGTTGGCAGGTTTTATCCGCCCCGTAACCATGTCTATGTAAAAACCTGTGCCGCCTACCAAAAATGCGGTTTTCCCGGCAGAGAGAATTTCTTCCAGCTTTTTTAGAGCGAACTGCGCGAAATCATATGAAGAAAAATATTCATTTGGAGTAACTAAATCATAGCCCCAAATCTTAATACCATCCATCTCCCAATGATTTTCCAGCTTAGTAATTCCCACGTCTGATCCCGCCGGTTTTTTTCCTGTCCCCACGTCCATGTACTTATACACTTGTCTGGAATCAGCTGAAACAACTTCACCATCATATTTTTTGCACAAATTTATAGCTGTAGACGTCTTGCCTGAAGAAGTCGGCCCTAAAATAACAAAAACTTTTCTCATAGGCGTATTATATCTTTTTGTATCTCTTGAGCTAACTTTTTCATCAAATTACAGTTATAATAATTTTGTATGAGTCCTGCCTACCCGGAAACTATTACAAGTCTAGAGGATTTACAATTTGCTGAAGAGCAAGCTCCTGGGCTATTTACCATAGCTGAAGAAGAACCCAAAAAACCTGAGCGTAAGCTAAGCAATGAAGCTAAAAACAAAGTAGAAGCCGAGCAAGCTGAGGGTTTAAAAGTTTTCATACATATCCCGCAAGAAATTGAGGATACGTTTGGCAATATGGTGTTGGAAAGAGTTGCTCCGGAGACGCAGCTGGATCCGGAAGTGGTTAGTGCCTTAGCAAGAGGTAAAAAAATTAAGAGCAATGTCACCGGTGAAATGCTTACCGCAGCCGAGATGAGAGATCACTGGATACTGCCTAGAGGTGAGCAAATTTCTAAAAGCACAGGGGCCATATATTTACCCGAAGAATCTACCAAAAATCACGACATGAGAAATTCTTTTCTGTTTTGGGAATATGGAAATTTCAAAAAACTGCTGGATTCTAAGGACCCCGTAGCACCTAAAGTAGGTATAGATACGGAACAGGGACATCTTTCCGAGTTTGAGAAGGCTTATTTAGATGTAGGAAGTACCGAAAAAGACCTTGAACATAGGGAATCGGGTGAGGGAGACGGCATTAGAGTCTCTAAAACAACCGGTTCGCTTAAATTGGACAACAAAGAGGTATTATACGCAAAAATTACCGAACCCTATATCCCACGCCACCCCGAATCCGATCCAACAACTTACAAAATCACCAAATCAGAAACAGACAGCACCCTACCTCCAACATTAGAGGGAGAGGGCATGAGTATTGCTGAAAAGATGTGGGGACAAGTCGGACCTTTCTTTCCGGATGCTGACGCAGCCAGACATAGCTCTGAGGCCTTAATCGCAAAATATCCTCCAGTGTTAATATCCAGGGATTTGATCATTCTTAGAGCAAAAAATCCGGAGACCTTCTTCAAGTACATTGCTTTTGCCAAAGTTGACGAAAACAGCAAAGGGGGTAGATGGGAAGAGAAGCTTGTCAAAGAAGATGATGCCCCTGCTGATCTGACTCAATGGCTGGCCGGTCTGGAAAAACGCAGTGGTGGTGGAAAGCACTTACGCGGTTACCACTCAGCGGCACTCTCACCGGCTTAGAACTATCTGTTTTTCTTCCAGGCCTTAGTCAAATAATCGTGACGCCATTTTTTTTCTTCCAGTGAAACATCATCTTCTAAAAACTTTTCCGCGGGAGTGCCTTTTCTAGGTGAATACATGCTAATAAAGGCTACATTGAAGGTTACTTGTTCGAACAATTTAACAGTGTCCATAAACTGCTCTCTGGTTTCACCGGGAAATCCTACAATTATATCTGTACCAAGCTCTGCTTTAGGTTTAACTTCCCGTATTCTGCCCATTAAATCTACAAACTCTTCCACTGTGTGTCTTCGGTTCATTTTTTCCAAGATTTCATTGTTTCCTGATTGCACTGCTATGTGTAAATAATTTGATATTTTTGGGTGAACCAAGGTATCAATCAGATCTTGGGTGAAATCAAAGGGATTTGAAGAAATAAAATCTACCTCTTCTACTCCCTCAACATCACAAACTTTCTTCAAAAGACCTGCAAACGGTATTTCCTGCTGACTGCCTGTTCGAACCTCAAATCTTTCTTTTATATCTAGACCCCAAGAGTTAACATTCTGCCCGCAAAGCGTAATATGCCTATAGCCTCTGTTAGCTAAGTGCTTTACCTCCATCAATATTTCTTTCTCACTACGGGAAACCTCAGTTTCTCTAGCGAACGGCACCACGCAGAAGGCGCAAAAGTTATCGCATCCGTAAGAAATGTTTACATAAGCGTGTTCTTTTTCTTGCTGAGGTGTTTCAATTGTATTTGGATCGAATTTCTTCAATGCCCACTCATCCAACACACTTGCTTTTTTCAGCAGTTTAGGCAAATCAAAAACCTGGCTGGGATCCATGTATAAATCAACCCAGGGAGTTTTTTTCTTCAATTCAGAAAATCCGTACCTTTGTCTATTTCCGGTTACAGATCCTACCATACATCCTGACAAAATAATAAATGGTAATTTTTTGTCACTCTTTTTTAACTGGGATACCACCTTACCTAACCCATAAACCTTATCCTCACTTTTTTGCCTTACACTACACGAATTTATAATAAATAAGTCTGTTTTGGGCATAACATTTAAAAGCTCAGCGTTTTCGTTTTTGTACTTCTTGCCGGGCTTTATCTGCTCAAAACCCAAAGCTTCCAAAATCCCAGCCATGGAATTAGAATCAGCCACATTAGCCTGACATCCGTAAGTCTTAATATAGTACTTTTTGGGTGTGTATTTCACAATGGGAGTATTATATCTTACTTAGATTTTTCTCTAAACATTGAAAGTTTCTCTTTCATTTCTCCAATAGACCTTATCCCAATATCCCAAGAATCTAAACCTTTTTTGTAAATTACAAAATGTTTATATACTCGCTTATCTCCATTAACGTATATTGTCATCATTTCCGGGTCAACTATATACCATTTATTTTCTATGCAAACCTCAGCAAATACGTGACCCTCTATTAAGTCCTTTTCCCCCTCTAGCCACGCCTTTTTTATAGCTTCTATATATTTTGTTGGTACTTTCTTAGCTCTCGCAAGTATGATAAACGCTAATGAAGTGTCTGTGCAGCCTGTAGAAAATCCGCTCTCAATAATCTCGGCAGCGGTTCTTTTTCGAAAAAGCTTGTCCCAATTATCTACACTTCTTTTTATCTTGATGTTTTTATTAACCCACTCCAATATGTTAACTACACAATCAAACCCCGCACCTTCGATAAGCTTAGAGCGTTTTTTTACACTATCGGTGATTACTGTTTGCGACCCATCTTGCAACCATTCATTGCTCATAGTGAGATATTAACATACAAAAGAGGGGATTTATCTTTGGGAAAAAACCCCCTCTAGTAGTTAGGTATAGAGTTATCCATTGTCACTGGTCTCTTTGCTCTGAAGAGTCTCTCTTACCCTTGCTTCTACGTGTTCAAAAATCAATTTATTGGCGGAGCACATGGGGGATTTCTCATCAAACTCTCCATGACCAAGATACCTGTGAAACGGACAGCCGTTGAAACACGCAAACTGGATAGCGCACTTTACACACTCTTCGGGTTGTTTAAGCATCTTCTTCAACACATTTACCCTAACCCTGCTGTTCAACACCTCACGCAATCCTGTTTCATGAATATTACCTATACATAAATCTACGTACCCACATGTTCTCCCGCAGGGGTATACAGCGCCGTCAGACTCAATACCAAGAAATCTATCACAACCGTTTGACATGGAACAGAGCTTAGGCTTTCTACCAAGAACTGCTTGGATATATTCGCTAAATACGCTAACTCTCAACCTAGGATTGTCTTTTTTCCACCAAATATCGAACATTTTGATGAAAAAATCGGCGTACTGCTGAGGTTGGATTGAAAACGTATCGCAAGATTCTCCATCTCTGGGGGGTAAGCATGGAGAGATTGTAAAAGCTTTAAAGTTGGTGGTGAAAAAATTGAACAATTCTTCTGGATACTCTACATTAGCCCTGTTTATCACTACATTCACTCCTACACGCCTTCCGACCTTTAAAAACCTGCGTACGTTGGCAAAGGTTGTTTTAAAAGAACCTTTCCCAGATGGAAAACGTCTAAATGTATCATGTAGTAGTTCGGGACCATCAATGCTAACACCAACCTCCCAACTATATTGTGTGACAAACTCCAACCAAGAACTATCTAGATTTACACCGTTTGTCATTAGATTATTGGATATAGATCTACTTGGTGTTTCAAAGTACTTTTCCTGCAAAAGGCGGACTTGCTCATAAAACTCTAAGCCCGCAAGTGTGGGCTCCCCGCCATGCCAAATAAACTTTGTGCGGTCAAACCCCAACTCACTGGTTTGTTTAACAAGTGCCTGCGCTGTATCCACGCTCATTACCTTACTTTTCTTCCTCTCTTCTGCACCACCGGCAAAATTCATACAGTAATCACAAGCTAGATTACAATGTGATGAAACCGGTTTTATGACAAGAGTGAGTTTGCTAAACATACTCTGCTCCTTTATTAATGGGGAGGGGTACGATACCTGTTTGTGCAATATAGCTATCGTACCCTCTCAGTTTTGCGGTTATATTTCTGGATACTTAGTGTCTCAATTAGCCTACTTGACTTCTTCAGATTCCGGGGTATCAGCATAGTCGGGGTAATCGTCATATCCAGCATCGAAGTAGTCGGCGTAGCTTGGGTCATCGCTGTCGTGATACTTTGTATCACGCCCCATCATAACCGCTGGCGGCTGATTTGCCATCTCTCTATCCAATATCTGTTGTCCTTCCATGGTTTTACTCCTTTCTATGGTATCGAGGGCAACATTTTCCTTTATTTACCTAGCATTGTAGCAATTCGTATATATAATTACAACTTTGAGCTTTTCGTACAAATCTAATGATTATACATACTACTGTAGTATTTTTTAGGTTTGTATTTCACAATGGGAGTATTATAACAGCCCAGAAACTCACTAACCTCTTTCCAAAACTCACTATCACAATTTAACTTTGTACAAAAAGTTCAAACAGCGTACAGTACTCCCAACCAAAAGTTATCTTTTTTAAGAAAAAAACCCAAAAATATGCTATAGTGTCATGCGTGATGCCCTGAAAGATATAGGAAACTTCGAGCAAACTATTAGCTTTAAACTCTCACTTATTTTCCAAGCGTTACCATTATAAAGATGCGAAAAAGGTATAGATCGAACAATAAAAGGTCTTTTAATAAGCCGGCAAAATCCGGGGGTAAAAAATATTCTAAAGGTAGAAAATCAAACTACGCTAGAAAAAATACTTACCATAAAACCACCATAAAACATGATCAATATATATCAAAAGCAACCAATTCTAGTGAAGAAAACCTTTATGTACAAGATGTTACTTTTTCCGATTTCAAACTACATCCGATTGTTCAAAAAAACATAAGAAATAAGGGCTATGTACACCCAACCATAATTCAAAATCAAGCAATGCATGAGATATTGCGTGGAAGAGATATATTAGGTATGGCTAGTACAGGCTCCGGTAAAACTGCTGCCTTTTTACTTCCCATGATCACAAAAGCCATCAATAATCACGAGGAAAGATGTTTAATTGTTGTTCCCACACGAGAATTAGCAAATCAAATCAGACATGAGTTGGTAACATTTTCGAAAGGTACAAATATTATGGAGGTTTTAATAATTGGAGGGGCAAGCTATGGCACACAGATCAGGCTTTTAAATAGAAGGCCACAATTTGTAATAGCCACACCCGGAAGATTACTAGATCTGCACAAATTGAATAAGATAAATTTGAAAAGTTTTAACAATATTGTTCTAGATGAAGTTGATCGAATGTTGGATATGGGATTCATAAGGGATATTGAGTATATGATTTCTAGGCTTTCGTCTCAAAAACAAAGCTTATTCTTTTCTGCAACCATTAATCACAAAGCTGAGAGTATAGCCAATAAATTTTTAAAAGATCCTCTTAAGATTCAGATTAAACAGCAAAGTGCTTTGGTAAATATTGAGCAAAACATTATTAAATTTAAGTTCGTGGGTGAAAAAATAAATAAATTACACGAATTTTTGGCCGGTGCAGACTGTGAGAAAGTTTTGGTCTTTTCCAGAACAAGGAGAGGTGCCGATTCGTTGACTAAAGAACTTCAAAGAAGAGGTCATAAAAGCGCTGTTATTCATGGAGAAAAATCTTTAGGACAAAGAAACAGAGTAATATCCCAATTTAGACAAAACGATATAGATGTATTAGTTGCAACTGACGTAGCTGCAAGAGGTATAGACATACCGGACATATCACACATCATCAACTTTGATGAGCCTGCAAATTATGATGATTATGTACACAGAATAGGCAGAACAGGTCGTATTGGAAATAAAGGCGTAGCTTTAACTTTTGTTAATTAGTACTGAATCTTGTAATTCCACATGCTCCGCCATGGGCAACACTACTATCTGCACGTGATGTTCAACGCTAAACTAGTTCAGATAGCCTACAAAACCCGTTATCACAATTTGAGTTTGTACTTATTGTGTAATATACTGGCGCAAACAAACTAAAGTAGCCTATATAGGAGGCGGACATGTTAAAGTTCCAACACAGGTTTCCAAAAAGAGGTGCTCAGGGCTTGGCGCTCAAGGTAGATTGCTACTCATACGCTTTTATATTCACGTCAGAAAACAAAGCACCTGCACTTCTTCGTCTGGAGATAACTGATAAGAAGCTTATCAAAGCCGTTTTTAGTGCTTTAAGGAAAGCTTCTGAAAAAAAAGGCCAGCTTGTTTCTGTACCTATACAAAAAAGGAAACCGTATGATCCTAGCCGTATAGCTTTTGAAAGAATTGGTGATTTTCGTGATCACGTGGAAATTAAGCTAGAATGTAATGTGGAGTACGTTGCGCTTGTTACTCATTCTGAGTTTGCGGAAATCCTCAACAGTTTTTCGGAATTCTTTAAGCACATCCTGTTCCACAACGATCTGCCAAAAGACTTTACGTAGCCCTCGTGGGGCACCTTAATTACTTAATTAGGTGCCCTGTTTTTTTGTCAAACTAAGGCAACACAAGAGTGCACTTTATTTTTTCCCACGGTACAATTCTTAGTGATATAATTCGCCTACCAAATTAATAAGGAGACTAAAATGAGTGATTTTAAGCATCAAATAAATACCGCAAGAGATGAGAGGGAAACCGGAGACTCGAACAAGGCACTGGAGATGTTTCTTCAAATAGATAAGGCTCATTTGGAAGAGAACCAGCTGTTCGATTACCTTGGAGAGTTAGGGCTGACCTATTGGCATCTTAAGAGATTTGACGAGGCAAGAGCAGTATTTGAGGAAGGACAAAAACACGCTGAAAAGATCGGAAACAAATCTTACCAAGCAGTGTCCCTAAGACAGCTTTCCAGACCGGAGTTTAATGAAGGTGCCCCAGACGTTGCAGTAAAATATGCCAAACAAGCTCAGCAACTTGCACTTGAAGAGAAAAGACAAGACCTTGTGTGGTTTGACCATGGGGTAGTAACAGCCTTGATTTTCAAGAAAGCGCCTACGGAGGAGATTAGAAAGTGGTTTGAGATTGAAGCTGAGGATCTCTATAAAATCAGTCGAAACACCAAAGATGAAATTGCCAAGTGGGTTTGGACTTCCGGTTTGCTTATGGACAGAGCCCAGGTTTTCAATACCATAGCAGATCTGTATCTTGCCCTAATGATAGCTGAGCAGTTTAATCTTGCGAGAAGGAAAGAACAAATAGAGGTGCTGATTCAAAAACTCAATAATAAGTAGCCTTTTAAGGCCAGAATCGAAAATCTGGCCTTTTCTTTTTTTTCCAGTGTTATAAAGGTTCCAACTAAATCCCAAATACCCAGCCAAAAAAGTTATGTTTGCTGATTATTTAACCATTTCTGCAAATTACTCTTCAATATTCTTGCACCATGATGCTTATTAGCAATTGAAAAGTTTTCATTAACAACTTTTCTTAATTTTTCATTATCTGTAATAAGTCCTACAGATTGTATAGCTGCCTTTTTAACTTTTTTGTTTTCAACAATGTTGAAACCATTGTCTTTTGAAACCTCACTTCCAAGTGAAACATAGGTATATCCATCAGGTTTTATGTCGGTCTTAAAAACCGGATATTCAAAGAGTATAACTAACTTTTTATAATATAGAGCTTCAAGAAATTGATTTCCAAAACCTTCTTGTAAACTTGGGTAAGATACCAAATCAGCATATAAGTATGCATCCCAAAATGAATATATTTTTTTCTTGCTTCCATTTGTAAGCCTTCGATTAGTTTCAATCCTTTCAAATCCTTTTACAATTTTCACGCCTAGTTTTTTAGCAAGTTCCTGTAATTTGTGTAGATATTCTTTATTCCTTGG
>CBFDCV010000005.1:0-34749 GCA_965603395.1 uncultured candidate division WWE3 bacterium
CACCTAAAAGTGGATGTAAAAAGCTTAGGATGTGATTTTTACGCAGTTTCGGCGCATAAAATGTTAGGACCAACCGGTATAGGGGCACTTTGGGCCAAAGAAGAATTATTGGAAAATATGGATCCTATTATGTTTGGAGGAGGAATGATCATGGAAGTTTACGAACAGGAATCTAACTGGGCACCCATACCTGAGAAATTTGAATCGGGAACACCGAACGTGGCCGGTGCAGTAGGGTTTTCAGCCGCTATAGACTACTTAAAACAGGTTGGCATGGAGAATATTCGAACACATGAAATAGAGCTAAACACTTATGCAATGGAAAAACTACATGAAATTAGAGGTTTAAGCATCATCGGACCGAAAGATCCGGCCAAAAGAACCGGATTAGTGTCTTTTGTGATGAAAAACATTCACGCACATGATCTAGCAGCTATTTTAGATACAAAAGGTGTGGCGGTGAGATCAGGACATCATTGCGCCATGCCCCTACACAGCAAACTGAAAATAACCGCTTCGACCAGGGCTAGCTATTATTTATATAACACCAAGGAAGATATTGATGTTTTGGTGGAGGGTCTCAAAGAAGCTATAGAAATTCTTGGTTAATCGGCAAATATGGACACTATTTACAGAGAACAACTCATGGAACACTACAAAAATCCCCAAAACAGAGGGAAGATGGATGACGCTCAGGTGGAAGTGTCCGGAAACAACCCCCTGTGTGGTGATGCCATTTCCATGCAACTAAAAGTAAAAGACGGCAAAATTGAAGACATAATGTTTGATGGCAGCGCTTGTGCTGTAACTGTGGCCTCTTCATCACTTCTGACGGAGGCTATAAAGGGCAAGTCTTTAGAGGAAGCTAAGAAAATGAGCAAGGAAGAATTGTTGGATCTTTTAGGGGTAGAACTAACCACCAGCCGGGTAAAATGCGCCTCTTTGCCATTGGAAGCTTTACATAATTTAATTCAAATGTATGAGTCAAAATAAGGAAAAGAGAATTATTACTAAAGACAGGAATCTGGCTGACGTAATTTTTAAGTGGCCGGATACAGCCGAGATCTTTTTAGACTATGGCTTGCACTGTGTTGGATGTATAGCGGCCGGATTTGATACTATAGAGGTAGGAGCAAAGGTACACAATCTGACTGAAGAAGAGATAGAAGAAATGATGACAAGAGTAAATGAAGTGGCTTTGCGCTCTGAATAAATTCGGACAGGAGTCTTTTATAAAAAAATCTTTATGCAATATCAAATAACCTCTGACAATATAGAAGTTTCAGAAAGCATGAAAACATTGGCTAAGGAGAAATTTAGCAAGGTAGAGAAGCGCTTGACTCCAAAAGAAATGGAAGAAGCCATGGTTCGAATAGTACTAAACAAAAGTGGGGCGGACGACGAGTTCAGGGTCAAAGTTGATCTATCTTACGGAGGCAAGAAATACTTTGCCACAGAGAGGGATTATCTGTTAGAATCTGCATTAATAAAGACCATAGAGGAAGTGGAAAAAATGCGTAGGAGAGATGATATTTCTTACTACGAAGATTGGAAAGAGCAAAGAAAGATAAAAAGGACCATTATTGATCCACTTGAAGTGCAGGCTGAGGATGAAGATCTTTTTGTAGAAGAGGAAGAAAAAAACGAGTAGTTTATTAGAGAAAAGGCAAGACGTACATCGCGGGTGATTAGCTCAGTTGGTAGAGCAGTCGTCTTATACACGACCGGTCCCAGGTTCGAGTCCTGGATCACCCACCAGATCACTTAACGAACGAAGTGAGTTTAGTGAGATTGGGTGCAAAGCCACCAAATGACTTAACGAAAAAAGCTCACCTTTGGGTGAGCCTTTTTTGTCTTTCGATTCAATTTAAAAATCCGGGTTATAAAACCCCTAACTCAGTTTTCTCGTCTTCAGTTTCTCTTTCTATGTACTGAAGATATCTTTCAGTAGTAGAAACTCTAATGTGTCCGGCAATCTTAGAAACATGTAATAGATTGGTACCGCTAGCTAGATGATGAGCTACAAATGTGTGTCTTAAGTCATTAACTTTAGCAGACTCCACTCCGGCGATATTGTAATATCTTTGGATGGTAGATCTGATGTTTCTAATTAACATAGGATTTCCTGTCTTAGTTATGAATACGTGCCCGGCGCCCTCTATGTCAGGTCTTTCACCTTCGATGTAGGCTTTTAGAGCGTCAATTACAGCTTTGTTTAAGGGTATATTTCTTGCCGGTTTATTATTTTTAGCAGGTACGGCAAGACTACCGGGAGTTGCTTCCAGATCTAAATATTCCAGTTTCATACCGGCTAATTCAGAAATAGTAATACCGGTTTGTAGCAATGTTTCAATAATAGCGTAAGTTCTAGGATCATCTCTGGCCGAGTCTCTTAAAGCTCTGTACTCCAGTTTAGATAGAATTCTAGGTGCCTTTATTTCCACTTTAGGATGTTTTAGCATATCAGCTGCATTTTCCTCCACGTGTTTCTTATCAGTCAGAAACCTAAAAAATGTTTTAGTGGAATTGGTTTTTCTGGAAACAGACTTAGGAGTATAGTCCTCCTTAGCCAGTTTTGTCATGAACTCTTCCAGATGAGATAGATTAATCTCATGAACCTTTTCCAGGCCTAATTTTTCTAAATATTCAATTAGTTGCTCTATGTCTTTGCCGTAAGCGATCAAGGTAGATTCAGATCTGCCTAGCTCGCCCAAGTGATCGACAAAGTTCTTGTGAGCTTCTTTTAATGCAATCATATAAGTTATTCTCTGGGCATTATTAGCAGTGAATTTATTAACTACTATCTATTCCTATAGGTTAGTCTAGCAAATAGGTTGCTCAATGTCAACTTTTTTATTAGAATTCTAAGTATGGCAATGCCTGCCCAAACCAAATACATAGTACTTTCTGTGCTATTCATTTTAGCCTCGATAAACTTTACCCGAACAGCCATTGAAATTCTTGAGAATAGTAAGAGATTAGACAGCTTAAGTCAAGAGGTAAAGGAGATGGAAGAGGAGAAGAGGGAGTATAAGAATAAAGTTACTTTTAAGCAAACGGATGAATATATTGAGGAAAAAGCGCGGAATGACTTGAGTTTAATTAAACCTGGAGAAAAAGTATATGTCATACCAAAAGAATTTAAAGGGATAGACCTGGAATCTAAGGTTTTAGGTCAAAAATCTTTTTCAGGGAAGCTATTTTTTGGAAAATTTGACGACGAAAGTAATATTATAAAATGGGTCAGGCTGTTTATCAGATAGGTTCAAGTGCAGTATACTTTGACATATCAAGCTTTCTCTGATAAATTACACATTTGATGAGGCACAACATGGGCGTTTCATCAAGACACGGCGCGGGGTGGAGGAATAGTACCTCGTCAGGCTCATAATCTGAAGATCCTGGTGCAAATCCAGGCCCCGCAACCAAGTTGTTATTTTGGAGTCCCTTAGGAGGGACTTTTTTATTTCCAAAAATACTTTTTTGGAATACAATTAGGTTAGGATTGTTGGTATAATGCGTTTTGAGCAGTCCGATGTCTCGTCTCACTGCGTTCGACGAGCCGATGGAAGCAAAGCTTGCATCGCCGCTCACTACATTCGCGCCGATGTAGCTCAGGTGGTAAGAGCGGACGTTTCATAAGCGTCAGGTCGTCGGTTCGACTCCGACCATCGGCACCAAAAACTTATGACTAAAAAAAGAATATTAACAGGGGACAACCCTACAGGAGAACTCCACGTGGGACACTATGTAGGATCGTTGCAAAATAGAGTAAAACTTCAAGATGAGTATGAAACCTTCATCATTACTGCAGATATGCACGCCTTTTCTTATCCCAAGTATGTTGATAATCCAAAAGAAGTGAGCGAAAGTGTTAGAAAAGTGTTGCTGGGAAATTTAGCTGCCGGGCTTGATCCGGAGAAAACCACTTTTTTTGTAGAATCCGGAATTCCTGAATTGTACGAACTTGCCACCATCTTTAGCATGCTAGTAACGCACAACAGAGCCTTGAGAAACCCTACATTAAAAGAAGAGATAAAGGAAAAAAATATGGGGGACTCCTTTTCTTTAGGATTTGTGAATTTTCCTATCTTACAAGTGGCTGATATTTTGTGCGTGAAGGCTCACTTGGTTCCCGTTGGAGAAGATCAACTTCCTCATATTGAGTTAACTAGAGAAGTGGCTAGAAAATTTAATTCTACTTATGGGGAAACTTTCCCTGAACCGGAAGGCAAGGTTGGTAAGGTGGACAGACTGGTTGGTTTAGATGGAAATTATAAAATGACAAAATCGTTGGACAATACTATTAATCTAAACGAGCCTGAAGAAGAGTTAAAAAGAAAGATCATGGGTATGTATACAGATCCCAAGAGAGTTCATGCTACAGATCCGGGTACCGTAGAGGGAAATCCTGTTTTTATCTACCATGATGCCTTTAATCCCAACAAAGAAGAGGTTGGAGACCTCAAAGAAAGGTATACTAAAGGGGAAGTAGGAGATGTTGAGGTTAAGGAAAAACTTTATAAAGCCATGAGCGAGTTTCTGAAACCGATCAGGGAAAGATACCAAGAGTATGAAAAAGACATGTCTAAAGTGGAGGAAATATTGAAAACAGGCACGGAAAAAACCAGAAAGATCGTACAGCAAACTTTGCAGGAAACCAAAGAAAAAATGAGTTTTTGTAATGTGTAAACTGTTGTATAATGCGATAGCTTATGAAGATACCACCCAAGAAAGAAAGCAAAAATAAGAAAACACCGATAAGTAAGAAATTGCCTATTCCCCCTATGACGCCAAAATCAATTTTTGGAAATATTTTCTTTTACGTGTTTTTAGTTATGGGCATGCTGGTTTTGGTATCAGCTTTTTCCCAATATGACGGAAGTTTAGAGGAAAAACCCATCAGCGAGCTAATTACACTTATAAGAGAGGACAAGGTTCAAGACATTGAGGTTTCCGGGAACGACATTGAGATTTTATTACAGGATGGATCAAAGTTTACAGCTCAGAAAGAATCCGGTATCAGCTTTGATGAGATTTTAGCAAACAATGATATTGATGGATCTAAAGTGGCTGGGGAGATAAAGATCGTACACAAGACGGCACTGATCGAGATCCTTGGTCCCTTGCTATCCTTTGGAATTCCCATCTTGATTTTACTTTTTATCTTTAGACAAATGCGCGGAGCTAGCGGAGATATTTTATCTTTTGGAAAGTCCAAGGCTAAGCTTTTTAATAAAAAAGAGGGTGAGAAAACAACTTTTGCCGATATAGCAGGTGTAGAAGAAGCTAAAAAGGAAATGCAGGAGATTGTAGATTTTCTTAAACATCCTCAGAAATATAGAAAACTGGGCGCCCGGATACCTAAGGGAGTTTTGTTAATTGGTCCTTCCGGTGTGGGTAAGACTTTGTTGGCTAAAGCCATTGCCGGAGAGGCTCATGTGCCTTTTTTCAGTGTAGCAGGAAGTGAGTTCATGGAAATGTTGGTAGGGGTTGGCTCGGCTAGGGCCAGGGATTTGTTCGCTACGGCTAAAGCTAATCAGCCCAGTTTGATTTTCATCGATGAAGTAGATGCTATTGGCAGACAAAGAGGTATGGGAATTGGTGGGGGCCACGATGAAAGAGAACAAACATTAAACCAAATATTAATCGAGATGGATGGTTTTGACCCTAGAACCAGCGTCATTGTACTGGCGGCTACTAACCGCCCCGACATGCTCGACCCTGCTTTGATCAGGGCTGGCAGATTTGATAGAACAATACACATTCCCTTACCCGATCTAAAAGAGAGAGAAGCCATTATGAAGATCCACATGAAGGGAAAACCATTTGAAGATAATGTGAGAGTAGAGAAAATAGCCAAAAAGACGGTTGGGTTTAGTGGAGCCGACATAGAAAATATGATGAATGAATCAGCTATTTTGGCGGCCAGAGACAATCGATCCAAAATTGCCAACAAAGATGTGGAAGAGGCAGCCTTGAAAGTAACCATGGGGAGTGAGAGAAAAACTTTACAGACGGATCAGGAAAGAAAGATGACAGCTTATCACGAAGCCGGACATGCTTTAGTGGCCTCCAGAGTACCTGAGATGGATCCGGTGAGCAGGGTTTCTATTGTAGCTAGAGGAGCTTCTTTAGGGCATACCAGCATAGAACCTATGAGAGATAGGTACAACGAAACCAGGACCAGGTTGTTGTCCATGATCACCACTATGTTGGGAGGACGTGCTGCAGAAGAAGTTGTTTTTAACGAACTAACCATAGGTGCCGCCGATGACATTGAGAAAGCCACCAAATTGGCTAGAAGAATGGTCATGCAGTATGGTATGAGTAGTCTGGGCCCCATTTCTTATAACGGGAAAAGCGATGAGTTTATGCTGGCTAGAGAGTTTGGGTACCGGTCACCTCAGTACAGTGACGAAATGGCGGCTAAAATAGATAAAGAAGTGGAAAAAATAGTGGCCTCCTGTTTTGACGAAGCTAAGGCTATCCTTAGTAAAAACAGAAAAGCATTGGACAATGTGACAGACGTTTTACTAGTAAAAGAAACTGTCTACGAAGATGAGTTTAAAGAAATAATTTCTTAACACATGAAGAATGAAGAAGCTGTTACTCATAGACACCTTTAACTTTTTACACCGTGCCTATCACGCATTACCAAAAACATTAACAGATAAAAATGGGGAGCCAACCAATGCCGTTTATGGTGTAACTAGCATGCTGATCAGCGTGTTCGATCAGATAAAACCTGATTATGTGGTGGCGGCTATGGACGACGTTGCCCCTACTTTTAGGGTGGAGGACTTTACCGCTTATAAAGCGCACAGAAAACCAATGGAAAATGATCTTTCTTCCCAGATACCTAAAGTTTTTGAGGTGATCGATGCGTTTGGTGTAAAGAGGATCAGCTTACCGGGATATGAGGCGGATGATGTGATTGGGACCATGGTTGAGCAATATGGGGATAAAAATACTGAGGTTGTGGTGGTTTCTAATGATAGGGATTTATGGCAGTTGGTTAAAGGGAATGTGATTGTCATGAGTCCGGGAAAAGGAGGTTTGTCCGAGTGGATTGGTGAGAAGGAGGTGCAAGCTAGGTATGGGTTTGGTCCGGATCAGTTAGCTGATTACAAAGGTTTGAGAGGCGATCCTAGTGACAACATTCCGGGAGTTTACGGCATAGGTGAAAAAACTGCCAAAATACTCATCAACCAATTCAAAGATATTGATAGTGTTTATAATAATATAGATAAGATTGATAAAAAGGCAGTGAAAGAAAAATTAATCAATGGATACGAACAGGCAATTATGAGTAAAAATCTCGCCACCATTATTAGGGACGCTCCGGTTGATACTAGTTTGGAGGAGTGTAGTTACCATGAGGCAAATAAAGAAGGTGTGAAAGAAGTATTGGAAAAATATAATTTTAAATCGTTGATCAGAAGACTTAATTTAGAGGATGAGAAAAAGTCTAAAGCTAAGGATGTTCCGGAGAGCCAAATGAAGTTGTTGTAACCCGTTTGTTGTTGTATACTTCCCGCAATCTATTGAAATAATACCTTAAAAATATAAAGGAGAAGAGAAGATGGGAATAAAGATCGCAATTGTTGATGACTCAGTCGTAGTTATGGATTCTTTGAAACTTACTTTACCTGCATTTTTAGAAGGGAGTGAGGTTTTTACAAGCTATCCGGATGGTGTAGAGAAGTTCATAAATGATGCGGACGTTTTTCTGGTAGATTACAATATGTATATTCCCGGTCCTGAGGTAGTCAGAACCATCAGAGCTATCCGTCCTGACGTTAAAATTATTGGATGGAGTACGAAACTTGATAGTGAAAAAAAGGAGGAGTTTGAAGAAGCCGGTGCAGATTTAGTGATCTCGAAGAGTTTAAGCATCAAACAGTTAGCCACCTTAATAAAATCTTTACTGTGGGAATAACATACCCGGGGAGGGAAAACATGAGAGGAATCGCTGTTGTAATTGATGACGACTTGGAAGTACTGACCGCCGTAGCAACTGTAATGGAAGTGCAGGCTGAGGATGTAACACTTTTTACTTTTATTCCGGAGCCCCGGAACGTGTACCCCAAGAACACAAACGTGTTTGTAGTTGATTTTGACATGGTGTACACATCAGGTCCTAAAGCGGTTAGTGAGATTAGAAAGGATTATCCGGAAGCTTGGATTGTTGGGTGGGGCGTGTCTTCAAGAGACCCGGAAGCTACGGATGAGATGATTGAATTTTTTAACGCGGGGGCTAATCAGGTTATCGACAAATACGTAGAAAACGTGGCCACGGTTGTTAAAACGCTATTGAAAACAGAATTTAAGAAAATAGGTACTTTGCATCCAAGCACACAGTTTGGTTGGTAACTTACCGTATACCCTCTGGGGCTTCCCCCAAACCAGAGGGTATATTTACAACGTGAGTACATCGAACGAAGTGAGATATAATTTTTTATATGAACAAAAAAGAAAAAGCACAAGAAGTAGCCCGTTTACTAAAAGAAAACCATCCAAATCCAAAAACAGAACTTAACCATGATACTGAAACCGACTTAGTAATTGCAGTTATGTTATCCGCCCAGACTACAGACAAAAAAGTAAACGAAGTCACCGCCAAACTTTTTAAAAAATACAAAACTTGGGAAGACTACGCCAACGCAGATCTAGAAGAACTACGTCAATATATTCGACAAGTAAATTTTCACAAAGGAAAAGCTGACAGGATAATCAAAGCTGCCAAATTAATACTGGCTGACTTTACCGGAAAAACCCCCAAGGACATAAAAAATTTAATAAGCATACCCGGAGTAGCTAGAAAAAGTGCTAATGTGATTCAGCAAGAACTTTGGGATATTTCAGAGGGGATAGTGGTAGACACTCATGTGACTAGGGTAAGCAACCGTTTAGAACTAACAACTCACGCAAACGCGGTAAAAATCGAAAAAGATCTCATGGAGATTTTTCCCAAAGAAACATGGAGAAACATCTCAGGAGCGTTGGTTATGCACGGAAGATATGTGTGTAAAGCCAGAAAACCTGAATGCGAAAATTGCGCGTTGAGTGAAATATGCCCGTCCGCCTACACTTTTAATTTTACTCCGGGAACAATTGAATAAACTTATCAGCTAGCTTATTAATCATGATGCTAGCCCGGGCAACATTTCCCTCATTCCTATAAGTCCAAAGCCCAACATCTCTAAGTCTTAGTCTGAATTCAAAAGATTCTCCTGCCTTTATCACAAAAGGCTGCATGAGTTCTTCATAATCCTGCTTGATTTGAACAAAGGTTATGTCCTCGTCAGAATTATTTGTCCATCTAATGAGCTGCCCCGCGTAGGCTTGAGCGTTTCTGGGTTTAAAATTCTCACCGATAAACTCAATTTCTTTAACACCAAACCTTTCATCTACAGCGTCATACACTTCTGTATACGACTGTTGGATTTCCACTTCTTTTTTAACTTCTTTCTGCTCCTTAATTTCCCTGGTATCTACGTTTTTTTCTATTAGCATTTGTTCGATTTGAAATCTAAGATCCTCGGGTCCTGTTAACTCAAGTTGTCTGCCATTTAAGAAAAAGGTTGGAGTAGCGTTTATACCAATCCTGTTACTGTAACCAACATCTTTTTGTACCTGTTGTCTTATTCCCTCGTCATTGTAATCCTGTCTTAGTTTTTCCAAGTCCATTCCAAAAAGATCTGCATACCTGACAAAATCTCCCTCTTGATACTCCTCGGGATTTTCGTACAAAACATCAATGTATTCCCAAAACAAACCTTGATTACCAGCTGCTTGAGCGGCCCAGGCTGCTTGATCGGCATTTTTGTGTATTGGTAGAGGGAAGTGTCTTATAGCCCACCTTAGTTGCTCAGGGTATGTATCAGATATCTCTTTCATAACCGGGTGGTACGCGCTGCAAGCGGGGCACCCAAAGTCCGTAAATTCAACAATGGTTATTTGCGCATCAAAAGGACCTTTGATGTTTGTGTGCTCAGCTATTAATTCCTGCTGATCTGTTTCAATCAGATCCGGTTTGGTAGGTGGTCTAAGCTGGGAAGTCAAAATAATAAATAAAAATATACCAACAGTAACCATACCTATTAAAAAAACAGGCATGTTTCTTCGAAATAAAGCTTTCAGATCCATAATAAAAATATAATAAATTGATAACCTCGGAGTTTATTTTAGCACATAGTTGTTATAAGGCTTGGGCAAGCTTTTCTATTTCCTGCCTGGTTTTTAAGCCGTGCACAGCTCCCACCTCTCTAATCACGCTTGAGGAGTTGATGGTGCCCCAGAGAAGAGCTTCTTTGAGAGACTTACCATGGGATAAAGCAGCTACAAAACTAGCGGCAAATGAATCTCCGGCACCTGTTTTGTCCATGATGGGTTGGTTTAGTTCATAGGCAGGTATTTTTATCAACTCTTTGCCGTCATGCGCGGAAGCTCCTTTGTTTCCCTCAGTAATGACCGTTAATTTTGGTCCCAGTTTCTGCAACTTTAAGTGCATGTTCTCTAAGGATCCGTCGCCCACAAAATTTTCAGCCTCGTCTATGTTTAAAAATAAAACATGCGTGACTTCTAAGATATTTTTTATTCCTTTTAGACCCGCTCTCACGTGGAAAGTTCCCGGATTAAAGGCTGTGCCTATGTCCGGATTGTTTTTTATGTACTCCACTAAGTCTTTTTGGAACGATTCAAAGCCCGGTCCTACGGAAGTGTAGTAGACCCATTTAGGTTTCGGCCAATCGTGTATGCGATAGGGGCGTTTTTCGTGGTGGGAAAAGATGGTTCTTTCTCCCTGGTAAACAATGACAGGGTGAACACCTGTGAGGGAGTTTTTGTTTCTGTGCAGAAATTTAGTGGATATGCCTTCCTCTGCCAACTCTTTTTCTATGCGGTCTGCTTCTTCGTCGTCACCCATTTCAGTATAAATTGCAGTGTTAAGACCAAGTTTTGTGGCCCCAATGGAAACATTAACAGCGTTACCCGCTATGTTACTCATCACACCTTTAACAGGAATTTTACTACCGTGATAAAAACAGATTTTTGGATGGTCCGGATCTTTGTCTTCTGAGACTTCCTTACCCTCAACCTTCATGTAAAGGTCAATGCATACGTCTCCTATGGTAAGTAGATCTAAAGAGTTATTTTTTTCCACGGGCAGATAGAACAAAACTTTTTACTTTATCAACAACGTCTTTTTGGCTTAGCTTGTGCTTTTCTAGCAGTTCTTGATAACCTCCAGATTCGCCAAAAACATCATTTATGCCCATCTTGTGGACAAGTACCGGGGCTTTTTCGGACAGTAGTTCAGTCACAGCGCTTCCCATGCCTGCCGCTACTTGGTGTTCTTCTATTGTGAGTACTTTTTTAGTTTTTAGGGCCGATTTTGTTAACGCGTCTTCATCTAGTGGTTTTATAGTATGTAAATTAATTACCTCAGCCTTGATTCTATGCTTTAATCCAAGCTCTCTGGCTGCTTTTAATACTTCATAAACGATTGGTCCGCTAGAAATTAAAGTAATATCTTCGCCTTTTTTCAAAATTTGGGCTTTTCCTATATCGAAAGGAGTGTTCTTGGTGGTGAAGACGGGGGACTCCTGCCTAAAAAATCTTAAATAGAAAGGTCCTTTTATCGCTGCAGACGCTAATACAGCTTTTTGGGCTTGGTGATAGTCAGCAGGAGAGATCACGGTCATACAGGGAAGGACTCTGGCCAGAGCAATATCTTCCAGCCCCTGATGTGTGGCACCGTCTCTATCAGCTGACAAACCGGCGTGGGTGCTGGCTATTTTTACATTTGCTCCCGTATAACAAACAGAGATCCTGATCTGTTCCCAGTTTCTACCAGGACTAAAAGTTGCAAAAGAAGTGATGAAAGGCACCTTGCCGCTTAAGGCCAAGCCGGCACCTACACCAGCCATATTTTGCTCAGCCACTCCCATCTGCACAAACCTTTTAGGAAACTCCTTAGCAAATTTGTGTGTTCTGGTGGACTCCATCAGATCAGCGGTCAAAACCACCACATCTTTGTTTTTCTTGCCCAACTCAACCAATGCATCTCCCAAACCATTTCTGGTAGAGTCAGTCCTTATATTAGCGTTAAAAACATTTTGATTTAGTTTGAGGTTGTTGTTAAGCATTAATTACACTCCTTAACTTCTTTAACTCTTTCAAACCCCACTTTTAAGCTGGTGATGTCTATAGCTACCAAATCAACTGCCACATTACTATTGTGGATAACTTCACAGGTATTTCCCGGCTCGGTTTCCCTGACTGAGACCAGCAAAGTATTACTATCTTTATCTTCGTACAATTTTCTGATTTTAATTGTGTGCCCCTCAATCTCATTTACGCTTGTTGAGACTCCCAATAACATTTCTTTATTAAAATCAATGTCCTCTCTTACCAACAGATAGCCGGATTCATCCACGTAGTTTAGAAACCGGATCAACTCTTCCTCACTAGTAATGACCAAACGCTGCTTATCGAGCTCTTTTTCAGTGTAAGCTGTGGTGGGAAAGCCGTTTATCCTTCTTACTTCAAGCCTTTTATCTAGCTGGAACAAAGCACTGTCGCTTAGGAAAACAAAGTAAATGGTAATGATTAAACCAATCAAAATAAAAAGAGGCATAAGATTAATTTTTTTATTCGATTTCTTATTCATAAACGTTTTTTATCCTTCCTTTTAGGGTTCTAAGTTGTTTTAAGGCTTTGGCGGCCTCAGTTTTATTAGGGGGCTTGCCATGCCAGGCAAATTTGTTTTCCATGAAATCCACTCCTTTACCGGGAACGGTGTGGGCAATGATAACGGTTGGCCTTTGCGTGACTGCTTTAGCTGTGGTACAGGCATTTATAAATTCCTCTATATTGTGCCCATCAATTTCCAGCACCAGCCAGTTGAAAGCTTCCAGCTTTTCTCTGAGATTTTCTAAAGGCATGATATTTTCTGTGTAACCGTCAATTTGTATATTGTTCCTGTCGATTATCCAGGTGATTCTATTTAGTTTTTGGTTTGGTGCGAACATGGCTGCTTCCCAGATTTGGCCCTCATTGAGTTCCCCGTCACTGGTCATGCAGTAGGTTCTGTATGGTTTATTATCCATTTTGCCGGCTAGGGCCATGCCTACTGCTAAAGAGAGCCCCTGTCCTAAAGGCCCACCGGTATTTTCTATGCCCGGTAGGGAGTTGTAGCGAGGGTGGCCTTGAAGGTTCGAATCAATTTTTCTTAGATCCCAAAGCTCCTTTTTAGGAAAAAAGCCCTTTTTGTATAAAGCGGCATACCAAATGGGGCAAATATGGCCGTTAGACAGCACAAAACGGTCTCTAAGAGGCATATTAGGCTTTTGGGGGTTTATTTTCAGGATGTGAAAGTACAGCGTAGCAAAGAGGTCTGCAGTGCCTAAGGAACCCGCGCTGTGGCCGGATTTGGCGTTGAGAAGCATGTCAATTACCAGCTTTCTTAGCTCATTAGCTATTTTTTCCAACTCTTGGATATTTTTCACTTCTGGTTTTTTGGTGGGTTTTTTCTTGGGCATTAAAGTTAGTATATCAGAAGAGTAAAAAGGGAAGAACCTAGTTTTTTGTTACACCCATTTTTCATCATTGTGGATAACTACTTTGGTTGATTAAAGCTCTGTAAAAACTCCAACGCTTCTTCAGCAGAGTGACAAATTCTCATCATATTCTCTTCACCATGATCCAAAAGCATATAAGTCTTAATGAAGTTAATATATTCTTTCCAAAAATCTCCAAACAACACTATAGGTTTGCTTTCAGGGTAGTGAATCCAGGAACTGATCCAAGTCATACCAAGCTCGCTTAAAGTGCCGATACTGCCATTAAAAACAATATGAGCATCAGTAGTTTGCAGCATGACCTTAGTACGGTCAAAATAGTCTAGGGTAATGATTTCGTAGTCAAGCTTATTATTTATATCGACACCTTCATAGTGCCTCTTAACGTTGCTGGGGTGATAGGTGATGGCCACCACATTTCCGCCGCCTGCATGGGCGCCCTCGGTAGAAGCCCTCATGACACCGGGACCGCCGCCGTTTATCACATCAAAACCATTTTCCGCCAATAGTTTAGCTGTGTCATAAGCTCCTGTATAAGGAAGATCCCCCTCCTGCCATCCGGCACCGCCTAAAAAGGCAACTTTCTTAACTTTTGTACTTCTTGGTTTTGTGTCAAACATTTTTTGATAATTCCTTAAATTTATTAACCGGATTTACATCATTAAATATATCAGAACCTACCACAAAATGAGAAACATCTAATGGTTTTATTAATTCAATGGTTTCTTGGTTCATATGTCCATCCACTTGAGTTTCCACATTCGGATGTAAAAGTTTGAACTCCTTGATCTTTTCTAACACTTTTTGTTCGAAGGGCTTGCCCTGCGCTCCCGGCACAACTCCCATGAATTGCACATAATCAATTCCTTCTAAGTATTTATCCAATTCATGATTCGGAGTGTCCGGGCTTATAGACAAGCCTGTTTTGTAACCCATCCCTACTGACTTTTTTATGAAATCGTCAATATGACCAGCTTCGATTTGAGACAAATAATTTGATGCATTTCCCAGCCTTACTGTATATTTATGCGGATTTTGGACCATGAGGTGAATTTCCAGTTGGGCAGGCGTTTTGATTGTGGATAATTTTTCCAAGTCTAAAAAGGTCTCACCGCCTACCAATATACCATCAACCACATCAATTTGTACTACTTCAGTTTCCGCGCCAATCAGTTGGATCTTTTTTTCAATTTCTGCTAAGGAATTTTCTAGTATGCCCGGAATGATCATAATATTTACTTGAAGTTTTCGTCTTCTTCTAAAGCCACCCTTTTTAGTCTTCGAACGTGTCTTTCCAAACCGGAAAATTTTGTGGTCAAAAAGGACAGTGTTATTTCACAAATTTCTTCATCTGATAAATAGTCTATAGGTAAAGCTAAAACGTTGGCATCGTCATCGGCGCGGGCTGACTGGGCATGTTTTTTATTAAATGATAAAGCGGCTCTTATGCCCTTAAACTTATTAGCCAGCATACTAACTCCCACCCCATTTTTACAAAATATGATCCCAAAAGACTCGGGCTCTCTTTGCACCTTTTTCATAGCCGGGACAATGAAATCAGGGTAGTCATCAACTTTGTCGTACTGCTTAGGGGTAAAATCGTCAATAATTTTATAGTCTTTTTCGGACAGGCACTCTTTAAGAGTTTTTATGGCCTCAAAGCCGGCGTGATCGCAAGATACGATGATTTTCATAGGTTACTAAATCCTGTAATTAAGTAAAAAATAAAAAATAAATAGTTTCTAAAAGGGTACACGAAATTTGCTATTACAGTAATTATTTCATGACAACCGCTCATACGGCAAGGAAACAAAAAGGCGTTGGCTACAACCAAAAATAGCACCCAAACAACTAACGAATAAAGAATTTTATTCCAAGTGGGCAGCAACACCTTAAAAATACTTTTTAGCATACTAAGAATATATTAACAAAACCTGCAGGGTAGGGTAGGGTAGATGTCACTTTGCGGTGTTGGTGATTTTATAAAGGCCAATAATTCCACCAAAAATAAACACAAGCGAAATCATTTGTGCCACATTAATATTATTTACATACCAGGATTCTAATCGAACAAATTCAAGAGAGAAGCGTATTAGCCCATAGCCAACCATATAGAGTAGGGTAAAAAACCCCCTCAAAGCAAAAGCCGGTTTTGGTTTATTTTCAATTTTACCCAACATAATTTTTCTGCGGTATAACAACAAAAGTGCAAAAAAGAGCACTATGTCAAGTAATGACTCATACAAAAAAACCGGGTGAAATATGTCGTTATATATTTGGTGTGAAGGTCGGTTTTCTAAAGGTACGAACATGCCCCATGGGAGGTCAGTCGGTGTGCCCAATATCTCCATATTAACAAAGTTTCCCCAGCGGCCTACAGCTTGTCCAAGAGGAATGACAACGGTTGCCACGTCCAAATAAGCAAAGATGTCTTTTTTTATAACCCAAAAATAAGTAGCTAAGCTTATAGCACCGCCTAGCAGAGCACCATATATACCAAGTCCCCCATTATGTACGAATAGGATGGCTATAGGATTTGCAGAGTATACCTCCCAGTAGTCTATTACATGATAAGCCCTAGCACCGACTACCCCGCCAATAATTACCCATAGGGAAGAGTTCCAGAAGGTGTTTGTATCTAATTTATTATCTTTGGCCAGTTTTTCCCCTACCAAAAGGGAAATAAGGACGCCTGATGCCACAAGTATGCCATACATAGTAAAGGGAGCAGGAATTAAAATAAGGTTAGACTATAGACTAACACCAACACCAAAACCAAACCGTATACCAGAATGCCGTTTTCGTTGGGAACTTTTTTAAGAGCCCAAAACCATTGGTCCGATTTTCCATCAAAATAATAATCAGCCATTTTATATATGGAATTAGCAAAAGTAGACAGGATCAAAGTCTTTATTAACAAACCGGAGGTTGAAGCCGCTACAAACAAAGCAGTTCCTGCTAAGGCTATTTGGAATAAAACGCTGTTTAGAGTTTTCTCTTTTACCTCTTCTTTGTTGAAGTAAATATGGTTTAAGGCACCGGTAAAATCCTTATGTTCGACAAAACCCTTCAATGTTATGGAAAATGACTTTTCAGGTTCAAGAAAGAAGGCATAAACAAAATAATCCAATTCAAGAAGAAAAGTGCCTAAGAAGGCACCCAGTACGGTTAGAAAGATAGTTTGAGGTGTCTTGATGACGTTGGTAGCAATAATAACTATAGTTAGGGCAAGAGAGACCAACATTTGGATTTTGTAAATGTTCCAAATCTTTTTAAACATTCTGTTTTAATAATATGCTAATTACTTTTTGTCTTCAACTTCCTTTTCCTTTTTTATCTCATTTAGCTTCCACATAAACAAGCGCCCTTTTTGTGTAATGTTCTCAGCCCCTAAAACGTATTCCCGGGCCATCTCAAGATAGTTTCTGTCCTCTTTTTTTGCCAGTTTTATGTACAAGGACCTGTGTTTTGTGTCACTCAATTCTTCAGCTAACCTATTACCGTAGGCTTGAAACTCATATTTGTTTCTATGGTCAGAGGCTACTGACCTTCCTGTGATTATTTCTCCGATTGATTTCACTAACTACAAACTCTCTAACTTTTTTCTTAATCTTTCTCCCTCATCCTGTGTGAGCTTTCTTTCTTCCACCTTAGTATCTTTAGGAGCTTCTTTATCACCGTCCGCCATTTCACGCGCCTTTTCTAGCTGCTCTAATACCTCTTTTGGTATTTCAGCTTCTGATCCTTTTGCAGGCATAAGTAAATCCTTAAACTTATTACTTGTGTGCTTGCTCCTTGGCTATTTTGCCAAGAATCGGCATTTCGTACATTTCATTGTTGTAGGCTTTCCACATAAGTAACGCGTAGTAAACAAAAACTGTGATGGAAACAATAGGAAGTAGTACGAATCCTATAAGAACGGCCAACATGGATGACGCGATTATCCAGAAGGCGTAGGACGCTATACCAAATAGTATGGATTGAAAAGCGTGAAATCGTACAAATTTATCATCTTTCTCTATGAGAAAAAACACAATACCTGTGAATGGAGCTATAATGTAGGCTAAAGCTGCCGCTACATTAGGTTCAAGATTTGTGTATTTTGATGTTTTTGGTTTGTTTTCTGTCATTTTTTGATCAGGTTACACCTCCTTTATTTGGCTATTTTTTATAATTCCCTCTTTTTTGAAGGGAGTACAACTTTTTGATTTCTTTTAACGAAGTAGCCTGACTCGGGTTTTTATCAGTTCTGAAGTAGAGTAGTCTGGGAAATCTCAAGGCGAAGCCGGCAGTGTGGGTTTTGGACACAGAAATTTCATCGGCCCCTACCTCTACTACTATTTCAGGTGCTGTGATCACATCCGGCAGGTAGTTTTTAGTCATGCCCACATTGTTAGGCACCTCTTTAACAGCGTGCTTATCGGCTAATTGTTTCATGTGTTTCCAATCATCGTCTTTGAGGCCCGTACCTACTTTTGTGATGGTGAGAAATTTGTCCTTTTTTTCATTTAAAACTCCTGCCAAAAATCCCCCAATTCCAAACTTGGACCTTTCGCCGCGTCCCTTGTAATATCCCAACACTACAAGGTCAACAGAATCATCGAGTAACTTCTCATCAGCACTTTTTAATTTGACCCAAGAATATGAACGGGCACCGGCCTGATAGGGATCATCAGGTTTTTTTACAACCAAGCCTTCCAGGTTAAGACTTTTTGCTTTTTCAAAATAGTCGGAAAGGGATTTTTCATCATCAGCCAAGATATGCTCAGCAACTTTAATAACTTCATTTTCTTTTACCACTTTTTTAAGAATGTCATGACGCTCTTTTAAAGGCTTATCCATCAGGGATTCTCCGTCCAGATACAAAATATCGAACACAAAATACTGCAAGGGAATTTCTTCCGCCATCTCTTTTACGGAGTGTTTTCTTTTTCTTTGCATTATTTGTTGGAAGGGAAGGAACTCGCCTGTTTTTTTATCTATGCCTATAGCCTCTCCGTCCAACACCACCGAATCAGCTTTTATCTGCGTCATGGCAGCCTGGGCAATTTCCGGATGTTGGTGTGTGGAGTCTTCTAAGTTTCTAGTAAAGGTCCTAATTAAGTAGTCTTTTTTTTGGATTTCCCCGAAAAGATCTGTTTGTTGTTTTTCCATTTGAAATTTCTTATTTTTGTCCATATGAAGCTGTACACGAGTACCATCAAACTTAAATTCAGCCCAAAACTGTTTTAGTTTGTCCACGGTTTCTTCAATACCGCCGATTCTTTGGGCTTTTTGAGCGAGTACGGGTACCCCGGGTTCCATGCATATGTCATCAAGGCCGGTAATCCCCTCTTTTTTCAAAACTTTTGCTATTAGACCAATATCCGGATGGACAAAGTATTTTGACTCAATCATCTTTTTTAAGCTTTTATCTCCAGTTAAAAATTGAGAGAGAGCATCAACTACTGTTAGCTCTGTGAATCCTAAGCGGGTAGTTCCCAGTACGATTCTTACCACATACTTAGCTGACAACGCATCCATTTCCTTTAAGAGGGCGGCCAGTTTGTTGATCTTGCCTTCCTGTGAACCTGAACCTTCCAATAAAGCTATATCCATGAGTTTTTGGTGCACTTCCGGTATCTCCATGTCTTTTTGATCGCCATTTTTGTGGATTTTGTGAGCTACGGTTCCCAGATCTCCGATTTGTTTGTATTGTTGTCTGATGCTTTTTGCAGTCGGGTAGGCTTTTTCCAACGATTTGATCACCATTTTTTCAGCCATGTTAAACTTCTCTGTTTCAAATTGAGCTTTTAAGTATCCAAGGGAGAGGTACATGGTTTTGTCGGTTTCTTCCACAGATAAGTTGGAAATTAGATCTGCCAGAACGGACGTAATTTCCAATCTTTTTGAAGTCTCTTCAATCTTTTGTAGATATTCGGCTAATTTAGCAAATTTCATAAATATATTTTACCTTACACAAGCTCATATCTTGACGACTTTGTACTACCTCTTTTTACTATAATACCGGCATCCATAAGCTTTTTGAGATCTCTTAATACTGAGTCTTCCGAAATGTGGGGGAACAGGGTAGAAAACTGCTTATTTTGTAAAATACCATAATCCTGCAGGTATTCCACAATTTTCTCCTGCCTGCCGGACAGATATATTCTACCACTGGCCTTAGCTAGTTTGGTGTCTTTGGAATAAAGTTTAAACTTTTCTACGGCGGTAGCTGTCTGGGCGGCCATACCCCCCACATAATACTCAAGCCAGATTGTAAAGTCTCCCTCTTCTTCTATGATGCTTAATAAGTTTTGTTCATAACCCCTCTTGGAGCCGTTGTAGTAGGCTTCAATACAAGTGTGTTTTGTAAAGCTATAGCTGCGGTTTAATAAAACTATTTTGGAAAACAGGCTTGAAACCAGAAAATTGAAAAACTCGAAAGGATAGGTTATTTCCAATTGACCTTTAACTATACCGGAGACAATGACCGGATTTGTGTCCATGGCGTCCAGGCTGTTAAACCAATCTATAAGCTCTGAAAGCTCGGCTAGTATTTCCTCAGGGTCAGTTTTTCTGGCCACTTTTCTGTTTCTGTATCTAGCTGTCTGCCTCCCGGGGATCAGGTTTTGGCATAAGGTTTTATGCATCTTCTTAATGTTTTTCTCTTCAAGTTCTTGTGATTGTGCCAGTATATTGGCTAAGGTAATGCCATTAATTACATTAGTGATTTTAGGATCCTTATCTCTACCGATTCTATCCACGTACCTTTTTACTTCCTGTGGATTTATAATCTCTCCTAAAAATCGGTAAGAATTTACTACATAGTCAGCCGTTGCCTCTCTTACTAGCCTGTTTTCAAAGTTGGCGAGAATGTTGGTATTTTCAATAAAAGACCGGTTGTACTCTATGCTGGTGATGCTTTTGAGGATGTTTGGCGTAATTGTGTATTCAGGAACGTACATAAGAATTGAACCTAACAAGGTAATTTTCGCACATTTCCCGCAAAGTTCAAAGTTTTATGATTGTGGAAGGGTAATTGTCTTGGAAATATACATTTCGGGCAATTCTTTGTCCGAAGAGGTAGTAATTATGGTTTGCTGGTCTTGAATGAAGGTCAAAATTGCTTCCCTATGCTCCGGGTCAAGTTCAGAAAAGATGTCATCAAGTAGTAGTATGGGCTTTACACCTAGTTTTGAGTAAATGTAGTTGAACTCGGCCAGCTTCATGAGGAACATAGCTGTCCTTTGCTCCCCCCGGGAAGCAAACTGAGACATGTCTTTTTGTTGTAGGTAGAATGTAAAATCATCTCTGTGAGGACCTACGAGAGTGGTTTTAGCAGCGATCTCCCTGTTTTTGTACTCATGTAGTCTTTTTGTGTCAATTAAATTTTGTTCGTACTTGGTTTGTACGTTGTGAGAGTACTTAGAATAGGGGTTTTCCGATGATTTAAAATAGTGATTGAACTGTTCCAGCATCTCAGAGCGCTTTTGCTGTATATATTCTCCTAGCTCCAGGATTTTGCTGTTCCAAAAGGGGAGTTGATCCTGCCCGGCGTCTGTTTCTAAGATGAGTTCAAGGATCTTATTTCTTCTTCTTACAGCCTTTTGGTAGTCTGTTGAGCACCTCTTGTATTTTGTATCGATTTGGTAGAGAACTAGGTCTAAATATTTTCTTCTGAGAGAGGGAGATCCTGTGATCACATCAATGTCTTCAGGTGAAAATAGGACCGATTTCAGATGGTGGGTAAAACTACTGAGCGATTTGGCCACATTGTTGATCTTCACCTTCTTAGCTGAGGTTTTATCAGACCTTTCTGTACGTCTGATCTGCATCTGTATTCGGTCAGCATCATCCTGTGAAGAAATTTCTGCCTCAATCAGAGTGAATCCTTTGCCATGAGAGATTAAATCGCTATCGTACTTTGCCCTAAAAGATCTGGTTGAAGATAGTAGGTGAATGGATTCCAGGATGTTTGTTTTACCCACACCGTTGTCTCCTACTAAAAGGTTGATACTAGGGTCAAAACCCAGCCTTAGGTTCTTGTGGTTTCTAAAATTTGTTAGTTTAAGACTCTTTATGATCATTTTGCTATTTTTTGTTTATATTATAGTATTTCTAAGCTAGTAAATCACCTGCCTTATACCAGTCAGGTTAGAACTTGGCAGGTTGGGCAGTAATATATTCCTCGATTTTGTACTTTTTCATATTCTATCTCAGACGCGTTACATTGAGTACATCTCTTACCCTTATTCCCGTACACCAAAAAATGGTCCTGATGAGTTCCGGAACTGCCGTATATGTCTTTGTATCTGTCAATGGAAATTCCCCGGTTTTTTAAACCTTCATTTAGAACATATTTGATATTATGAAAAAGTTTAGATAGTTGAGAGGGGTTTAAGGTCCTAGCAACGGCTTTAGGATGAATATTAGATAGGTATAAAGCCTCGTTTGCATATATGTTACCTATGCCGCTGACAGTGCTTTGATCAAGTAAAGCATTCCTGATGCTGGTTTTCTTCTTTTGTATCAATGAAACGAACTCTTGGGGCTCCAGATTGGATTCTAAAGCAGCTTTGCCCACCTTCTCAGCATAAGTATCAAGTTTCATTTGATCCCAGACTTCAAAGTAACCCAATTTTCTCACAGTCGAATAGTGAAGTTTGTTTCCGTCATCTAGTGTGAGTGAGATTTTTATATATTTATCTGTAGAGTTGTATAAAATATTACCGGACATTTTAAGATGGGCCGCAATATAGTAGTTAGATGACGTTTTTAGCACTAGGAGCTTTGCAATGTTAAGAACGTCCGTAAAGGTGTTATCTAAAACAAAATCATAAAAGTGGGATTTTAGGGGATTTAAGGGATAATCGTGAAAAGTGTCAATTTTAACTACCTTTTTACCGGGTAAAACTTTTCTTAAATCATTTCTGATTATCATTATTTCAGGAAGTTCCGGCATGATGAGATTGTAGCATTTATGCATTTTTTATAAAGAAAAAAGCCGAAAGGTGTATTGAATATACCTTCCGGCTTTGTGCTGTCAGGGCTTTTAATAAATAACATCAAGCCTTTCGAGCTCTTCGAATTGTACTTCCTGTGCCTTACCATTTATCGTTTTCAGGCGCCTGCCCCTGATGCGAAAACTGCTATTGTTTACTGTACTGTCTACCATGTCCAGGTATAGGCTGTGAAGCTCAAGTATTACACCCTCCGGCAGAAGGAATCTCACCGGATATTGTTCTTGAGGGTTTTCACATAAGCCATGAAGAAGCAAAATCCACATTGTGAGTTCTACTTCTCTTGAGGGCAGTACTACAGCCTTACGCACTTGAATCTGAGGCAAGTCATCGGGTAACTGAGAAAAACAATACGCAATATCATTCGGAGTTAATAACATGTTGTTACCTCCTGATTTAATATTTTTCTTCGATTACCCTTATCGGTATTTTATGGATCTCGTCACCGGCTATGTCTTCTTTGACCGCAATTGCATAGAATTTTTGACCATTGAAGGCTATGTCTATCGATTTGAGTGACTTCGGTACTCCCTCCAAAACAAAGCGTACGCATTTTGGAAGTTTTGGTACTGGGTTTTCTCCACATTCCATAGTCATCTCACAATTTACACGAGAGATGTCAGAAGGCTGACGTTTTACAGAATGAATTATGAGATTTTCAAAGAATGACGGATACGTGACAACCTGAGTAAAGCTGTTTAATTTGCTGTTTGCAGTAATTATCATGATCTCCTCCGATCGATTTTGTATTTGTACTCAAGGCTTATTTACCGGAATTATACTATGGGTTTGGTCATTTGGCAAATTGCAGAGTGTGAGTTTTCCACTTCTCTATCACAAATTCGGAAAATCTATTTTTAAAGTTTTCTTTGGAAAATCTTGTGGTTGAATCTATTATCTCCTGTGAATCAAAACCACCTTCATTAATCTTTTTATCAAACTCTTTTATCTTTTGTACCAGGCTAGCAACGTCCAAATCATTAAAATACATACCTGTTTTGCCATCAATCACAGTTTCTAAATGCCCGGCAGAGGCGTGTACTAAAGCTGGATGCCCATGCGATAGCACCTCAAGAGGAACAATGCCAAAATCCTCATCTTTGACAGCATTTATTAACCCAAGGCACTCGCCCATTATTTTATGTTTTTCTTTGTCACTAACCCTACCAAGAAAAACGATATTATCAGCAGCCATGGATTTAAGCTTAGATTCTTCGCTGCCTGAGCCAATAACATGAAGCGTAAGATCAGGAAGGTTGTTAAAAGCCTTTATGACAAGGTCAAAGTTTTTATATGCCACCAGTCTGCCCGCCGCTAAATAAAATTTCTTGCCACCTACAGCATCTCCACTTCTTGTAGAATCGGGAGGTAATTCAACCGGAGGATTTATGACCGTGGAATCGCGGTTGTAAAACTTTTTGATCCTGCCCTGAATTTCCTTAGAATTTGCCACTAAGTAATTAGGTCTTTGGGCGGCAGAAAAATCCCACATTCTTAAGAAATGATCGATGATTAAAACAAAGGGATAGAAGTACCAGCGGTTCCTTTTAGTGTTTTCGACAGAGTAATTGTATAAGAATCTGGGAGGCGTGTGAATGTAAGAGATATGTAGCTGATCAGGTTTGGTTAGTACGCCCTTGGCGTATGAGCTGCTGTCGGAAATTATGATGTCATATTTACTAAGATCAAAAGATTCAAACACCAGAGGATTTAAAAAAGTAAAATACTTAGAGAGCGCAGGTACGTTCCTAAACACCGATCCAAAGGTTTTTGGTGTAATCACCTCTTTTGAATTTATAGCATCGGAAAAGTTTTCCGGTTTGTAAACACTGGTATAAATGGGAGCTTCAGGAAACAATTCACTAATGGCTTCCAATGTTTTTTCAGCCCCACCGTACTGGATAAGATAATCGTGAATTAAAACTACCTTAGGCTCGCTCATGAGACCTATTATATATTATTGGATAGCCATGTAATACTCTAAGCCTACAAAAAGGACATAAACCACTAGAAGAGCCACAGCTTCTTTTTTGTCGATTTTCTCATCACTTCTGGAAAACGTAAGGAAAAGCAGCAGCGTTGAGATAACAATCAATATGGTGGAAAAACCAAAATGTGATCTACCCAACTCAATTGGATATATAACAGCTGCTGTTCCTAACACTAAGGTTGAATTAGCCACTACACTCCCTATAACATCGCCCGTTATTTCTTCTTCATTCCCGTCAGTATTTATAATTCCCAACACAAAGGCAATTTCCGGTAAGGACGTCCCCAAAGCCGTAATAGTAAGCCCAATAAATCCTAAACTGACATTGAGGTTCTCACTTAGGTCTATTGCTGACCGCACAATTCCCTCGCTAGCTAACAGCAGCAAAGCAAGAGAAAAAACAAATAATACGCCCTCTTTCCAAACATTGGTTTTTTCTAACTTTAATCTATCAACAAACGTTTCAAGGACAGTGCCCCTCTTTAGCACCGACCTTGTGTAATAGAAATATCCAACTATAAGCAGTAGCCCGTCTATTCTGGAAAGAGTTCCGTCGAGGGCCATAGCTAAGGCTAGAAGTAGAAAGAAAGTGGTGTAATAAATATCCTTAGATCTTATGATATTTTTAGTGGAAAGACTATGTCCGGCCAAGACGGGGATAGCAATTATTAAAGTGAGCAGCGCCAGGTTTGAGCCAATAGCATCACCATAAGAGAGTATGGTGTTTTTTTCAACCCCGGCAGTTATAGCTACTACAAATTCGGGTAATGAAGTAGCTAAAGATATGACCAAAAAGCTTATGGTGTACTCGGAGACGTTAAACATGTGGGCCAACTTGGTGGAAGAATCGATAAATATCTTTATTGCTTTTGAAATTATTAGTGCTGAAATCAGCAGAACAACTATATTAACAGGCAGAGAATGTAAATTCATAATCTTAATAGTTATGTTAGCATAAACATATGCAAGAAAAAGGCCTTACTTTTGATGAGGTGGAAAGAAGAATACAAGATCACGGACTAAATGCTTTACCGGAAAAACCACCTCCGAGTAATTTTAGTTTAGTAATGAGTCAGCTGAAGAGTCCCCTTGTTTATGTTTTACTGGCCGCCGGACTTGTTACCTTGTTTTTGCACGAATATACCGATTCTTTGGTCATTGCCATTGCCGTCTTTATTAATACAGTACTGGGATATGTGCAGGAAAAGCGGGCAGGGCAGGCCCTGAGGGTATTAAAAGAGCTAATTCACCCCGAGGCTAAGGTCATCAGGAATGGGGAGATGCAAACCATAGACGTGACTCACTTGGTTCCCGGAGATTTAGTGATTCTTAATAAGGGAGATAAAATCCCGGCTGATGGAAAACTCACACACGCCAACAGACTTTTTATGTCAGAGGCCATACTTACCGGAGAATCAGTACCTGTTACGAAAAGCAAAGATGATGTGGTGTATATGGGTACGGTGGTTACCGCCGGACAAGCAAAATTTGTGGTTGAAAAAACAGGAGTTGCCACAGAGGTGGGTAAGATTGCTCAGAGCCTGGAAGTTATAGAAGGAGAGACTCCCCTAAGAAAACAGATAGTTAAATTCAGCCAACATCTTACTATCCTGATAATATCCCTAACCTTACTAACATTCGTGGTTGGTCTGCTCCACGGTATAAGTATCAGGGAGATTTTTACTACCTCTGTAGCCTTGGCAGTATCAGCTATACCGGAGGGGCTATTAGTTGGTTTGACAGTAATTCTTGCTATTGGTATGCAGAGGATTTTAGCCCAAAAAGGATTGGTTAGAAACTTAGTTTCAGCCGAAACCCTAGGTGGTGTGACAGTTATCTGTATGGACAAGACGGGCACTCTTACACAAGGTCGTATGCAAGTAACCGATATTATTGGGAATGAAAGCGAACTCGTTTTACAAACGGTTATAGCTAATGATTTGGACGATCCTATTGTGATCGCTGCCTATGAGTGGGGTGTAGAAAAAAGGAATATTGATGAGGAACACTATGCGAGATTAGATAGCATACCTTTTGATTCGGAAAATAAGTTTTTTGTTAGTTTAAATAGGTTCGATGAAGATAATAATATATTGTTGGTTAATGGTGCCCCCGAGATCTTATTGGAAAAATCTACTTTGGACGAGGGTGAGAAAAAGTTATTACTAGAGCAAATTGAGAATCTAACTACACAAGGCAAAAGAGTATTGGGTTTTGCTAGAAAAATGGTGGAAATAGATATAAACGAGCTGAAAATGGAGGATGTAGATGGAGATTTGGAGTGGGTAGGTATGATTGCTTTTTCGGACCCTGTTAGAACTGATGTGAAAGAATCGCTTGAAAAAACTAAAAAGGCTGGAATTAAGTTGGTGGTGATAACCGGAGACTATCCCAAAACTGCCGTGTCAATTTTGGGACAGATCGGTATTGAGGTGACAGAGGAAGATATTATACTCGGGAACTTATTGGACAAGATGAGCGATGAGGAATTATCAAATAGGTTATATGTGAACGACAATGTAAAAGTTTTTGCTAGAACAAAGCCTGAACAAAAGTTAAAAATCGTACAAATCTTAAAGCATAAAAACGAAATAGTGGCCATGATGGGAGATGGAGTAAACGATGCTCCCGCCATTACAGCGGCTGACATTGGCATAGTGGTAGGAGAGGCTACTGATGTAGCTAAGGAGTCGGCGGATTTGGTTTTGTTGGATTCCAGCTTTAAGACTATTGTACTAGCTATAGAGGAAGGGCGCGGCATCTTCGATAATTTGAGAAAAATGATCTTATATCTACTAAGCGATGCTTTTGTGGAAATAGTTCTAGTCTTGACGGCTATTATGGTCAAACTTCCCTTGCCAATAACAGCCGCTCAGATTTTATGGGTAAATCTGGTATCTGATGGTTTTCCCAATCTGGCGCTAACTGTTGATCCTAAAGCCCCAGGGACGATGAACAAGCCCCCACGGTCACCAAAGGAGCTATTAGTGTCCCCATGGATGAGGACCCTAATACTTATTGTTTCTTTAACAGGCGGGTTTTTCGCTGTTGCGCTGTTCTACTACTCTTATACAAAATCCGGCAGTTTGGAGTTAGCCAGATCTGTAGCTTTTGCTACTGTAGGTATTAACTCCCTCACCTATGTGTTTTCCATAAAAGCTTTAAAGGATCCATTTTGGAAAGCTCAGCCTTTTAACAATGTCTGGCTGTTGCTGGGCGTAGTAGGAGGAGCGTTGTTGCAGGTAGCCCCCTTTGTAATTACTCCTCTGAGAAATATGTTTAAAGTTGTTCCAATCGGCAATTACTGGTTTGTGGTGGTGGGGGCTTCAGTTCTTATGTTTATTGTTATAGAATTGTCGAAGGTAATATTTAGATTTAAGCTGGAAGTCAAGTGACTACGCACTTAATTGATCGAAAATCTGCTTTATGGGGCTATTTAACCGATGACATCAAGGGCTTGATTGTAGACGGGGAGTTGCTGGTTAAACACGCTCAACAGGACCAAAGAAAAGTATCAGACTTTTCTTATCTAGTATTCCCCTTTTCTAAAGCTTATGAAGGCTACTTAAAAAGGCTATTTTTGGATTTGGATTTGATCCAGGAAGATGAATACTATGGTGAAGAGATCAGGATAGGTAGGATACTTAACCCTCACTACAAAAAAAGCAGTAAAAATGTGTTCAGTAGATTATGCGGTTCTGCAAAAGAAGGCGAAGCTATGGCAGAAAGAATGTGGATGGTTTGGCGTAAAGGTAGAAATCAGGTATTTCATTATTTCCCCCATAATTTTAGGAAGCTGAGCTATAAAGAGGCTGGTGAGATCATAGAAGAGTTATTGGCCGCAATGAGTCTAGCTGTTGAGAATTGCGAGTTATAAAAAAGATCTGAATCAAGTTAGGGGCTCCCCTGATTCAGATCGTATTGATTAAGCGTTAAATGTCCACAAAGTTTTCTTAGTAGATTTGGACGCGCCTTCAATTTCGGAGTCTTTCCGTTTAATTTTTTTCTCTCTTTCCAAGTCTCTTAAAATTTCCCCTAATGTTTTAAAAGTCATTAAGATATACTTATTTACTTTGTTATAAAGATACGAGGAAGATAAATACTTGTCAGTGCCTTCCTTGATATTCGCCCCCCGTAATATGTCCAGTACATAATCTGAAATCACGGTTCGTATAGCTAAACGAAAGTGACGAATTATTGTGAGCATGCCTAACCTCCTCCTTTGGGGGGTAGTTTATGTATAATCTGTTAGTTATATGATAGCAAAGAATATTAAAAAAAGAATTGCAGTTGGTCTAAGCGGGGGTGTGGATTCTTCTGTAGCCGCCCTGATACTTAAGGACCAAGGACACGATGTTACCGGCGTATATCTTAAGTGTTATGAGAAAGATACTGAGGGTTGTGCATCTGATGAGGATAGGGTTTCCGCTGTTACTATCTGCAGCCAGTTAGGTATCCCCTTTGCCTACCAAAACTACAAAAAAGAGTACAAAAAGCAGGTGATCGACTACTTTTATAGTGAGTACAAAAAGGGCAGGACTCCTAACCCTGACATCATTTGTAATACGGATATCAAGTTTGGGATGTTTTTGGATTGGGCGTTGGAGCAGGGGTTCGATTATATTGTAACCGGTCATTATGCCAGGGTTGAAGAAAATGGAAAGGTGAAGTTGCTCAAAGGTAAGGATGGTAAAAAGGACCAGTCGTATTTTTTGTACCGGTTAAATCAGAAGCAGCTGTCTAAGGTGTTATTTCCTTTGGGTGAGATGACAAAAAAACAGGTAAGAGCTATGGCTAAAAAAGCCGGTTTAAAAACCCATGACCGCCCTGACAGCCAAGGAATTTGCTTTATTGGGGAGGTTGATATCAAAAAGTTCTTACAAAAAAGGATCAAACTTAATAAAGGAAAAGTATTCCATGTGAATGGCGGGGAAGTTGGAACACATGAGGGTGTTTGGTTTTATACCATTGGTCAAAGGCACGGTTTTAAGATTAAAAAGTACTTTGGACTCCCCCTTTATGTAGTAGACAAAAATGTAAAGGAGAATAAGCTGATTGTAGGTTTTGCAAAGGACGCTTTGAAAAAGGAGTTTGCCATTGAGGATCTGCATTGGATTTCAGGTGAGGAACCGGAAGAGTTGAAAAAGAAAGGCAGGATATTTTGTAAGACCAGAATTAGGCATCTGGGTAATATACACAAAGCAATCTTTACCAAAGAAGGAGACAAGCTCAAAGTGGTTATGGAATCCCCTTCTTTTGGCGTAGCACCAGGGCAAAGTACCGTTTTGTATAAAGGGGACGAGGTGTTGGGTGGGGGTATTATTTCCTAGTTGGTAGAGATTTCAAATATACTACCTGTAACAACGACGTTGTTTTTCCATCTTTCCCGAGTATCCACCTTTACTACTTTTTTATTTGATACCTCCAGATTTCCTGCCAGATCTTCAGCTCTATACAAAAGTGTACTTATGCCATCCTTCTCAATATAGAATGGATCAGAATAAACACTCCAATCAACACCGTTGTTGGTAGAGTAATAGATAGCGCTGATACCAAGTCCACTAAAATCCTCAGCCGATAAATATGCAAGTGGTAGAGTTGTAAACCAACCGCTTGACTCAACTCCTTCAAGAAAAGCCGAGCTTACGGGAAGGTTCGGATAGACTTTGTCTCCCAGCACCGCAAAGTGAGACAAATGATCTGTTTTTGCAGAAAGCTTGTTATTTACATAGTCTATGATAGTAGGCAGAGGTTCCCACTTTCGAACAAACTGATTCCAAACATACACTTTTAAAGTGCTCTTCACAGCCTTACTAATATCCAGATCTGATAGGTCAATAGCTATAGTAACTTCCCCATCAATACTGATTACATCTTCTTCATAGTGATCTTTTCCGGTTATGGAGAGGGAGGTGCCCCCAATGTATTCAAGATCAAGCTGAGAGAAAGGTAAGTGAGGTTTAATAAAACTAACCACCGTAGCTGTAAAAAGATTACCCTCAAAATCGTCTAAATCTACAGAAATAGTTTTGTTTCCCAGAACTATGGGGGCGCTACTTTCGGTTATGTAAATTCTTTGTACCGGAAAAGTGTGGTTCCATAAATAGCTGCTGGCAGTGCCGTAGTGTGCGCCCTGATCATCTTCCCATGAGAGATCCGCCCAAGGATCGGTGTTATACGGATCCAACCAGGAAAAAGGGTCAACTAGACCATCAGGAAAATCGTCAAAATAACCATTTGCATCTTTGTCTTTGGTGACGCTGAAGTGGAGATGTGGGCCTGAAGTTCTTCCCGACATACCTATTTTGCCTACAACTGATCCCGCCGTTACCCACGCAGAGCCGGATACTAGTGTAGCAACCAGACCCTCTTTTTGCAGGTGCATGTATGTAGATTGGTAACCATTTTGATGGTCGATTTTTATGGTGTGCCCGCACCAATCACAAAAGTAATACCGGGCAAATCCGGGAGCTGCAGCTAGAACCTCTTTTCCATAAGGCAAGGCAAAATCAGTACCGTTGTGAGAGCTATAAAAGTTTGCATATATATCTTCTTTAAAACCAAGATAATTAACTGTAGTTTCTTTATATGGATAGGGTTCAGGATAAGGGGTGTAGGCAAGAAGAGGATATTGGTGATCGAAGTGAGCAGTGACCTTTTCGGTCAATTCATTTTCAGATGAGTATGACCAAGGCATTCGCATAAACTCGTTTGCATTTGGTGGAGGGTAGGGGATGTTATATTTCTGAATCCCTCCGGTTTGTGTACTTATAAACATATACGAAGGGTAAGAAAAAAGTGTATCTGCGCTGTTAACTCTCTGACCCGGATCGACGCCCGTTTCCGACCAGCTTTCTCCGTAATCGTTAGATTTGTACAACTTGTACTCAAGATTTGCCTGATCGATTTTTTGTACAAAGACAATGTTTTTAAAAGAGACCATCTTGCCTACAGGATAGTTTCCCCAGCTAGTAAGGTTACTCCAAGTGCTGCCGTAATCTGAAGATTTGTATATGCCCTCAGTGTTTAAGGTGCCTGCTAATACAACATTATCCTTAATATAAAAAGTGTGAACTTGACTACCGGAAAGCTGTTCGATTTCTTCCCAAGTATCTCCTTGGTCTGCGGATTTATATACTTTGGTTGGTGTAGCCGCAAAGGTAACGTTCTTACCGGTTTTTATAGCTATGATATTAGGTCCGGTCCATCCGGACCCATCACCGATTTTCTGCTCCCAGGACACTCCGTTGTTTTTTGAAACCCACAACCCATGACTATAGCCTCCTAAATAGACTACGCCATCGGAGGACTCAACGGTAGATGCTGAGAAATCAAGACCACTATGATCAAATGTTTGCCCACCATCATTGGAGACAAATAGACCAAGATTTCCATCCACATTGTAATAAGTGGATACAAATAAAAGACCACTGCCAAACGCAGCATCTGTAACTCCCCTGCCCGCTAAGCCAAGCTGTACCCAACTTTCTCCCAGATCTTTACTAAAAAATAGACCGTTGTAGGGATAATTCCAGGCTCGTGGATCAAACTCACCGGCAAGCAGACCGTAAGGAAGTACCAAAACTGTAGAAGTTCTGGTTGAATCGGGAGAGGTATTAAGTAGCACGCCTTCTTCTGATGCAAAAACTGTGAGGGTCAAGATGTGTCCTGTCAAAACCGCCATCACCAGAGACTGAAAGATTTTGAAGGCGTGCATATATACTAATTATCATTGTGGTATAATTTACACAACATTACGTTTTCTAGCCACAATAGAATTGATAAATCCAATATTAAGGAGGAGATGATGGATCCAAAGTTAATAAAGCTTGAGGATGCTGTGAGACCTAGTATATTAATCATTCACCGTGAGGGAGACAGCGACGAGAATGCACAGTTTCTTTTGGACACCAAAGAGTTTTTAAGAGGAGTAACATCTAAAACTGTGCTAACGTGTATAGCTATTGAGGACGCCCGTAGTTTGTTTAACAAACACTGCAAAAGTGTGGGGATTGTAATTACATCCGATTTTAAATGGGCATTAGAACTACGTAGAGAGTGCGCTTGGTTAAGATCAGTTCCTTACGAAGGGGATGATATCTCGGATCTTTTAAAATCCTTGGATCAATTGAGACCTATTGACAGTATGCCTCCGCAAGTAGGATAAACGGTAAGGCCTAATGGGGCTTCGATAAACGCTTGTAAACCAAGCCAATCGAAGCCCTTCTTTTTTTGCCTATGTAAGATATAATTCCCCTGTGCATAACCTGATATCTGATCTAAAAACCAAAAACCCTGACCTTAAAGCCGCAGAAGTTATGGGCATTCTTTACATCATTCATGCCAAAGAACATCTTACTAACGCGGATCTTATTCGAATGACAGGACTTCCTAAAACCGTCTTGTCAGATTTTAAATCTTCTATAGCAGGTTATTTAAAAAAACCCACAGGTGAAAAAATCGAACTAAATGAAAAAGGTCAAAGTGTGCTAAGTGAGTTGGAACTCAAGCCTTACAAATGGTCTCTCATAAGTACTGATCCGGAGAGTTTTGAACAAAGAATTAGTCAGCTCAGATACAAATACAAGCTAGACCCCAAAAGAGAGTTTGATCAATTTTTTGCCACTCCAAGATCAAGCGTTGGCAAGGCAAACATGCTGGTAGATAAGGGTTTAGTGCGGGGTAAGAACATAGCATTAATAGGTGATGATGATTTGGTGTCTCTGGCGTTAGGCTTGATGTCTCCCAACTTTAAAAAAATAAAAGTATTTGATATAGATGATCGAATCTTAAACATTATAAAAAAAGCTGCCAAAGACCTTGATGTGAGTAACATTGATACTCAGCTCCACGACATCAGAAAATCACTATCTGCTACAGAAGTTAACAAGTATGACGTAGTTTTGGTCGATCCCCCCTATACTAAAGCGGGAGCGCAACTTTTTCTGCATAGATCAATTGAACTTTTGAAAATGAGAAAAACGTATGAGGGTAGCTACATACTGTTTAACTTTGGAGTCGGTTTTAAAAACCCTGAACTGGAAAGTAAAGTACAGGAAGTAATAAATAACTTTGGACTTGTTATAGAGGATAAGATCAACAAATACACTAGGTATACGGGGGCAGAAACAATAGGCAGTGCCAGCTCAATATACGTACTCAAAACTACGCCCTTTACATCAATCGAAAAAAGCATCCTGCCACAAGAAATTTATACCTATGAGAAAACTGACGTGGAGAAATTCCCCTACACTGATCACTACACATTTAAGATTAGCAAAGTCCCTGCGCAACTTTTAACCTCAAAATCAAGATTGCAAAAAGTATTCGGAGAGTTCTGCAAAATGCACAAACTTAAAGTTGTTAACATTATAGTAGACAAGTTTAAGGGTGGTGGTTACAGCCTCACCTACATTCTAGCCACCTCCAACTTGTTAATTCACACTTGGCCCGAAAGAGGCGCTGTGCACATAGACCTACTAACCTGCTCGCCTATTAAAAACAAAGACAGGCTTGGGGATAATCTGGCAAAGCTACTAAAAACCAAATACGTAGAAGTTAGATGGATCGAATAAAAACTCTCCTTGACTATAATTGGACACACTGTTATCTTGCATTTAGCTTTTTATTAGTGTATACATTCATAGTGCTTCTGTCCGCTTTTTTGGACATTAGGTACCTTAAAAAATACATAGCCAAATAGTAATTTATTAAAGATTCAAAAGGTGGAAAGAACGTTATATTAACTTGCTTAATACAACGAGTATGAACGAGTTTATATTAACTTGTTTAATACAACGAGTATGAACGAGTTATATTGAGAATTTGATCCTGGTTCAGGGTGAATGCTAGCGGCGTGCCTAAAACATGCAAGTTGAATGCTGATTTATCAGCATGGCGAACGGCTGAGTAACACGTAGGAATCTACCCCTTACTCGGGGATAACTTGGAGAAATCCATGATAATACCCGATGCGGAGGAAACTCCAAAGATTTATCGGTAAGGGACGAGCCTGCGGCCTATCAGGTAGTTGGTGGGGTAAATGCCCACCAAGCCGATGACGGGTAGCTGATCTGAGAGGATGACCAGCCAGAAGGGCACTGAGACACGGGCCTTACTCCTACGGGAGGCAGCAGTGAGGAATATTGCGCAATGGACGAAAGTCTGACGC
>CBFDCV010000006.1:0-33161 GCA_965603395.1 uncultured candidate division WWE3 bacterium
ATAAAGACACTGGGGTACACCATAACTGCATTTTCTTTTTTTAATGTTATAAATAATAATAAAACCAAAACACAGGCTACAAGCATTTCTCCAGCATGTCTGCTCGTTGATGAATACCTAAGTGTAGAGAAAAATAATGTGTTTTGTGAAACTAATAATATATAGACTGATAAACAAATTGTTACAATACTTTTCCCAAGGCCAGTCTCGTTAAGCATATAATTAGTAATATGTAAAAGACATATCATTATTAAAGTGAAAATTGTTATGCTTGTTGCAGCCAATGAAGCTGTATAATTTTGGAAAATCCATTGAAAGATAACAAACAATATAAAATCAGGAAATAGATAAGGTGCCCCTGCAAATTTGAATGTATTAAATGGTAGCTTCTCAACAAATAGATTATCGTAAATTGAGGCTAAGTACATTCCGTCTGCATGGATAAGCACATTGTGATTAATAATGCCGTTGCATATTGCGAATAGATATTGAATGAGTGCACTAATAAACAAAAGCTTAGACAAAAGATACAATTTCTCAAAGAGAGTTTTATCTTTTAGCTTTTGCATCATACTTTTATTCTACACAAGAAGTTAATACCATAACATAAGGGTACCGAGTATGTTTTAGTGTTGAATGAGAATATAAAATGCTGTTTCAACTACAAACTGAGCGTCAAATCTATAATATCAGGTTTTTTATCCATAGAATTTGATAATTACCTTCTGATATACTTTTCAATGTAAATTATGACTCAAATTCCTGAAGAAAAGCTAAACATTCCAGGTGATTATCAGTACAGAGCGATACAGAGTAAAAACATATTTTTATCAAATTGGCATAACAACAAGATGATAGCTGTAAAGTCTCTTATTAATAATGAAAATACGAAAAATCTATTAGATATTGGCTCAGGGAGCGGAATATTCGCGTATTTATATGCAAAAGAGTTTGATTCAATTACCACAGTTGACTATCACGAAAAAGCCACAAAATTTGTAGCCAAAATGATTCGCCAAAACAACATACATAATGTCACAGTAAAAAAACTTAATATTAAAGAGATCTCAAAACTAAATCCTAATAATAAATATGACACTGTTCTGCTGCTTGATGTAATTGAACATATTGACGATATAACAGTAGTTAGTCTTCTAAGCTACATAAAAAATTTCCTTACTCGCGATGGTATATTCATAGTGACAACACCAAATTACAAAGGACTCTGGCCTTGTTTAGAAACTATAGTAGAAAAGTTTGGATTGGTACCCAAAATCAGTGGAGTACAACACATAAATCTTTATAATAAAAAGTTACTTTTACAAATATTTTCAGACCTTGGTTATCAAAATATATTCTTCTCAACCATTAATACTTACTCGTTTCTTTTTCCAATTAAAAGTGTTGCTAGAAAGTTAATAGGTTTAGAAATGAAGTATCCTCTACCTTTTGGTAATCTACTTATAGCTGCCTTCAAGGTTAATACATCATAGTGTAGCTAAACCTCCTAATAAACCAGATTCACGCCCAAAAAAAATAATTTTTGTATAACTTCATTCGGATAAAGTTCTGTAAGGGCAGCTACAAAGTATTGTGAGATAATCGTTTTTTAGTACACAATAAACATCAGGTATTTACATTAGCAAAAAACTGTGTGCAATTCGTGTACAAATGTGAAAAATTCTTCCATCTGTGAGTTCGAAATAACCAAACTTGGGGTCACCAATTTCTTTCAAGCGCGCTATTTTCAACCTTACTCTTCCTTAAATTAGCGCATGTTACAATATTGGAGTATGGATAAAGGTAGTAAAAAAGCTTTAAAAAAAGATAATTCTATTCCATTAAATAATAAAAAATCCAAAATAATACTTATATTTATCATAGTTCTTTTTATTTCAAATGGATTCTTCATGTACAAATACACGGCTAACTATTTAGAAACTAGTTCAACAATCACAAAACTTACACAAACAAAACAAAGTCTTTCCAACAAAGTTGTGAGCTTAAATAATACAATAGAGAAAAACTCAAGGTATGTAGCAAACAACTACTGTGAGAGAATAGAATCTTGCAGCGGTGATGAATGCCTTTTTGGATGTCCTGAGGCAGTGGTAGGTTTTGGTTATGTTTCAGGCTATTATTTTGCAAGTGAAGAAATAGACTGGGGAGATGTAAATGTAATCTGTGACACTCTAATTGTAGAGGAAGGTTCCGAAGAACTCGTAAATGACTTAATTAATTTGGTAGTAGAAGATGGAAATGGATTAAACTCAGTTAATCAAGAAGGAAAGTTGGTACTTAATATAGGATTTAGATCGTTAGGAGAACTAGAAAAAAGTAGAATAATAAATTCAAATGTTGATAATTTGGTTAACCTTAGAGTTGTTAGGAGAACACCAAGGGGAATGGGAGCTTCTACCTGCCAAAGTGTTGTAGACATTGTTGATATTTATTAACTACACGTATCTGTCTCCATTATTTTTAAATCAATTTACCTAATGTTTTATTAACTATTGGGTATTTAAACACTAGATTTAAGGCTCCTATTGGTAAGCAAAAGAAGAAGTTACTTTAGGGGCGTCAACTAACTTGGAAATCTTAATAATTGATGGTACAAGGGTGTTCCACTTTTCGGTCACTAGGGTCACCACATTTTAACTTTTTAGAATAATAGCTCAAAGACAACTCAGAAATGGGGGTGTGTTAAGGGGGTTGCGCTTGCATAACAAAATTGTGATAAAATAATCCTAACCTTAATTGCTTCATAAAACTTTAGCGATTCGTATTGGAGGAGAGATGAACAGAGAAGATTCTATAAACCAAGTGGACCTGCTGTGGGAAATTGACCTAGCTTTAAGTAAGGCAAATCGTTACACAATTCCTGCCCTTATTGTAACTTCAATTCTTGTGGCTTTAATTACAGCGGTGGCAGGTCTTTTGGAAGAGTATTTTGCTACAGTGCAAGTGATTCGTTGGAGTGTGGTAGTTTTCTTTGCTGGCGTCTATCTCACGCTTCTCTTTACTTCAATGTTTATAAGAAATCGCATTAAAAAGTTGAGGGAAGATTTTTAACTTGAGCAAGTATGATGCAATATTTTAACGCCGTAAGGTATGTGTGGGGACACTATGTCCTACCTTTATCTTACGGCTCGTTTTTTTCTATATAAAACCTTCAATAAAACAGTACGGATAATATTTCTACCTCATCAAGTATTTGGTGAAAATTAGCCTATATTAACCACCCCAGCCTAATTACTAACTAGTGTTTTATAGTCTATTGGGTATTTAAATTCCATATTTGGGGCTCCTTATGGTAAGCAAAAGTGGTTGTTACTTTGGAGGCGCTAACCAACTCAGCAATTTGGATTATTGATGGCACTAAGGTGTTCCACTTTTCGGACACTAGGGTCACCAAATCCTATAGCGTGGGCTATGGCAAAAACAAAAACCAACACCTGATAACCATATTTATAATGCAAAGATTATATTTCAGAAGGATTCAACTTCTCTTTAACACGTTCTAAATAGGAATATTTCCTAACCATTTTTCCAATAAAATGCCAATCCTGTATAGGGAAACCCGTAAATACCTTTGCTGTTAAGTGGCTAGAATCAAAATGCGATAATCCCATATTCTCGTAGTTTTCTGCTGTTAAATAAAATGCTCTTACAGCCTTTTCTAAAAGTATTTCATATTTTTGTTTGTCATTTTCATATTCAGTGCCAAATACTCTTGAAACTATCCTTTGTAATTTATCCAAAGAAGGCTCAGTTAATACCTCCTCATAGTTGTAGAGTCCCTCTGGTTCCGTCAACGTTTGCACCAACTTCTCTTCTAATCTTCCAACTTCTTGGTTAGCAATAACTTCAGTTTTTAAACTTTTTTGGGAACCTTCGGATAACAAGTTCAATTCCCTACCACGTTTTCTAAGTACAGATCTTCGCGGTTCCTCCACCGTCTCTAATTGCCTATCAATCGAGTGTCGTACTTCATGAAGATATTTTTCCATCCTCCTCCTTTTCAACTGGTATTATAATGACGGGTAGCTCCTTAAGATTTGTTTCAATATTTTTAGCAGGAAAAGGCGGTTCTCTTATTGTCCTATAAGAAATGCGAGCACCTGATTGTATACCATGTGAATTACTCTTATTAGAAGTTAACTTATTGTAGGCTTCAGGAGTTTGCGTAAATACAAGAACCCCAAGGCTGCTTTCAGTAATGTATATCTCCTCATAAAGCTGCGTATCGTGGTATTCACCATACAACCGAGGTAGTAACTCCCGAGCAAGAGCCTTGTTCTTTTCCCTAGAAGGCATTTGATCAAACCCCTCCACGCTTTCAATAATACGAACTAAAAAATCATGTTTTTCTTCCATAAACTGAAGTATTTCTCTTACTTTATTAGTCAAAACCTCTCTGTATAGATTATCAATAGGCATTTCCACTGTTTGATCCTCAAGTACCTCTACAGGTATTTTCATAATTCTTTGTTGTTTTTCAATCTGCTTAGGAGAAAAAACTCCTAAATCTTCAATATTTCTACTTAAACTGGGGGCTGTGTTCTTTTCATAATGAGTGCTGTACATATTTTTCTCAACTTTTAGCACTCTTCTTTCAGTTTCTTGCCCAAGTACGGCGCTTAATTCGATTTGCTCGACTAAATCCCGCACCACTTCACCGTATGTAGCTTCTGGAGATGGTGCCTGTTCGTGCCTCATACATTAATCTTAACACCAATACAGTTTTGAGCTATATTCTAATAAGGATGTTTTTGGTACACATAAAGGACTTCCTTATTTTAACGTAGAAATATATTGGTCGTACATTGGATTAAAGTTCAAATAGCAGCTAGCAGAACGATAAAGATTTCTCGATTATACAAATTCGCTGCTTAGTTTTTTCACAATCAACGTAAATTCATCTACTTAGTGTCCTATATCTTATTGGGTCATTATACTCACGATCTAGGGCTCCTAATTGTAATTAAAAGTAGCTGTTACATTGGGGGCATCAACTAACTCAGAAATCTGTATTAGGGATGGTATAAGTGTGTTCCACTTTTCAGACACTAGGGTCACCAGAAACTAATCAACACGATCACATCGCTTCAACAAGCACTATCGAGGTTTTTTATTTAGCATTTAGCCGCATTGCTTTAATCAAAATATTATAGTATTATGCCATTTGGCTCCAAACGTAATTTCGTTTTTTGCGTGTTGGAATAATTCAATTTAGTTCTTTAACAACAGGATAATACCTTTTTACACAAAAAAAGTGTAAAAAATGAAAATTGTCAAAATAAGTATCCATAGGAGGTGGTATAACCACGGGAAATGGGCATTTGTGTCTTCTGTCCAATAAATAAAGACGCAACAGGTTTTTCTCAAAAAGGAGAGGATTGTGAGAAAATTTCTAAATGGGCTGTCAATAGCCCTGATCGCCGTATTTTTGGTAGTTGTTGTAACAGCGTTTGCGTGTCCTCCGGAGCCTCGATGTGGGCCGGATGAGTGGACGACTGATTTTGGGTGTATACCTAAGACTTATATTTGTCACGCGACGGGTAGTCTGACTAACCCATTCCAGATAATCGCCCCTTCCAATATTGGTATACTCATGGGACATGTTGGTCCGAGCCATCAAGATGGTAGGGACATCATACCTCCAATCCCCTTTTATGTGCCAGCAGGACAAAATTGGGATACGTTAGGTATATCTATTTGGAACAATGAATGTGAGATCCCTGAGACTCACGAATACACTATCAAATCACATCAAGCGGCTGACTGCGACGGGTACTCCCGAGCAATCAACCTGTATGATTTTGGTGTATACCAAGGGCACCTGATTTATGAACACGGCCTGTTCGTCGACCCATATGAAGTGGAACCCGGACTCCCTGCTGCTTCCTATGCCATTCCTAGCGAATATGGAGGCGGCGTTGTAGGTTTCGACGCACTACCGGAACCGGCTGAATGTCAGATCTTCCGTACGTACAAGGCCCATCAAGCCTACCTTGCGGACGATTGTGAAGGCATCAGACGTGTGATCAATTTGTACGAAGGACCAGCCGGTGATCCATACCAGACACTGGTCGGAACACACTACAATGAAGTAGTGTTGTTCTCCGATCCCTTCACTATCGAAACCATTCCTCCTGTCACGGTAGATGTTCCGGAAGCATACGGACCGGACTACACTTTTGCTGCTATGGACGAACCTGATACTTGCTATAGCACATGTGATGTAACCACTCCAGTGGTACAAGATCCTGTTTGGGGCGATTGGACACCGTGGGTGTACAACCCAGGCAACGGTCTTGAGGAAAGCACTCGCACAGGAACTCAGACAACCTTGTTCATGGACAGCGTTAATGAAGAGTATGTATGCAGCGAAGAAGTTGAAGAGTTATTCGGTTATCGATCACGGGAAGTAGAATATTCTCTGACCGTAGTCGGTGTAGGAGACTGCTTCAACTGGGAGTACATCCCAAGCTTCACAGAAGATGGTGTGATGAGTGTGGTGGGTGATCTGAAAGGCGCATGGATGGACATATATGGGCCTGAAATCGCACCGGTACCAACTGTTAGTGTTATTTGGCCAAGTGGCTATTCGCTGACTGTTACACCTGAAGCAATTGCCAAAGATGATGCCTGTATTCAATGCAAAATAACTGAATACTATCCAATGGCAGCATATATAGATGCAGCTGCTCCGTCTGGTTACTGGCAGGGTCCGTTTGGTCTAGGATCCGGTGTTTGTAACGTAATTCACCCCAAAGGCCAGGTACCCGCAGCTTATCGTGTAACAGAGCTCTGTTCACTTTGCCCTGAAGTTTACGAAGGTGGTTATATCTACCAGGTTAACCACATGTTCTATGACGGTTGGGTCTATAAGATCCAATGCTATGGTCAGGAACCTTACTATTCGTATATGGGGTACAACTGGAACGAATTTGTCAAAATTGGCGAGTACACCTCTGAAGGTGAACGCCTTTCTTGCCGAGTCCAGGGCTGTGTCGAGTGGATACAGGAAAACGCCGAGTAGCGTTGCGTTAGCCTAAGCTTTTTTGTGAGGTGTTACTTTGCAGTGTTTCGCGGAGTAACGCCTCACATTGAAAACAGAACAATTTCATTCAATATCGTTAAATAATATATTTTTTTCGCAGATTTATCGAAAATATTTATTTATTTTTCCGATTTTGTGGTATTATCCTGTATTTTTTTAAAATTTCTAATATTTTATCTACATAAATATGGGCCATAAACTACTCCCACCATTTTTTAACAGCTTTGTTATACTTAAAACATGAGATATCAAAACACGAACACTGTACAAGTATTTATTCGAACAGCAACCTTTTTGGCTACTTTTATACTGACCGGGCTGCTCGTTCCATTGGTAGGAAGCTTTTCAGATCTTATTTTTGGAAGCTTTTGGTTTCTGGGAGCACCTCTTCTAATACTAAATTTCTGGATGTCCGGTATCGTTTCAAAAATGTTTTTTGTCTTGCCTGAATGGCAAAAGATTGTTCTATTACGTTTAGGTAAGTTTGACACTGTTAGGGGTGCCGGATTTTTTCTTGTTCCTCCTTTTATTTATTCCATCGCTTCCGTTATTGACACTCGTATCGAAGTTAGACAGGTCGAAGCTACAAACACTCTTACACAGGATAACGTTCCTGCAAAAGTAACCGCTGCCATTGAGTACAAAGTAGAAGATCCAAAAAAAGCGGTCATTGACGTCTTTGACTACAGAGCCTCTGTGACTTGGCTTTCAACCGAAGCCTTGAAAAACACTATTGGTAGCCTAACTCTAAAGGATTTACTAAGTGAAAGAGATCAAATCTCGGAATCACTTAAAGTACAAATCGATCAAGAAGCAGCTCAATATGGTGTGGATGTATTAGCTGTAAGAATTACTGATATAGATACTCCTCCATCACTGGTTGAGGAGCTAGCCGTCATTGCTAGAGCTCAAAGATCGGCAGAAGCTAAAAAAATTCAGGCAGATGCGGAGGTAGCTGTGGCGGACAAGTTAACCACTGCCAGCAAAGTCTTGCGTGATGGCAAAGCTATGCGTCTAAGAGAGCTGCAAGTACTTAGTGAAATAAGTAAAGAGGAAAGTTCCATGGTCATCATTTATCCTTACGGAGATAGAGAAGGTTACGATATTGCGTCAGCTGCTGCAGGTAACGCAATTGCCAAAAATACTCCAAAAAAACACTAATACGTTATTAATTAGCAATGAAAATGTGTGGTAGTTACTTTGTAGCTAAGCTACCACACAGATTTTTCTGGATCACATTATATTTCCTCTAAGAATGGCCTTTTGTGCTTCAAGAAGGTCATCCTCAAGGATATCCAAAGCTCTTAATATCCCCCTCTGTGATAAAAACCCAACGCATATTCCGCCATCAACTACAGGCACGTGCCGAATATTTTTCTCATTCATCAATTCCAACACACTTTTTGCCGTTTCGCTGAGTGAAACACTAATAATGTCTTTTCCCGACGTCATTATCTCCGATACCTTAGTCTTGAGAGAATCCAATCCTTCAACGTAAGCTTTCCTAACAAACGCCTGTTCAGAGACAACACCTACGATCCTTCCATCGTCAATTACAGGCACAGCTGTTATGTCTCGGTCACGCATTAGCGTCATTGCTTCGTACAAGTTTGCGTCTGAACTTACAGAGTAAACATCTGCCTGCCGTAACATACCTAGTATTTCCTCAATCTTCGGGTTAATAATATGAGACATTTTTTCCTCTCCTTTTTTAAGATAATCTTCGTCTCCCTTTTCACTATGTCGGTTATTCTATTATACATTAATATATTTCTGTTTCTTTCCACATAACGCACTAAACTGCTACAATTTTAGTAAGAAACCTGCCTTATGGAACAAAACGATATTATAGAAACACAAAAACGCATTATAGATACTATTTCTTATGGTGTGACTAACGCTATAATTATCACAAACCCCGGAAGAATAATAACCCACTTTAACAAAGCCGCAGAACACATTACCGGACACAACGTTGTAGATGCTATAAATCACCATTTAGATGATGTATTAAAGCTGGCTGATGAAAATGCGCAGATTTCTATGGACGTGTACTGTCCTATTGGCGATGTTGACGTACATGGCTTGATATATGAAGGAGAGCGTCTAAAACTTATTGATAAAGACGGAGAAGAAAATATTGTAAATGTTCGAACACAAAAAGTGCGTGGAGGTTCCGAGATAAATTTGGGTTGTATTTTATTTATTGAGGACACCTTTGAGCAAAGTGAACTTGAGAGAATGAAACTTGATTTTGTTTCCATGGCCGAACACGTTTTAAGAACACCGGTAACTATTATTCGAGGATACATTTCCAGATTATTAGAAGATAGAAGTGCAAGTAAATTAGACGATGTTGAGATCAGCTACTTGAATAACGCTTTTTTGGGCACTACGGATTTGCTTGGCTTAGTGGAAGACCTTTTAAATATTGCCGAATTTAGAAGAGGGCATGTAAAACTGAATCCTGCTGCTATTAATATTGAGGGCCTAGTGTCTAAGGTTGTGAATGAGTTTAAGTTAGTGGCCGCCGATAAGGATCTACAAGTTGTTTTTATCCCTCCTTTGTACTCTATACCCATGGTCAACGCTGATATTTCTAAACTACATATCGTGCTGCAAAATTTGATCGAAAATGCTATTAAATACACTAAGGAAGGTAAGATCGAAGTTGTTTTAAGCCATCAGGAAGGCAATATTAAAGTAGCAGTAAAGGACTCAGGTAGAGGAATACCTCAGGAATACATCGAAAACTTATTTTCTAAGTTTTACAGGGTAAAAAAGGCGCTGGAAATGGATTACGGCATGGGCTTGGGGCTATATATCAGTAAAAAGATCATCGATGCGCACAATGGGTTGATCTGGGTTGAGAGTGACCCTAATAAAGGCTCTGTCTTTTACTTTACTCTACCTGTGGTGGAGTAAAGGAGAATTAAACGAAGTTTAAGCTCTTCTGCTCTTGCTAAATAACTTCTTTTTAGTATAATTTCAGGGTTATTCTTGTGATTTTGGGGGCGTAGCTCAGTGGTAGAGCACCTGGCTTTTAACCAGGGTGTCGAGAGTTCGATCCTCTCCGCCCTCACCAAAATTACGCTATTTAAAAAGCTGGCTTTTCATGATCTCAAAATCTCTTCCGTCCTCCCCGGTTTCTACGTAAATCACAGCCTTTTCATTTGTTAGATCATATATACCGTAACCTGAGTTTATTATTTCTTCATCGATGCCCACATTCCCAACTGATTTTTTGTGCTCATAATGAAATAGGCATGTTTGGTATTTTTCATTATAGAAGCTCTCAATAAGGCTCTTTTCATTTCGAAAATCAGGACCGTCTGCCCTGTTAATTATCACTGTCATTTCGTTAGCCCATTTTTGAGAGTTTTCTTGGCACTCATTTTGTAGAACCTTTAGATCCTTTTCCACTACATTCTCTTTTTGATATCTTTGAAGCAGCCCTGGAAGTTCCTCATTCCTGGTAAAGTGAAAAAACAGCATGTAACCAACCATAATTGTAGAAATTACCAGCAATATAGCTAGCAGTGTAGTTTTCATCTTACCCATCATAATAATTATACACATTACAAAATTTACGGATCATTAAAGGGGAGGCATTAGGTACGTGTTGAGAAAAAATAATATTTTGATAAGTATAATGGTGGGGTTTAATTAATATCCTTGTGCTGGTAAAGATCGTTCTTAACTACAGTGCTAAATCCAAACTTCTTGTAGTACTCCCGTGTCCCAATTGAGGAAATTACAGAAATCTTTTTAAAGCCCTCGTTTTTTGCGATTTCTTCTGCTTTTTTCATTAAACTCTTACCTAAACCAATGTGCTGTGCCCTACCTTTGCCTTTTGTTCCTATTTGTACGCTCTGACCATAAACATGCACCTCTCTTATCATTGCGAAATCCTGAATTTCCTCTAAAAACGGTGCCTTTTTAGGCAAAGATAGCCTTAAAAACCCTGCAATTTCATCATCCTTTGTTACATATTCGATGAAATACTCTTCAGAAACCTTAGTTTTATATTCTGTAACCTTTAATTCCAGATCTTCAAAAACTACTTTTTTACCTCTAATCTCCCTGGCTCGAATATCTTTTGATCTCACGTTCACTTTTTCAAGTTTTTGTTCCACAATCTGTCTAAAGTTAGTTTTCTTGTTACCCTCTACAATATCCGTACTAGGTATGTCTCTAATGACTCTTGTTATTCGGCAATATCTGGGAATGTTTTTAAAAACCTCAGCCAACACGTAATTAAGCTCTTCTTCTGAATATGGTATCCATTTTCCTTTTTTAAAATAACTCATCAGCTCAGCACTTTCTATCAAAGAGCACGGATAAACTTTTAATTCGTCCGGTTTTATGGACTTATCAGTAAAAAGCTTTTTAAAATCTTCAACGTCTTTTTTTGGATTCGAACCATATAAATTGGGCATCCAGTGTATGTGTATTTTAAAACCGGCTTGTCTAATGAGGTTTATGGCATTTCTTGTTGTGGCAGAATCATGTCCTCTTTTATTTATTTCGAGTACTTTGTCATCTAAACTTTGTATGCCAAGCTGTATTTTAGTACCGCCAAGTTTTCGAATTCTGATTAATTCTTCTTTGGAGATCTCATCAGGTCTTGTTTCTACTACCAGGCCCACACATCTTGTTTTGGCTTTTTCATTTACTTTTTGCTCTGCAAACAGCTCTTTCCAAGTTGCTGTTTCTGCTTGTGCTTCTAATGCTTTAGTGGACAGCGCCCTGGCAATAACCTGGTTATAAGTCTTTTTCATTGATTCTCCTTTTATTTCTTCTAACAAAGAGGCATCTAACGGTAGTTTTGCATGGACTTTTAGCGGCTCTAATCCCTTGTAGTCCTCAAAAGCATTCATTGCCTCAAAACATCTTTTTATAAACCAGATCTGATATTTTTCCGGATAGTGTGTCCATGTCCCTCCTAATACGATCAGCTCAGCCTTATCTGTAGGATGCCCAATGTTTCTCAACGCTATTAATCTATTAAATGCTTGATAATACGGATCGAACCTATTTGTGGCTGCCCTCTGAGCGCCTGGTTCATCGGCTAGGTAGCTTTTAGGCATTCTCACATCATTGGGGCAGAAAATGCATTTGCCCGGGCAAGGAAACGGTTTAGTGAGCACTGTGACGGGCGTTACACCGGAAATTGTTCTAATCCTTTTTTTCCTTATGTTTTTGTAGAAGTTTTTTTCCCTTTTTTCGCTAAATTTCAGCTCACCTTGCGATTTTAGTTTTTTATAAGCATTCAGTATCTGACTTTTTGATAACAATTTACCCTCTTTTACGGGAGACTTTTGTATCAACTTCAAAATATCCTCATTTGTTGGCTCTTCCAACTTTGACACCCTATCGATGAGAGCTACTAGTACTTCTGAATTTACATTTATGTCTATTTTGTACCTATTATTTTTGGCCATAAGAACGACTCAACCACGCATAGTATAAGGAAATAATATAAATTAGACAAATTTAAGATCTAAGAGGGATTAATTAACTTCTCCACGTACTCTTCTCTAGAGAGATTACTTTCTGCTACTTTAATTTGTTTTGCAGGACTGTTTTCTATCTCTTCTAATAGCTTCTCCCTTAAGGTTGCTTTCATTTCCGCTGCCTGCTCTTCATTAGAAGCGCCTCTCTCTTCTGCGGTCGAGCTCTCTTTTGGCTCATACTTTCTTAAGGCGCTTTCACCGTGGAGATCTTCTGACACTCTTTCTTTGTTTTCATAAAATTGCTCTGAAGACTCTTTTCTTGCTTTTGCATCTTCTGGCGCGAAAGGGTGTGGAAGTCTTTTTTCACTCATAGTACTATTTTAAATGATATTAATTTTTAGTCAATTTCTATAGTATTATTTTAATGATGAATGATGCACAAATAAAAAAGGTGATAAACCAAACAAATGAATTTTATAAGAAGCATGCAGAAGAATTTTCTAAAACTCGTCAAAACCCATGGCCGGGCTGGGAGAGATGTTTAGGACACATTAGAAAAAGTATTACAAAGGAAAAAGTATCTGTGCTTGATGTCGCCTGTGGAAATGGCCGTTTTTACCAATATATAACAAGAACCCCAACCCCCCAAGTTGATTACTTAGGGCTTGATAATAATGATTTTATGCTTGTTGAGGCTGTACTAAAATATCAATTAGCCGAATTTAGAAACTATGATGTATTTTTTGGTCTGGAAAAGCTTGAAAAATCTTTTGATGTGGTATCTGTCTTTGGTTTAACACACCATATACCCGGAAATGAGTTCAGAACCACCTGGTTAAAATCACTGATGCCTCTGGTAAAGCCCAAAGGACTTCTAATGATTTCATTTTGGAATCTGGCAGAAGATGAAAGATTTTCTAAAGCAGAGCTTGCAAAAGACCTTGAAGAAAATGACTATTACTATGGGTGGGGAGATTCGGATGATAAAAGGTATGTTCACATCTACACCGAAGAAGAGCTAAAAAAGATACGGATTCTTTTCGAACAAAATAACCTCAGCCTAATTGATTCGTATTACTCTGACGGGAAAAGCGGTAAACTCAATAGATACCTGATATTTAAGCGTCCTTAACTCTAACCGCAGCCCTACCTTTTTTCTTTCTTAGATAGTAAAGCTTGGCTCTTCTTACCTTACCTTTTCTTTTTATCTCAATTTTAGAAATGTTAGGTGAGTGTAACGGGAAGATTCTTTCAACTCCAATGCCGTCAGCGCCAATTCTTCTTACGGTAAATGTTTTTGATTGACCTTTGCCCTTCATGGCAATAACTATTCCTTCGTACGGCTGGATTCTTGTCTTATCTCCTTCAATGATTTTATAGTGAATTCTTATGGTATCTCCGGATCTAAACTCAGGTAGTTTTTCCTTTTTGGATTCTTTAATTTCTTCTGTAGTATCTTCTTTGACCCCAGCTTCCAGGTCTTCTTGTGTCATGGGCTCCGCTTCAAGTTCTGATTCTTCCTCAACTGCTTTTTCTTCTTCTGCCACTTCTTCCGGGGCTTCTTTTATTTCTTCCTCTATATTTTTCTTATCTTCTTGAGACATAACGCTGTTAAGATTAACAAAAGTAGGTTTTTAATGCAATATTATGATTTTACGGCAGCTTTTTCCTTTATTTTGATATCTAAAGAGTCTTTTTTAACTCCCACACTAACTTTTGAGCCTTTTTCCAACTCTCCGGCAATGATCATGCTGGATAAAATGTTTTCTAGATCCTTTTGAATCAACCTTCTAAGGGGTCTGGCTCCGTATTCCTCATCAAAACCCTTTTCTACCAGGTAACCTACAGCGCTATCATCAACATTTAACCTAATTTCATGTTCATCAAGCCTTTTTTGCACATCTTTTAGCATGTTTTTGGCTATTTTCTTAATGTCCGCTTTAGAAAGATTGTTAAATATGACTATCTCATCGACTCTATTTAAAAACTCGGGTTTGAATGAATCCTTAAGTATAGATTTTATTCTTTTTTCAAACTCTACCTTATTTTCTTCCTTGCTTTTTTCTTTGGTGCTAAAACCAATATTTGATCTTCTAAGTAACTCGGAACCTACGTTTGAGGTCATTATCAATATAGTATTTTTGAAATCAACTGTTCTACCTTTACTGTCCGTAAGTCTTCCATCCTCCATGATCTGCAGCAAAGCATTAAAAGTATCCATGTGAGCTTTTTCTACTTCATCCAGTAAAATCACTGAAAAAGGTTTTCTCCTCACAATTTCTGTTAATTGACCGCCCTGATCATATCCAATATATCCGGGAGGTGCTCCAATAAGCTTGCTCACAGCATGCTTTTCCATGTATTCACTCATGTCTATTCGAACAATTAAGTCTTCGTCACCGTACAAAACTTCTGCAAGAGCCTTAGAAAGCTCTGTTTTGCCTACTCCTGTAGGTCCTAAAAACAAAAAGTTACCGATAGGTCTTCTTGGGTCTTTTAAGCCGCTTCTGGCCCTCCTGATAGCTTCTGACACTACTGAAACTGCCTCATTCTGTCCAATAAGCCTTTTTTGTAGGTTTTTCTCCATGTTAAGAAGGCGTTCTTTTTCTTTCATACTAAGTTTCTCTAGTGGGATTCCTGTAGCTCTTGAGACTACTTTTACAACTGCGTCTTCTGTCACTTCCGGTTTATCTTCAAGCTTTGTCTTAGTCCAAATCTCATAAAGCTCATTTTTGACCTTCGTAACTTGTTCGATTTCTTCATCTAGTTTATTTTTAGCATCTCCGTCTTTTTCTGCTCTTTGTTTTTCTTTTAATTCAACAAGTTTTTCCTCTACCTCTTTTAGGTTGGCCGGCTCCTTAATAGTAGAGAGCCTAACAAGTGCAGACGCCTCATCAACAATGTCTATAGCTTTGTCGGGTAAAAAGCGGTCACTTACGTAGCGATCACTTAGTTTGACGGCTGATTTAATGGCCTCATCTGTAATTACTACCTGATGATGTTTTTCGTAGCGCTCTCTTAAACCTTTGATTATAGCCACAGTGTCTTGGGGAGTTGGCTCATTTACCATAATGGGCTGAAATCTTCTTTCCAAAGCAGCATCTTTTTCTACATATTTTCTATACTCATCTATAGTTGTGGCTCCTACCATTTGCAGCTCACCTCTAGCTAAGGCCGGTTTTAATATATTTGCTGCGTCCATGGCTCCTTCTGCAGAACCGGTGCCTACTACAGTGTGTAGTTCGTCTAAAAATAATATAATCTGTCCTGATGCTTCAACTACCTCATTTATGATGTCTTTTAATCGGCTTTCGAACATTCCTCTATGGGAAGTTCCGGCAATTATACTTGCCATGTCTAAGGCAAACACTCTTTTTCCTCTAAGCGGTTCCGGAACTTGCCCTTTGATTATTTTTTGTGCTAATCCTTCTACAATAGCGGTCTTCCCCACTCCGGGATCTCCTATTAAAACAGGATTATTTTTAGTTCTTCGGGATAGTATATGTACTACGCGTTCAATCTCATCTTTTCTGCCAATTACGGGGTCCAGCTTGTCTTCTTTGGCCATTTCAGTTAAATCTCTGCCAAATTTATCCAGTTTTGAGGCTTTGGTTGAGGTCTCTTGTACTACTTCTTTATGACAAACCTCACACAAGGCCATGTAAACTTGACGTCCATCGATTATCTTATTAAAGGGTATTTTTGCGGGTCTTTGGCCGCATCTGTGACATAAAACCATGTAGAAAGTATACCACCAATTAGCACTTGGTCAATAAGTATGCTAATGTTCCCAAACATCGCCCACAAAGGGGTCTGACCTCAATTTTACCTTCTTTATGAACAATTCTCCCGCTCTAACCATCTCACCTGACAAGATCTTAGCAAAATCGTAAGCCTGATCCTCTCTAACTTCGCACACTATTTCATCATGCACAGTGGAAACAATAGCCGCATCTATGTTATCTCTTTTTATCTTCTCTTGAACAAAAACTAAAGCGTATTTTATTGAGTCAGCATTAGTGCCTTGAATAGGATGATTTTTTGCTTCTCTCTCGATAGCAGACAGCTTTCTTCTGAAGTCCGGGTCGGTTTTTTCAGGAATTCTGTACCACCTTTTTCTCCCTGCCGGAGTAGTACTCCAACCGTGTCTCACCGCATTCCTAGCTGATTTCTCAAGGAAAGTTTTAACTCTAGGATAGCTAGCAAAAAACCTTTTTATAAGATCCTCCCCTTCGTCTACAGAAATATCAGCCCCGGTCCACATATACACTTGAGAGGTTAAACCTACTGCTCCCATACCATACATCAATCCAAACCCAATGGGTTTCGCCATCTGTCTTAATTCAGGGAATTTTTCTTTAAAATCGCTTGAGTAGGGTTTATTGAACATCAAAGATGCGGTATACGAATGTATATCTAAACCTTTATTCAGTGCGTTAATCATCTTAGTGTCTTCGGACAATTCGGCCAGTATCCTCATTTCAAAGTTTGAGTAGTCTGAAACTACTAGTTTATAACCTTCCTCCGGATTAAAACACTCTCTGAAAGGGGCCTCCTTAGAATTTCTAGGGATATTTTGCAGATTTGGGTTATTGCAAGCAAATCTTCCTGTGGAGGTTCTTATTTGTAAAAATTCCGGGTGTATCCTCCCTGTCTGAGGATTAATCTTAGCTAATAGCTTCTCTCCGTAGGTTGAAATTAGCTTTTCATAACCTCTGTACTCCCTAAGAATTTTAACAATGGGGTTCTTTTCCCTTGCCAATACTCCGTCACTGGTTGACGGTAGGTTCAAGCCAAGTCTATTATTAAAAAGGTCCATAAGCTGCACACTGCTATTAAGGTTAATAGCATCAGCCATGCCACCAAACAAGCCAATTTGTTGTGTGTTATAAAACTCTCTTACCGCATCCTGAAACTCCTTAGATAGCTCAGTTCTCCTTATCTTAAGATCCTCTATGATCTCCCTCCATCTTACCGTATCAATGTAAACTCCTCTAAGCTCCATCTCGGCCACTACCGGGGCGACGGCAAATTCCAATTTGGCTATTTTTAATAAGTTTTCTTTGTGAAGTATTCTTAGCTGCGCTTCCATGATAGGAAAAAGTATTAATGCATCAAGTGCGGCATACCTTACTTGTTCTTCCGAGATCCTGGTATTTCTTGGTAGCTTATAAAAAGATTTTTGAAGTTTTTCTTTATCACCCAGTATTCCTACCTCAACTCTCCTGTTGGCTATTTCTTCCAACTTTAAACTAAGGTTATATCCTGAAGACAACACTCCATCCGCTAACATGGTGTCGTAGATGTTGGTTATTATTACTCCTGTTTTAATTTTTATGTAAGAATAATCGAATTTGGCGTTTTGTAATATCTTTATTTTTCCCTTGTCTTCCATCAATTCTTTAAATAAGGGAAGGTTCTTCAAATCAACTTTTCTATCATCAAAAATATAGGCACAATCCTGCTTTGCAAGCTGAACCATGAACATCTCTCCGGTGTAGGGGTCGAGGCTGTTTGCTTCAATATCCACAGCTATTATCTTTTCATTAGTCAAATCTTCAAGAGCTTTTTGTGCAGCTTCCTTAGTTACTATGTATTCATGCTGAGGATTCTCAATATCAAATTTTAAATCCATAAGAATTCTAATAATTTTGGGGCAGTACTTCTATTTAATTTCATCCAACAAAAGTTTTTTTGCTGTTTCTACTTCCGCCTTTCCTTTAGTTTCTCTCATTATCATACCAACTAGAAATTGTAATGCATTATCTTTTCCTTTTTTATAAGATTCCACCGCATCTTTATTGTCTTCAATAACCCTACCTACAACTTCTCTCAAAAGATTCTCGTCAGATACTTTGTCTTTTTCTTCTTCAAACATTTTTGTAATTTCCTCATGTGTCATTTTCCTAACTTCTTTTTTATTTAAGAATATGTTGACTAACTTTTCGGAATTTATTTCTTTTTCTACCAAATTCATTATTTTTTCAATTTCCTCTACTGTTAGCAATTGAATTACTTTCTCCTTTAGTTTTTCATCAACGTTTAGGTTAGTTACTAAAGTGGCTTTCTTTTGGCTTGGAGATTTGCCAGCCAAAGATTCAAACTCATGTTTTAAAGATTTTACATAGCTCTCATCAAATTCTAGAGGCGGGATATCCGGTTCCGGGAAATACCTATAATCATGTGCCTGTTCTTTTCCTCTTTGACTAACTGTTGTTTTTGATTCTTCTATATAACCTCTATTTTCTTGCACCGGTGTTTCTCCTTTATCCAACAGCACTCTCTGTCTTTTTACTTCTGCGGTAACTGCCTTTTCCATGAACTTAAAAGAATTAATGTTTTTTATTTCCACTTTATACGCAGGAAGCTTATCTTCTTTTTCCATCTCAACTGTTCTTAAAGAAATATTCGGCTCTAATCTCATTTGGCCTTTTTCCATATCTGCATCTCCTAACCCCAGCTCTCTTACCAGCCCTTGAACAGCCTTACTGAACTCCACAGCGTCTTCAACATTCTCAAATACAGGTTCTGTTACGATTTCTGCCAAAGGAATTGAACTTACATTAAAATCTATCAGAGTTTTATCTCCTTCGTGCATAGATTTTGCAGTATCTTCCTCTAAGTGCACTCTTTCTATACTGACACTTTTACCACTCTTCAAATCCATGTAGCCCCCTGTACACAACGGGTGCTTATATTGACTAATTTGGTACCCTTTTGGTAAGTCGGGATAAAAATAATGTTTTCTATCAAATCTTGCCTCTTTATTAACTTTTGAATTAAGTGCCAATCCTAATATCTGGGCTTTTCTCACAGCTAACGCGTTTGGTACGGGCAGTGCTCCCGGTAACCCAAGACACGTAGGACATGTGCTTGTGTTGGGTTCTTTATCATATACATCAGCATCGCATCTACAAAACATCTTCCTACCTGTCTTTAAGTGAAGATGAATCTCTAAACCTAATACTAATTTGTATTTACCAAATATATTTTCACTCATTTTAGTTTAAGTGCGTTATCCTTTCGTTGGTGCATCTTATTGGTATTCCCAAACAATAAACATCTCCAATTTTCGATCCCTTAGTGATCCTGGGCGTTGCTTTTAGCCCTATGCAAGTACAAGATCTCAGATTACCTTCTTTATATATTTTTGATGGTTTAGGAAAGAAAAAGGCTCCAAAGACAAAGAATATTATCAGCATAATGATGGGTCCCTTTATCATTAAAAAATCATTTTTATTCACAGTTTTCATTAATTGTAAAATATTTACTTTCATATGTTTTTTATTCCTAAAGAATTTAGTGCCGTTTTTAAATTGTTAATACTTGTGGAAATTATATGATGAGGCGGTTCATAGCCACTCTCATGCACTAATGCGTTTCTTGTTTTATGGGCTTTCCACACCTTATCATAAAGACTTCTATCAAACATATGGGGTGCGTTTTTCAATCTTTCGCCCATAGTTTGACCGGTTACTAAATCTTTTAATGCGCTATCCAAAGTTTTATCCGCTCTAATTAGGGCCTGCCTTAATTGACTCGGTTTTTTACCTTCTAATAATATTTTTATATTCTTCCACTCTGATTCGATCACTTTAACCGTGTATGGCTTTACTGCGCCCCTTCTCATGGGTTTTATTTTATTTTTTGTACTTCCCGTACCAAATAACCAGCTCAACATATTATTTTATAAAAATCTTTTTTGCTGCGAATGCAATTATTGCAACCCCTGTCATATGTACTAAAAATTTAAAAAATGGAGGAAGCTTACTAACATCAACACCTATAATTTTCGTGAAAAATAAATTTCCTACTAAAATTGATGCGATCACCAATAAGGCTATAATGACTACTCCAATTATTCCCTGTGGTCTCATACATTTTCCTTATAAATTAATACTGTAAATACCTTTATGGTACTCTGTTGCCCTCTGATAAACATGTCCGGCTCCTAAAACCTCTTCCTCTTTAAACATGTCAGCCATAAGCATTATACCTACAGGCAAACCTTCTGAAAAACCGCACGGTACTGATACGCCGCAAATACCTGCAATTGAGCTTTGCTCATTTAAAACATCCATCAACTCTCCGAACATAGGCGATTTTTCAGATTCTCCAAGTCTCATGGCCGTACACGGCATGGTTGGGCCGGCAATAAGATCTACTTTCTCAAAAGCCTTTTTCAGATCCTCTATCAGCAGTGTCCTCACTTTTTGTGCTTTTGCATAGTAGGCATCGTAATACCCCGAACTTAAAGCATACGCTCCCAACATCATTCTTTTTTTGGCCTCAAATCCAAATTCCGTTCTTTGGTTTCCATATCTTATTCCGTCCAGTCTGGCTAGATTTGAAGACACTTCTGATCTTTGTAATATGGTATACACAGCTATTGAGTATTTTGGATCGATCAAATCCATGTCTACAATTTCTGCACCCAGTTTTTCATAGGTTTTTAATGCATCATCTACAATATCCTTGACCCCCGGTTGTAACTCTATTTCAAAATAAGATTTTGGTCTACCAATCTTCACACCTTTCAAATCATAGTTTTTTACTAGTTCACAATATTTTTTTACTTTAGCTTTAGAAGATGTAGCGTCATTTTGGTCTTTGCCTGCCACGGCCTCTAAAATCAAAGCCGAGTCTATGACAGTTTTTGTGATGGGGCCCGGTGAATCTGTGGAGGAAGCCATAGCTACTACTCCATAACGGCTTACTCTTCCATAAGTAGGCTTTAGCCCTGTTACGCCGCACCAAGAGGCTGGCCCTCTCACACTTCCTGCCGTCTCACTGCCTATGGCAAAGACGCACAAATTGGCGGCGACTGCAGCAGCGGACCCGCCCGAAGATCCTCCGGGGGACCTATCCGGGTCCCAAGGATTTGAAGTATTAAAAAAATCTGATGTTTCAGTGCTTGATCCATGGGCAAAAGCATCCATATTAGTCTTTCCCAGCATAACGGCGCCTGCTTTTTTAAGTCTTGATGTAACTGTGGATTCAAAAGGAGGAATATAGTTCTCTAAAACTTTTGAGGAGGCTGTAGTTTTAACTCCTTTGGTTGAATAATTATCTTTACATGCATAAGGTATACCCAATAAAGGTTTTTTTTCCCATGCTTTTTCACCTTCCTTTTTTATTAATTCATCAGTCTTTTTAGCTTCTTCTAAAGCTTTTTTTCCCGTAATAGTGATAAATGCATGCAATTTTCCACTTGTTCTTTCAATTTCTTCTAAACAAGCTGAGGTTATTTCTTCCGATGAAAAAGTACGTTTCTTCAAACCTTCTATTGTTTCAACAACATTTAAATGATTAAGTTTTTCCATTTTTATCTTTCAAACACAGCTTTTGTAGCTATCATGTCTTTTATAACCTCTTTAGCATTTTTCAGAGCATCTTTTTGGGATAAAGTTGTATTTTTTTCTGTATCTTCCTGAAACACATTCACTAAACCGGTTACTTGGTAAGTTTCTGTTACTGCGCTTGTATCTAATTCCTCAAGTACATCTATGTAATCTATAGTATCCGTGAGCATTTCGGATAGTTTGTTTATTTCATCATCTTTTAGAGTAAGATTACAAAGATTTGCAATGTGTAAAACCTGTTCTCTTGTAAGCTTTTCTTTGGTCATCTTAAGTAATATAGCACAACCTACATGGTCTCTAAGCGGTTGATACGTTCTTGAATGGGAGGGTGTGAATTAAATAAAGAAGAAATAGCCCTACCCTTTAGAGGATTTGCAATATACATATGGGCGGTGGCTCCGTTTGCAGCTTCCAAGACCTCCCGGTCAGCCGCCAGTTTCTTTAAAGCGCCGGCTAAGCCCTGAGGATATCTGGTCATCATCGCAGCGGAAGAATCCGCTAGATACTCCCGATGCCTGCTTACTGCCAGCTTTATTAAAGTAGCGATCAAAGGGCTTAATATCAGTAAGATTATCCCCAATACAAATATCAAACCGCCGGAGGACGACCCGCTACCCCTCCTTCTTCCTCCGCCATGAAGGGCTCCTCGTGTAAACCAATCGGCTAATAAAGTTACCGTACCAACCAAAACAGCCACAATTGACATCAGCCGTACATCATAGTTCTGAATGTGGGAAAGCTCATGAGCTACTACGCCCTCTAATTCCCGCTTCTCTAACTTGTCTACAATACCTGAAGTGAAGCATATAGTACTATGTTGGGGGTCTCTCCCGGCAGCAAATGCGTTCATAGCGGTGTCATCGATCATATAGATCTTTGGTTTTGGCAGCCCTGAGGCAATACACATGTTATCGACTAGATTATGGAGGTATTGGTTTTGCTCAAAAGGAACTTCTTTAGCTTTAGATATTGCTAAAACAATCTTATCCGAATTATAAAATGAAACAAAAGATGATACTCCTGAAAATACTAAGGCAATCCCTGTGTAAAAAAGTCCAAATCCGGGATCATATAATTCTCCCATAGTAAAACCTATCAGAGATATTATTACTACAAATATAGTTATAATAACTACAGTGCTCCTTTTATTTTTTTGGATGTGGTCATATATATTAGGCATGAGATAATTCTAACAAACAAATATCTAGAAAAACACACAACAGATGAGGAGCAATCGTCAATAATAAAAGCCCTACTCATTAAGAACATAAGTATGCTAACCGTAGGCACGATAACTTAAGGTGAGGTCGTGTTTTTTATTTTCTACTCTTTTTTACTTGCGTCAAAATCTACTTTGACAGCTTCCCTTTCAGATTCTTCAGCTTCAAAGAATTCTTCTTGCTTAAAACCAAGCATACCGGCAATGACATTGGCCGGGAAGACCACTATTTTTTGGTTATAATCTCTTACAACGCTGTTGTAAAACTGTCGGGAGTAGGCTACTTTGTCTTCAGTGTCTGAGAGTTCTCCTTGCAAATTCACAAAACCTTCCTGAGCTTTTAATTCAGGATATGCTTCTGCAACGGCAAAAAGGCTCTTTAAAGCTCCTGTTAACATATTGTCGGCTTCTCCGGCTTCTTTTGGATTTTGTGCGCCCATGAGAGCGGATCTTGCCTTAGTTACGTTTTCGAACACTTCTTTTTCGTGCTTGGCATAGCCCTTAACTGTTTCGACTAAGTTGGGAATCAGATCAACTCTTCTTTTGAGCTGCACATCAATCTGACTCCAAGCCTCCTTGATTCTCACTTTTAAAGTCTGAAGTGAGTTATAAAGACCGATGACAAAAAATACTACTGCACCTAGAAAAATTAATAATAACAAAGGAAATCCCATAATTACTTACCTTTCAAAATTAATACAAATCAATTTTACCTATTTTTTTATAAAAATCTACCTAAAAGTAATAGGTTACCTAGCCGAGCTTTGTGCCAGTACTTCTACAAAGTCTTTTGCGCTTTTTGTATTTACAATGTTTTCCGCTAAAGCCCAACCTCTTCTTGCCGTATCAACACCGTATTTCATCAAATCAAACTGATCTACTGCATGAGAATCGGTACCAATGATCAGATCTATACCTCTTTCAACCGCATCCGTAATCAAATCTTCCGCCAAATCAAGCCTGTTGGGCTGGGCATTTACCTCTATCAGCTTATTATTTTCCTTCACAGAGGCAAAAAACGCGCTCCAGTCTATGTCACAAGGATCACGTTCATTTATTAGCCTACCGCTAGGATGACCTATTATGTTTATATAGGGATTTTCAACCGCCGCTATAAGCCTTTTAGTTATGGTTTCCCTATCTTGATTAAAAGCACTGTGAATGCTACCAATGGCAAAATCAAGTTTTTTCAATAACTCATCGGGCAGAGAAATTGTGGCATCCGCCAGAATGTTTACTTCATAGCCGTACAACACTAGTATTTTATCTTGTGATTTGTTCAGTTGATCAATTGTTTTTCTTGTACTTTCGATTATTTTAGCTACCTCATCATGCCCTCTGCTTTGAACACTTGGGGCGTGATCAGAGATTCCAACATATTTATACCCAAGTTTTACAGCCCTATCGACCATCTCCTGTAAAGTGTTGATTCCGTCTGAAGCAATGGTGTGAGTATGCAGATCCCCTTTTATGTCAGCTATATCTACTAACCGGGGTAGTTTATTTTTAGTAGCCAGCTCTACCTCATGCTTACCCTCTCTGATTTCAGGGGGTATGTGAGGAAGATTCAAAAACTTATAAAAGTCTTCCTCGCGTGCAAATTCATGCAGTTTACCTTTCTTTTTAATGCCGTATTCGGACAAGGAACAACCTTTTTCTAAAGCGTGAGTGCGTAAAACTATGTTATGTCCTTTAGAACCGGTAAAATACTGCACCATAGAGCCGAAGTTTTTTTCCTCACACACCCTGACATCCACCTGCACATCGTTTCCTATAACCACAGATACTCTTTTATCTCCTTGTACTAAAACTTCTTCAATTTCATCATATTTTAAAAAGTGTTTTAGAGCCGCTTTGGGGCTGCCTGTTTTGATGGCAATATCCAAATCACCCACAGTAGGATTTCTCCTTCTTAAAGATCCCAAAGCAATGGCTTCACTTATTTCAGGTTGCTTTTCAAGGTACGAAGTTATGCGGTTAGATATGACTTCAGCGTTGATAAGAAGCATTCTTGGCTTTTCCTGTTTTGTCTTTTTTAGTTGTGAAATAGACTCCAACACAAGTTGCTCTGATTTTTCTGCAAAACCCTCTAATTCCCGGATTTTCCCTCCCTCAGCGGCTTTTTTCACTTTTTCATATACGCCTTCTCTTTTTTCCAGCTTGAAAGCTTTAGCCAACTTAAAAGCTTTTTTTGCCCCTATGCCTCTTAGTCCAAGCAACTCAAACATTCCCTGAGGAAGATCTTTTCTAATAACATCGAATTCCATCACTTTTCCGGTAGTAAAAAGTTCATTTAAATGCCCTTTTATGGTTGTACCTACGCCAGGAACTTCATCTAATCTTTTATTTTCCCATAAGTTATACAGGCTCATGGTCAAACCCTCTATAATGGTAATGACGTTTTGATAGGCTCTGATCCTAAAATAGTTGAAGCTTTTCACTTCCATAGATGCTAAAACCTCTTTTAGCATTATCACAATCTCTTTGTTACTGAATTTGTATGTTTTGGCCACGTTTTTAAAACTCTAGTGTTTCTTCTTGTTTATACTGCGCGTCTATCATACGTTCTATTTTAAGTTGGAATGTATTAAGGGCAACAAGGGTTACGGTTACGATCAAAATTGAAATTACCCACATTTTATTCTTTTTTTGAGGGATAAAAAGAGTAATTCCCATGAATACATTTAATACAGTTAAAAACAAAAGGGGAATTATAAACATGTAAAGATCCGGATTTGTTATAGTTTCCCAAGGATGGGTATTCATCTTAGTCACAAGTCTGAGCACGGATATCAAAGTCCACAGCACTATAATAAAGTTGGTGCCCCCAAATATCTTTCTCTCTATAAATCTTTCACTCGATTGTTCTACTTCCATATGTTAAGTATATAAGTTTTCTAAATCTTTAAGCAAGGTAGTTGCCATTTTGTTGACGATAACTTATCATCTTGTTACTATAGCTGATGTTCTGTATGGGGTAGTAGCTCAGTCGGATAGAGCGCTTGCCTGTCACGCAAGAGGTCGCGGGTTCGAGTCCCGTCTATCCCGCCAGCTAGGTTATGTGTATAATATAATTAGATAACTGGTAGAACATTGTTTCTAAGTTACAAATAATTTAGGATCCTTGTACTGCCAATTATCCTAGGAAACCCTTTTATTCTGCCCCAAATTAGAGTATTTGTTTATGGGTTACGGCCCTGATAGAATAGAATAGGAGGTGTAAATGGCAAACTCAAAAGCATCTAAAAAAGACTCAAGTACTAACGACGGTTTGGCTCTGATAATCGGAGGATTGTTCGTGCTTGCATTAGTCTTTGCAACTTATTCATACTTTAACCGCAGTAATACACTCGACCAAGATGTAAAAAGCGGTTCCACTGAAAGAACAGACGAAGATAAAGGTAAAGAGGCGTCATCTTTAGGCGAGCGCTTAAGAGAGTTATTCAGTGCAAACAAGGACGAGGACACAGATGTAATAGGAAAAGGAGGTCCAATAGACATGGTGGACAAGGAAGAGACCAGCACTGAAACTTATTCAGTATTCGAACAGTGGGTTGCAACAGATTATGAGCAGGGTGATATTACGGGCGGCATTCATAAGGTAGAATCAGGAGACACTCTATGGGAAATAGCAGAAGCCAGATACGGTAATGGAGCAGAATGGACAAAGATTTTGGAGGCTAATTCATCAGATATAGGATTTCTACCAAGTGGACAGCAATCACTAATTGTTCCGGGACAAGCATTAGTGTTGCCATAAATAACTACCACCTTTAATAAAAAAATGAACAAAGCTCCCGCCCGAGTTGCGGGGGTTTTTTGGGTTTTATTTTTTATCGTTACGGTATAATTATTATGCTGATATTATCTTTGCGGGTGTGGCTTAGTGGTAAAGCGTCTCCTTCCCAAGGAGAAGATCACGGGTTCGAGTCCCGTCACCCGCTCCACTTTACTACTAGCCAGCGTAGCTCAATGGTAGAGCAATCCCTTCGTAAGGGATAGGGAGTCGGTTCGAAACCGGCCGCTGGCTCCAAAAATAAGGTAATTATTTAGTATAATATTTCTTACTATGAAAAAAAACAGACCTATCACTAAAGCAGTCATCGCCGCAGCCGGTTATGGCACAAGATTCCTTCCCGCCACAAAAAATCAGCCTAAAGAAATGCTTCCTATCATCGATAAACCTATTATTCATTATCTGGTAGAAGAAGCGGTAAATTCCGGAATAAAAGATATAGTGTTGGTGACTAGAGCGGGACAACACATCATGGAAGATTACTTTGACAGTCATTATGAGATTGAGAGCGCTCTTGAAAAAAGCGGCAAGACAAAACAGCTTAACCTCATTAGGAACATACCCAAGATGGCCAACTTCATTTACATTCGACAGCACAAACATTACCCTTACGGGAACGGCTCTCCCTTACTAGCTGCAAAAAGCGTTATTGACGATGATGAGGCCGTGGTTTATATGTTTGGAGACGACCTGACCCTCTCTAAGACCCCCGTCATCAAACAACTGATAAATACCTACCACAAGCATAGTCCCACAGCGGTAATCGCCGCCCAGAAGGTATCCGACAACGAAGTTTCAAAATACGGTGTGTTTGATTATTTAGAGGATTCAAACATACCTCACCAAATAAAAGACCTAGTAGAAAAACCTAAATTGGAAGATGCTCCTTCCAACATGGCTCAGTTTGGAAGGTTTGTCCTTTCATACGAAGTGGTCAATAAACTAGCCAACACTCCTACCGGTAAAGGTAACGAGCTATGGTTAACCGACGCTCTCTCAGGACTAGCCAACGAGGGCAAAGTAATCATAGCCCAGCCCATTGAAGGAGAGTGGCTTACTACAGGAGATCCTTTAAATTATCTCAGAGCCACTGTGAAGCATGCTTTGGAAAGAGAAGATTTGGGAGATGATTTTAAAAAGTTCTTAAAAGAAATAGTAAAGTAAATTTGCTAGAATTCTCTTGTGCCAAATTCTTACAATAGAAAAGGACGAACTCAGTACCAAAAGTACGATCATGAAGAACTAGGTAAAAGGCTCAGATTGAGCTTAGTTGGAATATTTGTTTTCATAGCCACTGTTATCTTGTTACTAAACTTCTTTGGTCCCCAAATTGGTGCAATATTTGGGTTTATATCTATTAATCGAAACCAAGAAGGACCATCAGCCAACATCACGTTAAATCCTCCCTCTTTTTCTGATCTGCCCAAAGCTACAAATGAGGAATTTATTAACATTGAGGGCTATGCTCCGCCGGGATCTAATGTAAAACTGTTTTTGAATGGTCCTGAGAAAGGTGATGTATTAACTTCAGGTGATGGAATGTTCATATTTGAAGATGTTTTATTGATCGAAGGAAGGAATACTGTGTTTGCAAGGGCTTATGACGATAAAGGGAATGGTAGTGATAAATCAGAAACGCACATCATAGCAGTAGATAATGATAAACCTGATATTGACATTGATAGCCCCAAGGATGGAGATACGGTAAGAAACCTTAACGAAAGAGTCATGATCAGAGGAAAAGTAAGTGAAAAAACACAAATTACAATTAACGACAGGTTAGTAGTACAAAAACCTGACCTTAGTTTTGAGTTTTTGCTGGGAGTTTCCGAGGGGGATGTCAATATTAAGGTTGAAGCTACTGATGAAGCAGGAAATGTAAAAGTTTTAGTGATCCAGATCGAGTATAAGAGAGAGTCTGGCTAAGCTTTTTGCCGTTTATAATCCATAACTACAAACAATAACAACCATAAAAATAAGATTTGCGGGTAAAATAGCGAATTAACAAAATTGGATTCAAGTATAAGTGGGAGGATAAAAACCAAGCTATAGAGACTCTTTGTACTTAAAATAGGAAATATTAGTCCTCCTGCAAAAACTACCAGCCCGATGATACCCGTAGTAGCCAAAACTAAAAGCAAGCTTGAATCTGATCCTGTAGCGCTATGCTCCTTGAGCGTGTCAGGGGTTAAATATCCGTAGTCTACCTGTGCTTTTTTAAAAGCGTTATAACCTACACCTAAAAACAAGTTATCTTTGGCAATATCAAAGGTATTCGACCAAGAGATTAGCCTAAAGTGAGCTGAGTCTGCAGGGTCTGTTATTCCTGCTAACCTTGTTTGTGTCCTTGGTACAGCAAAATAGGCCAAAAAAGCTACTAATAAAGATAGGGCCACTAGCCACTTAGATCTGAAAAGACCATATATCAGCAACGCTATCCCAAGCATGCCCCAGGCGCTTCTGGAATATGTTAAACCTATTGCTAGTACAATTACCACGAGTGCCGCTGTGTGGTACTTTTTATTTAAAACTTGCTCACCTTTTGTATAAAAATAGTTTTTGAATAATAAAAAGGACGTCACTAAAATAAAGTAGGCACCTACGTAGTTAGGATCAAAAAATACGGATGCTAACCTATTTTTATGAGGATCCCAACCTAACAATGGATCCAATGTTGTAAAATCGGGCAGTATGATTAATTGAATAAAACCTGCTAGAGCAACTAGAACACCTGATAAAATAAAGGTGTTAGCAATCTGTTTCATATTTATTTTTTTTATAACAACCTGGTTATACACAACGTTAGCGGCAGAAAGATAAAAGAAAAATCTTAATAAATATGAAAATGCCACAACTAGTTCTTCGCTTGTAAATTTACCGGAATTATAAATAAGGGACATTAAAGCAATAAAGCAAAATAAATAAAAGGGCAGTAAGAATTTAGAAAACTTAAACTTGTTATCTTTAATTAAAAAGTAAAACGTACCTATAATCGAAAATAAAATTATCAAAAGGTCAAAAAGGTACAGCTTGGTGTCCCCCACCATAGTAATAACAGCAAACTGACCAAGAGACAGGGAAGCTACGCATGAGTAGAACAAAAAGTTAAGCATAATTTAGTTTCCAGGCCTTCCTGGCAGCATAGATCAGCAACAGCAACACTATTAACTCAGATGTATGAGTAACAATTGCGGCAGCGTAGAAAGAATATCTTGGTATAAAAACAATATTAGCTATAAAATTAAATGCAGCAGCAGTTAAATATACATATGGCAGGTAGACTTGTTTTCCTAAAGTGACTATTAACCAAGATATTGGTTGGGTTATGTAATAAAATATTAAGCCTCCCATAAGTATTTTCAATACTAATACTGACTGCGTGAACTCAGCACCACCTAATAGATCAATTGCTATCTTGGAAAATATCATCCCTACTAAAGCTGCAAAAACACCTGCTAAAGCTAAAATTTTCATAGAATTAAGAAAAGTACTTTTGAGTTTCTTACGGTTTTCCACCATATGTCTCACCATGATGGGATACATGGCATTCATGAAAAATGTAGGTACAACTAGTGCTACCTCAAATATCTTGTACGGTAAGGCGTAAACTGCTACTGATTCGGTGTTACTTAACCCATATTTTTGAGGAAGTTTTAACACAGAAAGTAGGATCTCATCTTCCTTAAAGTTCAACTGGCTGAAAATAAACATCACGCCTATAGGCAAGGTTTGCCATAATAGATACTTCATTGTTTCCTTATCCACTTCAAACACCAAAACTATCCCTAACCTTTTTAAAAAGTGTAAAGCTGTGAAAAAAGTAACAAATCCACCTATCACATAGCTAAAACTCACCCAAACCACACTTATTCGATAATAAGAAAACAGCACTATAGCAGCTAAGATAACCAAATACCCGGCTATTAGGGATACTGTTGATAAATCGTACCTAAGTTTAGTCTGAAATATGACATTAGTTGTGGTGACCAGCGATTGCGTGAGAATAAGAAATAGACACAACCTGATACCAAACCTCAAAGAAGGAGAATAGGGAAAAAACATCATTAATATACTTATGCCAATAATAAAAAATAGGGAAATAGCAATTCTCATGACAAGAATGTTACCTAAATACTTCCCGGCTTTACTAAAATCCTTGCTCAGCTCTCTAGTAGCTATGGCATTTAAACCAAAATCTACGATTATGTACATCAAAGCGGGCCAGCCCTGCATTAAGCTGAACTCACCATATGCTTCCCTACCGTACAGCCTGGTGATCAGGATTGTGGCTAAAATGGTAATGGACATAGTAGCTGCTTTACCAACAAACTGGTAAACAGTATTACTTGCTACTTTAAATGAGGTGGCTTGCTTATTCATCGCAACCTGAAATTCTTAAACTTTCAACCTCAAAGTGCGGGGGATTTCCGATAATCTTGTCCAACTTTTTTATTTCATCATATTGATTGTAGGGAACATTATCTTTATTTACCCAAGAAAAGTGGTCAAAGGGAGCCGGATATTTTACAGTAAAAGGCGTAACAGCCCTTACTCTTTCATCCGGGAGCCAAATTTCTTCATATGCTATTTTTATATATTCAGCTACCAGCTCAGCATCATAGTAACTATCGTTGTAGTTTTCCCCTTGGGCATGCGCCCAACCTGTCTCTGTGATAAATACCGGCAGCTCTTTTGACACACCTAGAAAACTCAGATGATCTAACTCGTCTTCATAGGCTTTTATACTCCATCTGCCTTTGGCAAAGGGACTACCGCTAAAGTTTGGCTGAGGGTACGGATGCGAAGCCCAGCCATCGAGCTTTTCAAATATACCGGGCACTTCCCGGTTCATTCGATCCATAAAAACAAATGAATCAATGTGGTTTCTGTCAGAATATGCACTTACATTAAAGGCTCCATTTATCATAAAAAACTCCGGGCTTTTTTTCTTAAATTCGTTAATGGTAAGATTCAAAACTTGCGCATACTGCTCCGGGTCAACTTCTCCATACCAAAAATCAGCCGAGTTAACTTCGTTGTAAACACTAATATACCTTTCCTTAATGGGCCAGATAAATCCGCTAAGAAAATCTGCCGCTCCCTTAGTCTGGTCTTCATAATCGTCAAGATCCACATCCCAAAGCTGAATTATTGGTATTAAATGCTTGTTTCTTAATTGTTCGAACACTCTTTCCCATTTTTCTACATCCCTATCTTTAACATTATAAGGAATTAAAACATAACCCCAATCTCCACCATTGGAATTTATAAGCTTTTGGGCTATTTCAAAGAAATCCCTGTTTTCAGCGTAAATATACAAACCAAATTTATTATTTTTATCCCAGGTTGACTCTTTATAACGAACATAGCCCAAGCTTTCGCCATACTCACAATCAGCATCGCCCGCTAACCTTTCTTGTACAAAACTTAATATATTGTTTTTTACCTCAGGCTCTGCTTTTTTATAAAGCAGGGAAGATACGCCCATGAGTATCGACAAAGTTATCGAAAAAGATGTAATCAGGTAGATAGTAAACCTTTTATTCACATGGATATTCTATCAAAAAAGCGCGAATTCAAGTAAAATGACTTTTGTGAAGATAAAAACAGCCATGATAACATCCGTGCTGCTTGTTTTAGCATCCGGGCTTGTTTTCTCTCTTAACTCTTATCTTAAAAGGCGGGACCCGGATCTTTACATCTTATCTCCTGTTAGCCAATCTTTTAGTATTTTATCTTTCAGTAACAAAAGAGAGCCTCCCAAAAAGGTCATCTACGGATATTTACCTTACTGGAGTTTGGGTAAGGCTAAATATCTTCAGTACGATAAACTAACTGACATTGCTTATTTTGGCCTGCATATTGATAAGAAGGGAGATTTTCTAAAAGTTCAAAATGGTGAAATAGTACCCGGATATAATCATTGGAAAAATAGTAAAGAACTGGAAAAAGTCATTGAGAATTCAAAAAGACATAATGTGAGATTTGCCCTAACCGTGATCTCTCACGTTGACAGCGTTTCCGATGAGTTTTTGGATTGTCGTGAGTGTTGGGATACCTTAGCTAACAACATAATTCAAGAACTTATTAAAAAGGATCTTCATGATGTAAATTTAAACTTTGAATATGTTGAGTTAACTCCCAGAGAAAAGGCTGATCAATATACTGAGTTTGTGGATTTTTTAAATAAGCGTCTAGAAGCTACTATTGGCGAGTCTACCGTGGTGGTTTCGACCTTTGCGGATTCTATAGTTAAGGAAAG
>CBFDCV010000007.1:0-30527 GCA_965603395.1 uncultured candidate division WWE3 bacterium
GCCATTATATTTTGGGACAAGAAAGACACCTCAGGAGCTGTTAAATTGGTGTCTTATACAGCCGGTTGGTTGGCCTTTTTTGTAGTATTGGGAATCACAATAATAATGATTTTATAGGATGATGTATAGCGGTTTACCGCTACGAGAAATTAATAAATTGTGCGTTTACTGCCCCCTTTAAATACGCTAGTGGTGTGTTATATTACTTAGAGTATGAAAAAGATAAAAATACCTCACATTAAATTACCAACAATAAAACTTAAGCCGATCAAATTTAAAAAACTGAAAATTTCCAGAAGGCAGTTGGTCACTTTGGTAGCTATTGTTGCTATAGGAGCTATTTCTATTCTAGGCAGAAAGTCGCCTTTTGGTAATAACTGGGAAGATGTGCTTCCCGCAAGTAACATTTTTGGTGATTCCACCACAGAGGAATCAGAGGATGACAAATACACAGCCTTTTTCTTTGAGGTTTATGACCTAATTATGAACCATCACTGGAATCAGCTCAGCGACGAACAGTTAGCCAACATCACAAAACTAGCAGTACAAAAAGTTTCTGAGCAAGAGCTAGAAAACACACCTCTAACAAAAAATGACCTCAGGACAATGCTTTTTAACATGATGGAAGGTAAAAGCGATGATGAGAAAAAAGAGTTCATCACCAAAGTAGCAGATATTGTGCTGGCTAATTTAGAACCCTTTGGAAGAAGCCGCCTTTATACATCCCAAAAACAGCAAGCTCTATCAAACACAGTCAAAAACGTCGATCCTAATGTTGATCACTATGGCGCTCTAGGCGTCGATAAAGAAGCCACTCCCGAACAGGTAGCTGATGCTTACACTAGCAAGATACAAGAACTTAATCAGCAAGAACAAACCCCGGAAGTTGAGAAGGAAAAAGCCAACGTAGAAAGAGCTAAGGAAGTATTAGGCGACACCGGCAACAAAGATGTCTACGATGACTCAGGAGCAAATCCCACTATAGATAACAGATTAATTTCACCCAGAATCGCTTACATACACATAACTAAATTCTCCCCCACAACTGTGGAAGAATTAGACAGAGTAATGCAAAAGTATAATTCGGGGGAAGAGCTGGACACCTTGATCATTGACCTTAGAGGCAATATTGGCGGTGCCATAGACGGGCTACCTTATTTCCTAGGACCTTTCATCGGGCAGAACCAATACGCCTATCAATTTTTCAAGAGAGGTGAAAAACAAGACTTCATCACAAAAACAGGCTGGCTACCAAGTTTAGTAAGGTATAAAAAGGTAATAGTGCTTATTGATGAACAAGTCCAATCCTCAGGTGAAGTTTTTGCTTCCGTACTTAAAAAATACAATGTGGGTGTTTTGGTCGGTGTTCCTACCAAAGGCTGGGGTACAGTAGAGGCTGTTTTTAAGATCGGTAATCAGGTAGATCCGGAAAACGAGACCTACTCAGCCCTACTAGTACATAGCCTAACTCTCAGGGAAGACAGCATCCCCATTGAGGGCAAAGGAGTAGACCCCACGATCAATATTACTGATCCAAACTGGCAGCAAGAATTATATAAATACTACAGCAACCAAGAAATAGTTAATGCCGTGGCTAGCTTAGTAAACTAGCCTTGTAAGATAGACAAAATCATCCAACTTTTCTATAGTTAAACAATGGAAACCATAGCACTGCCCCTGAAGCTCCTTCTAGCTATTATCCTAGGCGGATTAATAGGTCTGGAAAGAGGCTCGGCCCCCGGAACCGAGGATAAAGAAGAGTACATGAATAGAGGAGACACCTGGGGTATTAGAACTTATTCTTTAATTTCCCTACTTGGTGCTATATCGGGTTTGCTATTCCTCTTTGGCTATCTCTATCTTTCCATCATCACTACCGTCTCTTTTTTCATCCTCATCTTCATTTATTATGGCGTGGGCGGTTGGATGATCAAATCCATGGGACTCACCACTGAGTTAGGAGCCATATTCTCTTTTTTAATTGGCTACTTTGTCACCTCAAACATTGTGCCTCTGCAACTAGTGATTGCAATAAGCATAGTCATAGAGCTTATTCTATCTCTAAAAGAAAAAAGCCGTACTTTTGTGCTGGGGGTAAAAAGATCGGAAATAGATGCTTTCATTGGTTTTGCGATCATTGCTTTGGTAATTCTGCCCTTTCTACCCAACCAGGCTTATCATTTAGCTGATTCCCCAACCATCAGAAATCTGCTACAAACCTACAACGCAAATATGCATTTTTTCGAACAATTGGAAATCATTAATCCATTTAGGCTGTGGTTTATTGTAGCTCTTATAACAGGCATAGATGTCTTGGGACATTTACTAGCAAAGTTTTCCGGTAAGAACAAAAGCATTATTACCACCAGCGCTGTGGGAGGTTTTGTTTCTTCTACCTCTACCATTTTATCGCTAGCTCACAGAAGTAAAACAGAAAACAACATAAATGAGCTTGTTACCGCCGCTATGGTGGCTAACCTCACAAGCTTCTTTCAGATATTTGTGTTGGTTGCGCCTCTAAATAGCAGGTGGCTGGTATCGATCACGCCGGTCTTAATGGTTATCATTGTAGCCACTGTTTTGGTGAGCATTTTCCTCCACCTTAGAAATAGAAAAAAGATGATGGTGATAGCCGGGAACCAAGCAGAGGAACTTTCCCATGTGGCTGAGAAAGAGATTTTTTCCATTAAACACGCTCTAAGGTTTGCTATGCTACTGATTTTGGTTCGAATATTTACTAAGTCCGCCCTTATTCTGTTTGGCCAGTCAGGGTTTTTGGCTACTTCCATTTTGGCATCCTTTTCCGGTATTGACGCGGTAGTAATAAACCTGGCCGAGTTGGCTGACACTATTATTCCGGCTAATATTGCTCTTCTTACTCTTTTATTTATCAACGCTACCAACTTACTTAGTAAAGTTGTCTTTTCTGCTGGCCAAGCTAAAAAGGAGTTTACTCTTAGGCTACTGGGGGCCTCGCTTGTTGTTATAGTGGCAAGTTTTGTAGGCTATTACTTTCTCTAAAATAACCATTGACCATATTAACACTATAGGGTATAATGGTGGTTAGTCGGACTGGGCGCTCTTTTCACCCGGAGGTGTAAAATGAAGAAGCCTTTATATGTCCTTTTGGTCGCTATTCTCTCAATCAGTGCATGCGCTCCTAGTGTAGGAGATAAGGTTGTTGCAAAAGATACCGCACACCTTTTAGTAGAGTTCGGTCAATTTTCCATGAGCGATCCCAGAGCAAAACCTTGCGTAGTTGATAACAGCCAAGTGTTTAATGTTGAGGGATCAGGCTATAACGATTTGTGGGAAATTGACTATATTGAGGTCAGTAACGTCCGTTGCGCTGATGGTAGAACACTTCCTACAGCCTATGGTGCTACTTCTCAATTCCGCATGTACGAACAGTGACCACAACACCCAGCTTAGGAAATCGCATATTATTTATAATTTATTGCGAAACCTAGCTGGGTGTTTACTTTTTCCCCATAAAATCTATATAATATAAACGTGAAGAAAATATTACTGCCTACATCATTACTGGTGCTGCTTGCCATAGACATTATGGCTTTCGGTTTTATAAAATCCAGCAACGAGGGTCTAATTATGTTTGGCTGGGTCGCGCTGTTCTTTAGCGTAGTCCTATTTGCCATACTAGCGCTACAGTTTCTGTCCAACAAGAAATAGAGGATGAAAACTAAAATTGCAGCTTTAATAACTGCCCTCCTTATAATTTTCGTGGGTGCCGGTGGGGTTTATATCATTTCCCAATCAAAGCCTGTGGTAAAAGGTACTATAAGTGATGTTGCGCAGGACACCGGTGACCAACTCCCTGAAAATCAATCAGTTAGAATAATCGAAGAGCCCGTTGATACTAGAGTTGAGGATTGGCTTAAGCAGATCGGGGAGAGTTTTAATTTGGAAATCTTAACTATTGAAGACGCTTCCTTTGCATGGCGCTTAGAAAAAAGTTCGGTGGAGGTCGTTGGCAAAGGTATTATTATAGAACAGATCAGCGATCAGTTACTTGATACTTTACTTGAATTTTTCCTTGACCATGAATTTGAACAAGATGCCTACAATTTAGCTTTAGATGATTTGGAACAGTTTTATGGTTTTATCAATGAAGACATGGTGTGCGTGGTTAGAGGTGCCGCCGGTCAAGAAGATCAAGAAGAGGAACTAGAAGAAAGCGCTTTAGATTTGGAAATAAGATGTGGTTTGGTTGATTTTGCCTCCATCGAACAATTAACTCAAGAGTATTTAATTAAACAACTTTTCTCTGAAAAATATGAGAGAGACGCCTCAACCGTCTACGTGGACGTTATTCAGGCTTTTCCTGAACACATGTCCGGCAGTGTACAATTCATTGAGCCTGACGAGGAGCAGCCCGCACCGGGTAACGGGGGCGCTTTCCTTGCTGCCACAGATCAAGACGGAGAATGGGTGTTGGTTTTTGATGGGAATGGCGCTATTCTCTGTACAGACATCGAGCCCTATGATTTCCCCACGGAAATGGTGCCTGAGTGCTACGATGACGTAGCCGGACAGGTAGTAAACCGCAATAACTCAGAATGACACTTAGCTTAACTCTTCAGCAGTCCCCGTTGTATACTAAATGCATGCACAAATATACTTTCCCCAAAGGTTTTTTGTGGGGCACTGCCACTTCCGCCTACCAAATTGAAGGCAACAATAAAAACAGTGACTGGTGGTTGTGGGAACATAGAAACAGGTTAAAAGACAGCAAGTTTCCCGGTATCGATAAAAAACAGTGGCCCCTTGAGCCTAGTTTAGAGGCCTGTGATTCTTACCATAGGTACAAAGAAGATTTTGATCTGGCCGCTGAACTAAATAATAACGCCATTAGATTTGGCGTGGAATGGGCCAGGATTGAGCCGGCACCGGGTATGTTCGATCAAAAAGAACTGGATCACTATAAAAAGGTTATCAAGGCAGCCAAGGACAGGGGGCTTAAAACTTTTGTTACTTTGCATCATTTTACAAATCCCGTTTGGCTTTATAACAGGGGCGGGTGGTTGAGTATGCAAACACCAAAGTTGTTTGCCCGGTATGCCGGGAAATGTGCAGAAGAGTTTGGCGATTTGGTTGACGTGTATTTAACTATAAATGAGCCTCAGGTATATTCGGTTTTATCTTTCCTGTTGGGTAGGTGGGTACCGCAAAGTGTCAACCCAATCAAAGTAGACATGGCGCAGATAAATATGATCCGGGCGCATAATCAAGCTTACAAGGCCATCAAAAAAGCAGGAAACCATACCGTAGGCATAGTAAAAAACATAGGTTGGTATGAAAAATCCCCGGATAGTCACAATCCCCTGGATTCAGTGTTTGCAGGACTGCTGAGATTTCTCAATAATGATTATTTCCTAAGGCCTATTAAGAAAAACCTGGATGTCCTAGGCCTCAATTACTACTTTACAAGCTACGTTAAGTACTTCAACCCTAGAGCTAATCCTAATGACAAAGTATCAGATATGGGCTGGTGGCTTGAAGCAACAGGCTTGAAAAAAGTTCTCAAAAGCTTAAAAAAATACAATTTACCAATCTATATAACAGAAAATGGTTTGGCGGATGCCAAAGACAAACATCGAACAAAGTATATTAAGGCCATATTGGGACAATGCGCTGAGGCCCTGGAAGAAGGTGTTCCTCTAAGAGGTTATTTCCACTGGTCCCTACTGGATAATTATGAATGGGCGGAAGGGTTCTGGCCCCGCTTTGGACTGGTTGAGATAGACCGCGAGAATAACCTACAAAGAAAGCCCAGACCGTCATTCTATGAATACGCAAAGATTTGCAAAAGTGGTACTATAATTACATAAATGAAGCTGCCCAAATTTATTGCAAAGCTAAGAAGAAACACCGTTACTAAAGAGGTCAAAGAGTACCGATTAGCAAAGAAGTTGTTTAGTAAATTATGGAGTCTCCACATCATTAAGGTTTTCCTTGTTTTTCTTTTACTTACTCTATTTTCTCCTCTTATCATTTTCATGATGTACCGCCCTAAGGTTCAGGAAAACGTGAATTACGGCATAACCTTTAGCAAAAAGTATACTGATCAACTTGAATTGGACTGGCACCAAGTTTATTTAAGCGTGCTCGATGACTTGGAAGTTGAAAATCTTAGATTAGTGGCTTATTGGGACGATGTTGAAAAAACTCGTGATGAGTATGATTTTTCTGACATTAAGTGGCAACTGGATCAAGCTGCGCTACGTGATGTTAATGTCATCATGACCATAGGTAGAAAGGTGCCAAGATACCCTGAGTGTTTCCAACCGCAGTGGTGGTCCGAGCTTGAAAGTGAACATACCCGTGACGTAGAGCTGCTTGAATATGTCAAAGTTGCCGTGGAAGCCCTCAATGAATACGACAATATTAAAATGTGGCAGATAGAAAATGAGCCCTTTTTCAAGTTTGGTGAGTGTGATAACCCTCCTTTGAAAAAAGAAACAGTACTTGAGGAGATTCAGATGGCCAAATCCATAGACAGTAGGCCTATCTTGGTACAAGACAGCGGAGAGGGCGGTTTTTGGTTTCCAGCCTATCAAGCGGGTGACTACCTAGGCATTTCCATGTACAGAAAGGTTTGGTACGACTTTTGGCAGGTCTTTCTTGGCAACTTCATTTACTTTAAATACCCGCTAGCTCACTGGACATACAAGATAAAGGCAGACCTCACCATGGTACCGCATCAAAATATTATCGTGACGGAACTGCAGGCCGAACCTTGGGGACCGGCCGTGAACAGCCAACTTTCGTTAAAAGAGAAGAACAAGACCATGTCCAGACACCAATTTTTGGATACCATAAGCTACGCCCAAAAAGCAGGTTTTAAAGATTATTATTTCTGGGGAGCTGAGTGGTGGTATTGGGAAAAATACGTAAACAACAATCCATATTTCTGGGACACAGCCAAAGCCCTCTTCACCAAAGATCCAAGTGAGCTGCCCTCCTCTCAATGATAAGATCTTCATATGCATCTTAAGCAGAAACCAATTCATAAATGCGTTAACAAAATAAAATCTCTCATAGAACAAAGCGGCATGTGGTTTGAATACTTGGAGCACGAACCTGTCAGAACCAGCGAGGAAGCTGCCCGCATAAGACCCAAAGAGTATACGCTCTCCCAGGGCGCTAAGGCACTAATTGTTCGAATAAGAGAATATGGCGGAAACAAATATTTTGCTATGTTCATTGTTCCGGGAGATAGAAAATTCAATTACCAAAAAACCAAAGAATTGTTCGAAGCTAAAGACATCAGGTTTGCTACAAAAGAAGAGGTAACCGAAGTTACTGATGGGATTAAGGTGGGAGGAGTCCCTCCTTTTGGAAACTTGTTCGGTTTGAAAGTGTTTGCTGATCAAAAAGTTTTTGATAATAAGAGAATTATCTTCAACGCCGGTGATAAAAGAGTCTCCATTGCCATTTCCACCGAAGACTATAAAAAACTGGTAGATCCTCAGGTTGTAGACATAACTTAGGTGGTAAAATAACACCATATGAATACCGTTTTTAGGTTGTTAAAAAGAGTAATCACTGCCTTTTTAATAGTCACCATTATAATAATGGTGGTTAGTGCTGTTGTGGTGCTAATTAACAAAACTGTCCCTTGGCAAATGCTTTTGCCTAAAAAGGCCCCGCTTGAACCTCCTTCCACTTACAACATAGAAAAAAAGCAGGAAGCATGTGATGAAAAGGAAGTGTTAAAGGCAGCCAAGGTGTGTACTTTGTTGATAGGTGACGTTGAAAAACATGGTACCGGCTTTGTCGGTCCCGATGACAACTATCTAATCACCAACTATCATGTTGTAGATCATCACACCGATGGTTACGCTAATGTGTTTTACGACGGGGCGTTCCACTCATCCCGTATAGCAGGATTTTCCGTAGAAGATGATATTGCTGTTATTGCTCTTGAAGATAACTTACCCGGATGTCCTTGGACTGACAGCGGTGCCTTGGAACTGGCTGAAAGTGTGTTCGCCGTGGGATGGCCTAATAGTCCTTATGGCGAGTCCACCATCACCAAAGGTGTTTTTTCCAGATACGTTTACTTAAATGAAGACGCAATTCCCATGATCCAAACGGACACTCCTATTAATCCCGGCAACTCCGGCGGTCCCCTGATCAATAAGTGCGGCGTGGTGGGCGTAAACACTTCTAAAGTAAACTGGATCGATGAGACCGCTCCTTCTGAGGGCATAGGATATGCCATTTCCTCAAACTATGCTCAAAAAGTGGTGGGCAAGCTGATCCAAGAAGACAGCGGCGAACCTAAAATCCCCACCGAGAAGATCAGCCCGGATACCTCTTTATATGAAAACGCCGGCAACGAATACCAAAAAGAGTATCTTAACCCAAACTCCTTTGTAGCCTACAACTATGAGCAGGTTTTGTTTTGGGAGGACAGAAAGATGTACAATCAGGCCATACTAAATAGCTGGAAAAAGGCTAGAGACTCTGATTACGTTGAACAAGACAAATTGGAAAGTCTCATCGATAAAGTAGGAAGGGGCCTGGAAATTTCGGAAGTCTTGTGGGATGGATATACAAACTCAAAAATCACTTATGTTCAAGTGTTAGAAATAAAGCAGGAGTATCTCTTTTTAAGCAAAGAGATTTCCGTTCTTTCTAATGAGTTAAATATTGAGGGAAGCATAAACTCCTACAAAAATTGCCTTGAGGCTTGGGAAAATTTGGAAGAAGAATATGATGATGATTTTTCAGAACAAAAAGAAGATTGTGGAAATATTTTAGAATTAGATAGTGAGTAATATGGATCTTAAAAAACAGGTTATAAAAGAGCAGACTGATAAGATATGCGAACAATACAAGATCTCTAAAGAAGAGGTTAGCAAAATACTACTTAACAAGCTGGAAAACAATCCCGATCTGCTGAACCTGGCAACCGGCTCCGCCACCACAAAAGAAGTTTATCGAACCAAAAAGTTCAAAGACTTTATCAAAAAAACCAAAAAAGAAATTTACTACGATCTCAGAACTTACAAAAAAGAGTCCGATGATCTCATAAACTCCCACATATCGTCAAAAGAGCGCGCTCCCTACATCGAGAACCTTTTTATGCAAATTGACGGTTACCTTAAAAACGCGGAGACGGTGCTGGATCTTGGTGGAGGTCTATTCCCCGCTTCGTTCCCGTTTGAAAAGTATCCAAAATTAAAAACTTATGTCTGGGTGGATAAGGACAAAGAGGCTTATCAAACGCTCAAAGATCAAAACTATAAAAAAGTGTTTCTTCATAATTACTCCATAGGAGAAAAGGCCTGGAACTACTATCTACCCGATGACAAAAAGGGATTTGATTTTGTATTCATGCTAAAACTAATACCGGTTATTTACAGGCAACACAGAGAGCTGCTGGAACACATCTCTGAAATCCCATTTAAATATGCACTAGTGACCGGAAGTAAAGAGGCTATGGTCAAAAAACAGGACATTGAGAGTAGAGAAAACAAGGTTATAACCGGATTTATTACAAATTCTGGCAAGAAAATTGTTAAAAAGATAGATTTGCCCAACGAATTCGGCTACCTAATTCAATAGCCCCATATTTCCCATTACAACAAACAAAATTGCATCATTTACAGCCCTGCAAATGATAGAATTATTTCACCGGATATGATATTTAGATTCGAAGAGACAGCACATGTTACTAAAGAAGAGTTGTCTGCCGAGGCTCCAAATCTAGAGCCCTACATTGAAAGGCTCAACAAAGTGGCTGAAGCCGATAACTACATGTATGAGGAAAGCTCTATTAACCTTCCTTTTGACGGAGATATCCTGGAAAAGATCCTGAAATTACGTGAAAAATACGTTTCTCCCAAATTAAAGTACATCATTGATATTGGCATCGGTGGCTCTAATTTGGGCACTAAAGCAGTGTACGATGCGCTTTACGGGTATTTTGATACTGTTGAGCCTAACAGATACCCAAAAATGATCTTTGCGGATACAAATGATCCGACTTTTATATATAAACTTTATGAGTTTTTGAGAACCCATGTGGACGATCCTAGGGAAATGGTAATTAACGCCATTAGCAAATCAGGCAAAACCACAGAAACCATAGTGAATTTAGACATCATCGCCAGTAATGTGCCTTTTGCCAAGGACAGATTGGTTATTACCACCGAATACAACTCCAATCTTTGGAAAACCGCCAGGAGTTTAGACATTGATTGCCTACCTATCCCCGGCAAAGTGGGTGGTAGATTTTCTGTTTTTTCCAGTGTGGGCTTGTTTCCTTTAGCCTGTTTGGGTGCAGATATTTCAGAGTTGTTAAAAGGTGCCATGGAGGCTAGAAAAGAATGTCTAAACAAAAACCCGCTGAGAAATCCGGCTGCTATTTCGTCCATTATAATTTTCTCTAATTACATTAAGGGTAAGTTGATCCATGATCAGTTCTTTTTCCACCCGGAACTGGAATCATTAGGTAAGTGGTACCGTCAACTCATGGCGGAGAGCATCGGTAAGGACGGTAAGGGTGTTACACCTACGGTATCTATCGGTTCCGTTGATCTGCACTCCATGGGACAGCTGTATTTGGGTGGTATTAAAGACAAGATGTTCACTTTCATATCCACAAAAAACCCCACCAAAGATATAAGCGTACCTCAAGAACCATTGCTGGAAATCCTAAGCGAGGTAGAAGAAAAAAGCACCTCTGAGATCATGAACGCTATCCTGGGGGGTGTTAAAATAGCCTTCATGAAAAAAGACCTGCCGTTCATGGAGATCATATTAGATGACATCTCTCTAAGTTCTCTTGGCCAATACATGCAATTTAAAATGATGGAAATGATGATGTTAGGCAAGCTTTTAGGTGTAAACGCATTTGACCAACCCAGCGTTGAGAGTTATAAACAAGAAACAAGAAAAATTCTTAGGGGTCAATGAACAAAAAACACTTTTTTTTAATCTTTTGTATCCTGCTCTGCGGACTAGTATTACGGCTATACCATATTGAATTTGGCCTTCCTCACAGTTTTTATGCTGATGAGCCCGAGTTTGCTGAACCGGCCATTAAATATACTTATGAGATCAGAAACATTATCAAAAGCGGTGATTACTACAAACTGTTCCCTGTTTCTTTTGTCTACGGAACTTTCACCTCCTACCTTTTTACTTTCGCTACCATGGGATTTAGTAAATTGAATAACTTGCTGGGAATAGGTTTCGATAAAACTACACTCTATATTTTCATGAGATCGCTTAATGCTGTAATGTCTCTTTTGGTTGTTATAGCTACAGCAGTTCTGAGTTTTAAAATAAGCAAAAAGAGACTGGTCTTTTATACGGTTCTGATATTGGGGGCCCTCAACTGGAAGTTAATAGTTCACGCTCACTATTTAAACGCTGATTTAATGCAGACTATTATGCTTTCCATTTCTTTTTTGACGTTGTTTTATTACTACAAGAACGGTCCTGATAATAAGTTTAGTGTTCTAACAGGTATATTTTTTGGCCTAGCGCTTGGTACCAAGGTCACTACCTTACTATCCTTACCTCTTTTTTATTATGTCTTTGGGCAGAAGAAGGATTACATGGGCATAGTAGGTTTTACTTCGGTTACGGCGCTCGCCTTCTTGGCCACTAATCCCTTCTCCTTTATATTAGGTAATAGATTTGCCTTGAGAATCTTAGAAATGTTCACCCATGAAGGCGGTATGGTTTTTGATTCAGTTGATTTAACTTTATATAAGTACTTTTTAGCGCTGGGATTTATGACCACACCGCTGGTTTTGTTTACATCTCTTACTGGTATATTCAAAAGTATAAAAAGCAAAGTTGAATACCCCTTTCATTATTTCCTAGTAGGCAACATCATAATCTATTTACTATTCTTCACACTTCAAAGCAGACGTGTAGACAGGTGGCTTCTTCCCATATTACCCATTGTTTTGATTTATGCGGGTATGGGTATGGGTATTTTATTCGAAAGGGTTAAAAGCAAGGCTGTTTTGGCGTTTGTTTTGGTAATCCTTGTAGCAAGCTATCTTTATTTCCCAGCTCTCTTACTAGCCCAATTCCAAAAATATACGCCAAAGGCAGAGGCGTATCTGTGGATGAGAGATAATCTGAACCCCGCTAAAAGAGTTTTAGCGTATACGGAGGAGGGGTTAGATCCTATAAATAAATTGCCTGAGTCTAAGGTGTATAAACTACCGGTGTATTCAACTGAAAATGCACAGTTTTTCTCACCGGCGCCAACTGAGTACTACCACTACGTAGTAATATCTTCCCGTCCCATGCAAAACTACAAACGTACGACTGTGCGTAATGAGCACCCTTACTACTTTGATAAGTGGGATAAGTTTGAGAAAAGTCTTTCTGACCCTGAAAAATATAAGCTCATAAACCAATTTGTACTACCAAAACCTAACCTCATACCGTTATCTGATGTTTTCATCTATGAGAACCTAGGCAAAATAAAACCTCCCCCACCCTCTGTTGACACCCCATAGCACAAATGATAATGTTGTGTTATCGGAGCTACGACGAATCCCGATTTTGATTCCGCCTGTAAAAGTCGCACGGACAAACTGGATCGATCGACACGTTCAGCTCCATGGGGCTCTGGTACTGGGAGAAGGAAAGTGTTGTGGTTGAGTAGCTCCGCATATTGCGGGATCGTCAACAACTACACCCAGTACTAGAGCTTTTTTTCTTACAAATAATCTCGGAGGCGCTTACTTCTAGATGGGTGCCTTAACTTCCTTAAAGCTTTAGCTTCAATTTGTCTTATTCGTTCCCTGGTAACTCCAAATTCTCTACCTACCTCTTCTAAGGTCCTTGTCCTGCCATCTTTCAAACCAAACCTCAAAGCTAGCACACGTCTTTCTCTAGGATTTAATGTTTCCAGAACCTCGTCAATATGCCCTTTTAATAATTCCTGGCTAGCAGAATCAAACGGAGAAACAGTAACCTCATCTTTAATAAACTCTTTCAACCTGGTGTCTTCTTCTTTACCAACCGGAGTTTCCAAAGAAGTGGTATCCTGAGAAATTCTTTCAATCTCGTGAGCTTTGTCAGAATCAATACCCATAACTTTAGAGATCTCTTCCGGAGTAGGAGGTCTTTGCAACTTCTGTTCCAGCTCACGCTCAATCTTTTTATATTTATTTATAGTTTCCACCATGTGCACAGGAATCCTAATAACCTTAGCCTGATCAGCAATAGCTCTGGTTATGGCCTGCCTGATCCACCAGGTAGCATAAGTAGAAAACTTAAACCCTCTACGCCAGTCAAATTTTTCCACTGCCCGCATCAAGCCGATGTTTCCTTCCTGAATCAAGTCCAGAAAATGCAAACCCCTGCCCATGTATTTTTTAGCAATAGACACCACCAACCTTAGGTTAGCCTTAGCCAACAGGTCAGCTGCATCTTGGTCACCTTTTTCTGCTCTTTTAGCCAGGTACACCTCTTCTTCCGCTTTCAACAAGTCAACCTTGCCTATCTCCCTCAAATACATTCGAACCGGATCTGAAGACACGGTTTTATCCAGTTTGCCTTTAGTTAAATCAATTTCCTTAATACCGGCAAGCTTCTCCGCTTCCTTCTCAGATTCCACATCAAAAACATCGATCTTAGCTTCCATTAATCTTTCGTAAAGGAAATCTAATGTTTCAATTTCTTCTTCTGCGAGAGGGAATAGCTCCAATATCTGACTTAACGTTAGGTATCCCTGTTTTTTACCTACGGTAATAAGCTTTTTGATGTTCCTCTCTTTTAAATCAATGTTTTTTGTACCTTTTTCAGCGGTTTTCTTCTTCTTCTTTTTTACCTCTTTCTTGGCAACCTTTTTTGCTTTGCTTTTTGGAGCTGCACTTTTTGTAACCTTTCTTTTTTTCTTAGCCTCCTTCTTTACTACTTTCTTAGCCACTTTCTTCTTGGTAGATTTTTGTGGTTTCTTCTTTGTGGTCTCTTTTGGACTATTTTTAGTTTTTGTACTTTTACTTTTTTTAGCCATATTAAACTAATTTCTTCGATAACTCACTAAACTCCTTAGAAAGTTCTTCTATCTTTTTAGCATCTGTTTCTAACTCCGCAAGTTTTATTTGTTCACTAATTTTTTTCAGCTTTCTCTTGATAGATTCTTTTTCTATACGAGAAATGGCTGACTCTATTTCTCTGACAAATAAAATTCTGTTGGAAGTTAGATCTCCCAAATCCCAAAGATACATTTCTAAGGTAAGTTCCTTAAACTTTGGATCTATCTTCTCTGTAAAGTATTTTATATCAAACTCTTTAGGCTTACTATCTATATATTTTTTCAGCTCTTCGAATATAATTGTGTTTCTCTCTACGGTAAAGTCTTCCGAATCAAGTTTATACAAGAATTGCCCCATAGTGTCAAGCCTTGCTTTAAGGAGAAGCGCCAACAGATATTCTTCTGGAGATTTTTTCATCTCCTGCTGCATTTTGGCGTTTTCCTTTGACTTTTTTTCATCCTCTTTTGATTTAAATTCCTTAGGTTCTTTTAACGCTCCTCTTATAGCTTCTTCGCTGGTACTAATTTTTTCTGACAGCTCTTTAACATAGTGATCCAACACCACATTGTTACTTATTTTCGAAAATACAGGTGCCAAATATTCCACTATTCTTTTTTTGCCGTAAGCTGTTTCCTTCTTATATCTTTTTAGCGCGTTGGCTAAGTAAAAATCGTAAATAGGTATTGGGTTTTTTAAGGCTTTTTTGGCTGCTCCGGCACTCTCCTTAAGATAATCGTCCAAATCATCATAAGATTCCGGGATCATGGCTACTTTGACATCAAAATCAAAGGGCTCAGCCAACGCCAGCGCTCTGGCGGTAGCGTTTAAACCGGCATCATCTGAATCAAAACAGAAAGTGAGCTCCTTTGTATAACGTGAAATGATCTTTAATTGCACAGAAGTTAAGGATGTCCCGGAGGCAGCCACTACATTTGTAATATCGTTTTGCCAAGCCTTTATTACATCCATTTGTCCCTCCACAAAAATAGCCCCGTCTTTTTTAACAGCTGCTTTGGCTTTATCAAGCCCATACAAAAAGGCGCTTTTATTAAAAACGATGGTTTCTTGGGTGTTCAAGTATTTTGGGTCCCTGCCTACTACATCTCTTCCGCTGTAACCCACTATTTTCCCTGACACATCAACAAAAGGGAATACTATCCTACCTCTAAATTTGTCTATAAAACCTTCTCCTGATCTTCTTGCCATGACTACCCCTGTAATTAATAGGTTTTCATCAGAGTGGCCTTTTTTATTTAGAAATTGGTATAAAGTATCCCAGGTATTGGGCGCATAGCCTAATTTGAAAGCTCTAATGGTCCTGTCATCAAACCCTCTCTTCTTTTTCAAGTACTCTAAAGCTTTTCTACCCGATTTATGCTTCATCAATAAATAATGATAAAACTCAGCTGCCATCAAGTTAATTTCAAAAGCTTTGGCTTTTTTCTTGTAATTGGGATCGTGTTGGCGTCTTTCAATCTTTACACCGGCTTTTTCAGCCAAAATTTCTAGAGCTGAGTTAAAGTCAACACCTTCCATCTTCTCAACAAAATTGAAAATATCTCCGGCCTCACCACAGCCAAAACACTTGTATATCTGCAGTTCCGGAGAAACCATGAAAGAAGGTGTGTCTTCAGAATGAAACGGGCACAAAGCTTTATAGTTTTTTCCTGACTTTTTCACAGAAATATAACCGGCAATGACGTCGGTAATATCAAGATTTTGCTTAATTTGGGAAACTGTGTCCATTAGAGATTGTATAGCACACTTTTTGCTTTTTTGAAAATGAAAACTACGCCTTAAAGCGCGTATTTATGGCGGAGGGAGGGGGATTCGAACCCCCGTGCCCGTTTCCGGGCGCGTCGCTTTCCAGGCGAGCCAGTTTAACCACTCCTGCATCCCTCCATAACGATACAAAGCAAAGGGATTTTACCCCAAGTTCTAAGCCATTACAAAGCTGTTTTATGCCTTTTTCTTATCCAACCTACCTTCTTCCAATCCCTTAAATACGTAGTAAACAACCAAAGTAATGGTTATAAAGTTGATAATAACGCCCCCTCTCTATAAGAATTCCTCTAAACCTTTTTCTTTTAACTCCTCTTGTATGTCTTTGATTTGCCCAACCTTGTCCCTGGGAGCGATGAACAACACCTCTTCAGTATCAACCACCACCGTGTTATGCAAACCCAAAACCGCTATTAATTTTTCCGGCTTGGTGCTCTTTACCAATGTGCCTGATGAATCCAAAGCCACTACGTTACCTTCTGTATAAACTTCCCCCTGCTGAGAAAGGTGCTGATAAACAGAATCCCAAGTTCCGATGTCTACCCATTTGAAAGGGTAGGTAACTATGTAGCCTTCTTCAAAAACGTGTTGGGTTACTTCTTCGGTTGATCCTTTATCCATTTTTTTATAAATGGCATCTATTTTCTCCTCATCTTCTCCTTCCTCTATTACCTTCTTAATTTCCATAAGCCCCTCGTACCAGTTTGGCTTGTATTTCTTGTAAGCCTCCAGCATCAACTCCGGATACCAGGTGTTCAAATTAGTGTGTATGACAGCATTTTCTTTCTTGATCATGTCTCCCGTCTCGGTAAAATCACTTTTTCTTCCTAAAAACTTCTTAACTTTAAAAATATCTATGCCATCATTTGATCTGACATTCTCTCCCAATAACAAATAGTCCACTCCTAGCACCGGATATTTGGGTACAAGACCTCCTGAAACCAACTTTTCCTCCTTTACCACAATTTTCTCCATAGCTTCCAGAGTGTCCAAATACTGCTCTTCTGGTAAATACAAACAATCCGGTTGCATGATCGAGAAGGGCTCCTTGGGATGCATCATGGAAAGTTTCAAAAAGGCAAAACCTTCAGCCGGCCCTCTACCGTTAGGAGAATCGGGTTCTAGTATATAATTCTCTCTTGGTATTTCTGGAGCCTGTTCTTTAACTAGAGATTCGTACATCTTTTTTGTAGAAATGAAAATATCTTCAGGTCTGTATCTTTTTAAAAGCATATTTATGTTGTGCGTAAAAAGAGAGTGGTTAGCTATGATCTTCTGGAACTGTTTTGGATTTTTTCTTGTGCTCAGAGGCCAGATTTTTGTACCTTGACCTCCGGCTGCGACTATTATTTTCATGTTAAGTAACTACAAACACATTATTAGGAATTTTGTAGTTATTTATTATATCCTGATTTTGTTCATTGTTTTTCACTAAAATCAGTACATATAAATCAACGTAAACCGGTATCCACTCGGGATCTTTAATTCTCTCTATGAGAAATGGTTGCGCCCATTGTGTCCGGTCTCTTCTGTAAAAATATATGGAATTGAAGTTGTATTCTTCCTGAGCTTCCTGCCAAATTTCCGGTTTTTCTTGCATGGGACCGTACAGCCCTGTGAAAAACTCAACGGTATATGCTTCGGGCCTATTATCTACAAAGACTTTTTCTTGGTCATTAAAATGGTAGATCAAATAACCTCCTATATCGTAGTTGTTAAATAGTGGACCTTTGATACCGGTTTGCTTCATAAACTCAGCTGAGTTGTTTATATCTTCTACCAAACCCAAACCTGCACTCGGCTGGCTGAAGGAGAAAACGTGTCCGGGAATTAGCGTTATTATTATAAGGAAAATTGCCGGCCACAATAGCTTTTCCCGCGCTCCTTTGTAATAGTTATAAATGTATCCTGCAGCTACCGGCACATAAAACATAGCAAAAATCGGGATTCCTCTTATGGCGCGGAAGGCTAGTATTAAAAACGCTAATAGTAGCATGGTGGGTACAGCATTACTTCTTACCCTTTTTGACAGCAGAATATGCCCAGTCATAAAAAGCACTGACAAAGCAGCCATTTCAAAATAGATATATTCAAAACCGGGAGATCTTTTCTGCATAAAAAGCACCGATTGGTTTTCCACTATCATGTATCCGTATTCTTTGAGAATGTTTAGAGGTTCTAGCAAGCCCTGTAATGTGTATGGATTAATCAAACTAACGATTACAAGTCCCGCTGATAGAACTAGCAATTCCTTAAATTTGTTTTTCTTTTTGTAAATCCACTTTTTTAATGCTTCGAAAAAAGTAAAGGCTCCTACAACAGCAATTCCCATTACGAAAAACAGGTGCAGGTTCACCCATAAAAGCTGTAAAACTAAAAGTGCAGTGGCAAGGATCTTAAATTTCAGTTTCTTTTTTAAATACAAAGTGGTGAGATAGTAGTAAATTCCCATGAATAAATAGCTGAATCCCTCCGGTCTGATTTCCTTCCTATTTGCTATTAGGGGAATTAGCAATATCGTGAATAACAGCGCTATAGGAAAGTTAGATCTGTCCTCAGCTATTTTAAAGAACACAAAAACCGTAAGTCCGCTGATTAAAATATAGAATATGGATAATCCTGTAAAACCGATCAGATTATGGACCAAGTAAAACACTACGCCACTAAGCCAATGGTGAGTAACAACAGAAAAATCGGGTTGTGTATATGAATAATAATTAGTAGAAACAACCAACCCCTGCTTTAAAAAAACCTTGCCGTTTGTAATATGTCGTCCCAAATCTGCTGTTATAAGGTTTATTTTTCTCAGGAAAAACAAAGAAAAGTATAAAACCAATAATACGTAAACTAAAATTCGTAAATATCTATTGTCCATTAATTTATGATATCAGTTTTAATTATGCTTATTCCAAATTCCCAATTCGATGATTTTATTCACAACAACAAATAACTCCGCCACCACCACGGGCGTCATCAGCCCTTTGCACATCGAAACTCGGACAATGGGCACTCACAAAAGTGGCCCCTCTTTCTTTACACCAGGATTCAGCGCTCATTCTAGACACCCAACTAACACACTCTCCTTTGCCAAAACCTTCTCTAACACAGGCCCTACTACACTTAGAATATTTATCTTGTTGTAGAAAAACGGCTGCTACTATTCCTAAAACTGTCACACTAACTAATATGTAAAGTGGTTTAGTTTTCATGTAAATATTATACCTGGCGGAGGGGCTCAAGTAATTACTTAGTGAATGTAATGAACTTAGTAATGCTTAGTCCTAGAGCCATAGTACTCGTTGGCGGAGGGGGTGGGATTCGAACCCACGTGCCTGTTTTCACAGGCGCTTGGTTTTCGAGACCAGCCAGTTAAACCGCTCCTGCACCCCTCCTCAAGTCATATGGTGGACCGTGGGGGAATCGAACCCCCGGCCTCCGCAATGCGAATGCGACGCTCTAGCCGACTGAGCTAACGGCCCAAACTCAAACTCCAAGCTCAAGCTCAAGCTCAAGCTCTTGGCACGCCCGGAGGGATTCGAACCCCCGACCTCAGCGTCCGCAACGCTGCGTTCTATCCTCTGAACTACGGGCGCATACAACAGCATGCATGTATACCAATATTATAGATTTTGCAAGGGGAGACTACTACGATTTCTTCTCTAAATCAAACTTGTCTATCACCTGTTTGTAGGCCTTATCAACAAAGGTCAACGGTTCTTCCTCCAAATACGGAATGTACTTATTTAAAGTTTCGATGATCTTTTTCTTGTCTTCTTTCTTAAAACCAATAATTAGTCTGGGCGGCATACCTTCCGTTAAATCAACTGACAAGTGTTCGTCTCCAAAATGACCTGAGAAGAAAAAACGCAGCATCTCGTCCCAATAATACATGTTACCGTTCACAGCTATGCCGTGAGTACTAACCTCATATTTGAATTTGCCGACAGGGTTACTGGACATTACACGAGAAATGAAAAACATGCTGGCCACAACTAATATCAATAGAAACTCCTTCATCAAAAACAGTAAAAACATTATAACTCCACCTATGATCATGATGGTCTTTTTATATCTGGGGTCTAGAGAGGTTTTAGTTACTCTTGGAACACCTTCCCAAGCAAAAAGTACTTTTCTGGGACCCAAATCGTCCCTATCAAGCTTGCCTTTTTCAGGCTCTAGTCCTTGGCCCTTTTTTACATCTGTTAAGCCAAGAAAATCAGTAATTTCAGTTATCTTCATACTAGGTTAAGTATATATTATTTGTGAATGGTTGAAAATTGCCCATATTCTCTGAGATGGCGGAGGGTGAGGGATTCGAACCCTCGAGCCGTTTTACCGACCACGGCTTAGCAAGCCGCTGCATTACCACTCTGCCAACCCTCCATAATGACCGCTATATTATATGTTATATCAGGAGAAAACTAAAACTCTTTAGCCAGGGTAAAACATTTGATTTCTTTGGCTCCGGCTTGATGCAAAACTCTTGAGGCTTCAAGTAAAGTAGCCCCTGTAGTACAGATGTCATCAACTATGAGAATGTTTTTCTCACGTACATCCTGTTTTACAATAAAAGCTTCTTTTAGATTTTCGAACCTCTCCCTACGCGTCTTTTTGTGTTGAACTTTAGTTTCCTTTTTTCTAATCAGAATAGAATCCTGATATGAAATTGAGAACACCTCAGCTGCTGCTTGGGCTATAATGCCTGCTTGATTGAAACCTCTTTCTTTAGTTCTTTGGGCGCTTAAAGGTATGGAGGTCACCACGAATTCCCGGTAATCCAACGCACACTTTGATGCGATGTGGGCCGCCTCTAAAGATAAGGTTTTTAAAGAGGCAAAAAGCTTGGCTCTGTATTTGGCTTTCATTATGCATTTTCTCACCAAGCCTTTATATTCGTAAGCACTGAAAATGTCTGCCGGAGTCCCCTCCCTACAGCACTGAACGTGAGTTTCTCCCCTAACTGCCGGTTTATCACACACCGCACAGTAAAAATACCTGGCTATCTTGCATTTTTGTAAACATGTGTAACAAATGTAACCATAGTTAACTTTGCATCCAAAACATTTTGGTGGAAAAATAATATCTAATGTTTTCTGCATTTTCTAAGTACCACTATCTTACCTTCGAACAGAAAGGTACTCACTACTTAAATATCTGATATGAATAGGAAATTGAGTAATACGGTCTTCGCTAAGTCATTTGGTGGCAATCCGTCGCTAACGCTCCTGTTGCACCCCAACTGACTAAATTCGCTTTGCTCATTAAGTCATTTGGTGGAGATGGGGGGAATCGAACCCCCGTCTTGAAAACGTGAAATATAAAAGTGTACAAGCTTAGTAGTAATTTGTTTTAGGAAAAGATGGGCTACTACCAACCCTTATAATTTTCCCTAGACCATCCTTTCATAAGCATTTTAGTAGGTCAGTCCAAAATGTATTGCCTGAATTTATATTGCCCTCACACTCCCCTCAGGCTAGTCAGTACAGGGCCTCAAAGAATGCCGGGCTTTACCCAACGCTCTCTGACACATACGTTACGTTAAGCGTAGGCGTATGCTGGCTGATATGTATGTTCAGCACTTTTTGTTTTGGTAGTTTTTAACGAAGACCTATCACTTCGGCTTGCTCTCATATTTTAAAGTTCTCAATCGATGCCTGTGCATCCCCTCAAAATACCCCATTATACTATGGGTTTGTATTATAACATGTTTTTTAAAGTTTGTTTATACGATAATTCCTTGTTGTTTAACGTCTTTTTGTAGGTCTATCTCAATCTGGCGTTTTTTCAAAAGTTGCCTCTTTTCATGTTTTTTACGTCCTTTCACCACTGCGATCTCAAGTTTTACCTTACCGCTTTTTAGTAAGAGGGCTAGGGGAATAGCTGTTTTTCCTTTTTCGTCTATTTCTTTTCGCAGTTTTTTAATTTCCTGTTTGTGTAAAAGTAGTTTTCTGGGACGACGGGATTCTTGCTCTTTATATTCCTGACTTTGTTTCGAATATTTTCCTATGTGTAAATTTTGCACGAATACTTGACCGTCCGTCACACTCACGTGGGCTCCTTCAAAAGTTACGTTATTCTCTTTTATGGCTTTGACCTCGTACCCTTTTAATTCTATACCGGCCAGAAATTTCTCCACTATCTGGTGGTTAAATAGGGCTTTGCGGTTTTTTACTATCAACATGGGGTTATTATATCAGGGTAGGGGCAATTAATTACCCCTACAGTGTAGGGCGATGTCTACCATAAAACTAGTTGGAGGAGTGCCGCCTCTATACTGAGTTAAGGCAGCGATAACATCTCCTTCGGGAACTGATGAACAACTTCCACCATAGCTGTATGACAACATTTTTGCAGCTCCATAGGCTGCATCTATAAAATTACATTTGCTGTAAACTAAAGTGCTACCATCAGTAGGGCTCACTCTGCTTGGGTGGTGTCCGCCATCCAACACGGCATCATCAAACCATGTAGTAATTAAACCAAAAGGTCCTTGGGCACCTGTTACCATATCATTACAATGAGGCATCCTGGCTGACCAAGGCTCGCTGTATGAAGCAATGCTTCTGTCATCCCAGTCCATCCTAGTAAACCATCCACCTTCTCCTTGTATAGCGGCTAACAATAGAGATCCGGGAACCCCTGAACGGGCTCCGGCAGCTCCCAGTATTCTCTGAGCTAACGGTCCAATTGTTATTTCAAGAGGACAGCTGCCTGATGTGTTTGCATTACACTGACCTCCGTCCAAACTATCCAGATCAATGGGACCCGGAGGTTCTATTGCATAACACCAAGCGTTTGGATCAAAGTAGTTACAGTTTGGATACATGGGCGGGAAGGGCTCAGTCATAGTACCGGGCCTCTCCGGGTGGCTTATTATTTTCAATAGACCTACAGTAGCTCCTGTTCCAAAACCCTGGGATAGTTCTCCGGCAGTGGTTCTATGTACCGAACCATACTCTCCGCCCTGCATTTGGCCTGAGGAATCATAGCCACCATCATCAGCATCATTGTGGTTGATATCATTAGTAGTGGCATAGTCAACAAAACTTGCCTTATTAAACTCAGTTCTGTCTTCTATAGGACTTAGTAAGGCTAGCGCCGTGTAGTTTGCACTCTTTGATACACGTTCTGTGTTTTTTTGTGTCTCATCCCAGAACGGCTCTTGTATTATTCTTGTCATGTGGTCTTTGTAAATATCTCCGGGCTCTGTCATGGGGCCTGCTTTTTGTAAATCACAGTTTCTCTCCGAGCTGTGCTGGTCAGGAAAACCAGGGGCTGGAAGATCGCTTGGATTCCGTGGCTCTCTTTCCCATGTGTCTTCTTGCTCAACCAAACATAACTCATATTCTGACCAAAGCTGTCCATATCTCCAAATATCCGGCGTTGTTCGGCATACGCGCTTATTTTCAATAATTCTAGTTTCTATATCTCCATCACCATTCCAATCCCAACATATATCTGTTTCTTCCGATCTAAAACCTGTAGGGGAGGTTGGATCAAATATAAGTCTCCATAAAAACTCGTCACATGTTCTGGTTTTTTCCCAAACCTGGCACCTCTCCAACTTACACGTTCTTAGCTCTCCTGTTATACCCGGCCAAGTACCGTCATAAGGAGCGCCTGTGTGACTTATCAATGCAGGGCTTGCGCCTGAAATCAAACCATAAGTAGTTCCCCAATCCTGGGGTCTCCCCGGCCACTTATAACAAAAACCCCCTAAAGGCACGTCCGCCCAGGGGTAACAACTTGAATTTCCCGGATAATCGCCGATTCCATAAGGCGGAAAGTGGCTATCAAACGTATCCTCCGCTAAGCAGTACTTGGCATTCATGTAAGAATAGGCGCCATTAAAAGTGAAGTTATCAATTCTTTCTGCAAAAGATTTGTAATCATTATCAGAACCTCTTGAGATCACCGTTGTCACAATTGCGTTTATACTTTCTAAATCAAGAAGCTGCAGCACGCCTCCCCCACTTGCAAACCTCTGCAGCGTATCAAATATATCCCTACCAATGTAGGAAACTCTGTTCAGATGCATATCTCTATTTACACCCCACTCTGTCGCGTATGTAGCTGTAGCAGCACTCTCATCTCCCTCGACAGGATCGTGGTCTTCCTCCACACCTTTAAAGACGTTGTTGACAACAGTAATTGCCTCGGTCAACGCATCAGAAATTATAAAAGAACCATTTATTGCTGCGTTCACTCCAGAGATTGAGCACAAACTTTTAATATCCCCACCCGCGTCCCATATAATAGAACTTGCCTCGTAGTTATAATCTCCTTCTAAAGCATCTGCAAAACTAACAAATCTATTAACCATAACTCCATCAGTATTACCTTCGCCCTCATTTGCTATCCTGATGGCCGTCATGCCTGAATTATTTTTGTGAGCGGTGGCATCTTCGTAGTTAACATAATGCCCTCCCTCATGTGGTATTTCTGCCTCCGTAGCTACTGCTTCCCATGGCTCACTTCTGGGAACGCTACCATAAGCATCACCAATGGTTTCTGAAGTCTTTGGTTTTTTTACTCCACCGGTCATAATGAAATATTGCGGCATGTAGTAATCAGAAGACAGTTTGTATCTACATCCGGAAGTTCCGGGCTCACAAGATTCTGTGGTATTAGGTGGCTGAATTTCTGCTATTGTTACGTCCCCTAAAGTTGGATGCCTGCACACAACATCGTCCAAAGGCCTTTCCTCTGTCATTACTAGTTCCTCCCAAGTCATGGGAGAAGCCAATCTTGATCCAAAACTTAAAGAGGTATGAATATTTCGTATCGGGTTTCCTAAAGTCTCATTACACGTGGCTAATGCCGCACAAGGAATTGGTTGATCTTCTTCTGTGTCCTCATAATATCTTAGGTGTACCTTACCTATACAATCGCCAAACATAAGGTGATTATATTGGGCAAATGCTCTTGGATCTTGCATCTCTCTTTGAAAGGAGGTTCTAGTTTCCCATACACGTACTTGTTCGTGCTCCAGCTCTAATGTTGGGATATCATATCTGAATGGAATGGTTAGCTCGTCAGGATCATCTAATGGGTTTCCATCATCTCTATCAATTTCTCCATCACCGTCCATATCAGGGTCAAAGTTACATTTTTCTTGAACAGAGTCAAACCCATCTACAAGCCACCCTCCTGCTAATGTGTATTGTCTTCTTAAATTATTGGTTCTGTCATACTCGATTAAGCAATCTTTCTCCCATAAAGCCCCGGGATGACCGCCTATTAATCCTGCTATATCTCCATCCCTATCATTAAACCTGATATCCCCGCCCTTCTCCCCAATAGTGGTACTCATAAACTCGTGCTCAGGTTCCTCAAATCCGGCGTTTTGGTTCACCTCATCCTCGTAGGTTGACCGACAACCTAAGAATTCTTCTCTTTGAGCAAAATCTATCACATCCTCCTCCTCACCATCCTGCCTCAGGGTCTGATACTCATATTCTCCGGAACAATCTATATCCGCATCCAGACTTGTAATGCTTCTCACAGATGACACAATCTTAATATCCGCTATAGTCCCCTCGCAGCTAAAAATTACATAAACCAGGTTTCCGGGATTTAGTCTTCTCATCAAACAGTGGTATTTTCCTTCAACATCACTAGTTACGCACTCTAAGAATTTGTTTTCCAGTTTACCAAAAATCTTTCCCGTGGAGACATCCGGAGTATTTTCATAAATGGAAACTGTCACACCGCTCACAGGCTCTCTGGTAGACCAAGCGGGGTGGCTTGTACCGTCTTCTAGATCAATGCTGCCAGCTGTTAGGTTGGCGTCGCTTACCAAACCACAAACAGAGGCCAAGGAAGGTTCAGGAGGACAGGGACACCAAGTTCCTTTTATAAAACCCTCGTCATCACAGACGTCTTGGGCGTATACGTTATTAGAATTAAAAAGGGATACCAAAACAAGAACAAAAGCAACCGTCAAAGTTTTTATTAGTTTCCTTGATGTCATAACAAAGCATTTTATGTAATTACTTCTTCTTCTTTTTATCACCTATAATAAAGCCTTCAACAGCTTTATCAGCCTTTAATGCTGTAAACATAGTAAAGATGGTCATAAGAGGAAGCAGTACCAGCGTCATTACTCTGGACGATGCAGCTCTGAAGAAAGATATACCTACTTCAGCTATATTGACCGTGTCCGAGGGGGGAACAATCAATGTAAACAGATTATCGACATTCAAGAAAGGGGCCACCAGAATGTACCAAGCTAAACCGATTAAGAAAAACATAGCCGGTATGGCTAAGACTCTAGCTATCATCTGTTTAAACCAATCCTGTATCATGTGTTCTTGCCCCGGTATGGCCGACATGGCAAATTGAAGGGGAGCAAGTATTATAGCCAGCAAGATCTTGAGGTTAATCAGTATTACTTTCACCAATACCACAAACATGGCTATGATGGTTAACGCCCCTAGCATTGCTCCGGTCAGTAAAGCAATCATTCCCTGACCGCCGAATGTTGTTATGTATAAAGTCATCACCATTACCAAGGTATTCATATCTGCCAGTGAACCGACTGTATCTAAAATTGTGGCAAAAAACAGCCTCATTACTATTACTGAAAGCGGTATTACCATGGAGGCAAAAATTGCGCCAATGGGATAACTGAACGTGATCAGTAGTAAACTTATAACTACCCTTGGCATAGCTGTTTGTACTGTTACTACTGTTTGAGGATTTATTCTTTTCCTGGTAATAATCAGTATCCCAATCACCAACATTATTACAGACATCATGGCATAGGCAATATTCCTGGTTTTTTCCCACAGGGTTAGGGCCAACTCCAATCCCCAAGTATTGTAGCTCACTTGTGCATACGCAGTATTTCCAATAACAGGTATTTTTTGTAGATTGTGTTTGTAGTAATAAGCTAAACTAACAGGGAGCTTTTCCTTGGAAAGGCTATCATAGGCGTATTTTGTAACACCCATCATGCTTCCTGCTACCCTGGATCCATAAAGACTGTTATTAAAATCACAACCAATTGTGGGCTCTTCTGCAGTAGCGTCTGCGATCACCGTATCGTTTATGAGCACCCCTTGTCCCCTTAAGGCAGCTAGTTGTGTTGGATCAGTAATCCTCTGACCTATCCAATAAGCTCCGCAAGTACCCACCTGGTCAGGATTAGCATTAAACAAAATAGTATAAGGTACATTAATGATAGAGGCGGTAAAAGCATCAAGAATTGTTCTGGGAATAGCTACGATTTCTTCGACGATTTTGTTTTTACAATAAGTGAGAGAGCCAAACTTAATGATAGATAAAATGTTGCAAGGACTTTGTGCATGAGCTTTAGGAATAATCCCAAAAATTGACACAAGAAAGACGCTGGCTACCAATACTAGTTTTATAAATTTTTGTCTGAACAGTGCTTCCTTTCTCATAGCTCAAATCTATTATAAAATAAACACATGCCTGACTCAAACCCTTTATATAATTTGCTCGGGGGTTATTACCCGGGAGATCCTATACCTAGGAAGAGGCACTACGGTGATTATCCTTCTCCTCTGGAGTTTAATTCTGATACGTGGATTAACAATTACCTATATGGACTCAATAAAGAGCTTAGTAAATTAAGTGTAAAAGAACAGGCAAGAAATCTTTTTATTGACGATGTTGCCCGACAACTAAGAGCACGGGCCACTCCTAAAGAAGCCACTTATGACCCCATGAGGGCCATAGAGCTTGGTGATGAGGAAGATGTGGCAGGGGTACAGGTTGGTATAGACATAAATCCTGTTAAGTGGGTCCAAGATCCCGGAGAGATGCTTCAGAAAACAGGTAAACAATGGTTTAACGATTTTGTTAATTGGTCCGATTTCAGCTCTTATGTAGAAAGAGAAAAACTATGGAAGCCTCTTTTAGAGGGCAAAGAAGTGTCCCCAATTGTGGGATATGCTTATGGAGATCATCTGGAAGGAGATACGCCTGCGGGAGGCCCCATGCCCTTCCAACTTTACGGACTTGAATTAACCACCCCTGAGCAACAAACTTTCTATGATACACCCGGAGATAAAAAAGGAATCAAGCTGGATAGGGAAGTGGACCTTTTTCAGGAAAGCGGAATGGGGTTTAAAAAATTCACTAGATCTGCCAGAGCGTCCGCAGCTAGAGATACTAGCTTTGCCAAATTTACAAACCAAGCGGCCATTGCTTCTTCTTCAGAATTAATTAATCTTCTTCAGACAGGTCAAATAACAGACCCCCAACATAAAACAGAGATAAAATCATATCTTCATAGAGCCAGAGCACTTCGTACAGCCAACGCTTTAAACGGCCGCGGTGATAAAAACTACATATTTGCTAAAGAAGGTGAGTTTGCAGAATTTGGCTCCGGTGTTGGTAGCGGTCTGGCAGCCCTCTCAAGCGACTTAGGGAAATATACTTTTGGCAGAGCAAATGAGAAACGTGTTGGTAGTACGTATAAAAAAATCTTCGGCGATGAAGAAACAGGTAACATAGGAAGTTTAGGTGAAGCTAAGAAAGTATTAGAAGAAGCCGATAAACACTTTGAAAGCTTAGGGGCAGTTGCCAAAGCAGAGTTTGAAAAAGACACAAAACCATTGAGATCTCTATTAAAAGACATAGAGGGACTAAAAGGCTCTGATATCAAAAGTAAACCGGGGGTTATAAATCTAAAAGGCAAGATCAACTTAATACAAGCAAAGCACGCCAGCGCCGGGGCTTTTAAAGGCGGCGTCAACAACATGAACAGAAAGTTCTTGGAGAATCACTTTGTTAAAGGTCCTATGAGAAAGATTATCTCGGACCCTCAGAACTCTTCCATTGTGGGTACAAGAAATTTACTGAACGTTTCTGAAGAGGCTTTAAGATTTTACAAGCGAGAAGATTTTTACGATCTAATAAACATGCTTGAAAAAGACGGTGTAGTTGGAGTAGCGGCAGACGTCGTGTGGAACCTTGTTCGTAAGAGATTAAACGGATTTACTCCAGCCTCAGTTCTAGGGGAGCAACTTAAAAAAGTCCACTACTTTGGGCTGCTTTATGATGAGCGTTATGGGGAAGGAGATAACACCGGCTCTAAAACTATGAACAACATAATGAGTAAGGGACGTTTGTCAAAACTTTTTGATAACAAACACAGCGTAAATGTTGAACTGGATGGTGTGACTAAATCATTCTCTTTCGTAGGCCACAAAAATCTTAGGTTTGGCGCTGAACTATATGCCAGAAGAGGAGCAAAGGGCGCTCAGCATATTACACAACAAGACTTCGTGGACATGATTAACTTTAAAGAAAGAGGCTATGGGGAGTTGGTAAAGACGGGTAAAGCTTTAAGACACGGTCTTGAATACGAAAAAGCCCGCGCAAGTTCTGCCAGCTTACGGGATTGGTTAAAAAGACACAATGACCAACTTGGTTTAGAGTTTGACAATATAGGCAAGCTGGTACAAAGCGAGGAAAACGCCAGAAAGTTGGAAGCGGTATTTAAATCCCTTATAAAATATGAAGGCGGTGGTAAAAGAGTAAGTATCTTCCAAAGCAAGGCGGGCTTAATGCAAAAGTTCTCTCAAACGTTAAGTTTATTGCAAGAAAAATTGTTTAAATCTAAGCTTGGAAAACTTTTGAGCGCTCCTGCTTACATGAGAGAGGTAGTATCCAAGGCGGCTTCAAAAACTGTTACTAAGGTATTGGCTAAAGTGCTAAGCGGTATTGTGGTGGCAGGAACTGAGGGTATTGGAGCTACTATCTACCCCTATATAGAAAAGGTAATCCAGTATGTTTTAAATAAATTGGAAAACCTTGTTGGTAAGATAGGAAAAGCTTTATGGCATGCAGATGCAAATATAATAGACTCTTTTGTTGAGTCTAGTGCCCAAGCCCTCTACAAAGTATTTGGTTGTTGTGCTTTATCATTTGGCATGCCTATAGCTGTAGTTATGATCATTTTCATATTTCTCTTGTCTGCTATTACGCCGGTGGATCCTACTAGGGTAGCTGAGGGGCGTGAGGACTCTATAGATAGTAACTACACTTCATACGGGCCTTCAACTGCGTGCCCTCCAGGAGAGTGTCCAACAGTAAGCTCTGTGGATTGCTTCACATTAGTTGGAGACAACTGGCCTGCTAATGCACGTAGCGTTATTGAAAACGCGGCTCAGTACCTAGTTGACCATGGAGGTAGTTTTGTCGAAAACCTGTGTGCAGACTACAACGACCGACTAGAGGTTGTATGGGCAGGATCCAGAGTTGCCTGCGGACTGGCCAGTGCAAGCTACGGACAAATCCAGTTTGGTACTGGAGCCTGTTTCTCTTACGTCAGCGCCAGTCAAGCTAACTTCAACTGGCTATTTGCTCATGAAGCAGGTCATATGTACCATTTTGCTAACAGATCGTATATTGATGGCCTTATCGCCCAGGCCATAAGAGACGATGGGGATAGAACGCTCTCAACCTATAGAGGAGACAACAGAATTGAGTGTTCTGATAGCATGCATAAAATAATACCGGGGGATGGCCAGATGGAAGACTTTGCTGAGACAGTATCAAACTACATTATGTTCCACCATGGTTGTCCTGATACCTTTGGTTACGATAGCTGGCGGTCTTTTACTAACGACTTTGGCTATACAGCGCACTACAATCTAGCAAGGTTGTTATACGGAAATTAAGCTGTAACACAGGATTTATTGATATATCTTAAACACATCATGAAGT
>CBFDCV010000008.1:0-30114 GCA_965603395.1 uncultured candidate division WWE3 bacterium
GTACTCAAAGCAACGAGCAAAGCGAATTACTTTGTACTCAAAGCAACGAGCAAAGTGAGTTATAATACGCTCATGATTGATTTAGCAACCATTATAGTTAAAGCCGGAAGAGGTGGTAATGGAGCTGTTTCTTTCAGAAGAGAAAAGTTTGTGCCAAAAGGAGGTCCTGATGGCGGAGATGGCGGAGAGGGCGGAAGTGTTTACGCGTTGGTCGACCATAATCTGGCCACCTTGATGGATTTTCGATCCAGATCAGAGTACAAAGCTGAAAGTGGTATAGCTGGCTTGGGAAAAAATAAAAGAGGTCCCGACGGAGAGGACCTTGTGATAAAAATACCCCAAGGCACTCTAATATATGAAGTAATGGGAGATAGAGAGGTTCTAATTGAGGATATGGATGAGGATGGTAAAAAACTACTTTTGACAAAGGGTGGAAAAGGTGGAGTTGGTAATTACAGGTTTAGGAGTTCCACTAACCAGTCTCCAAAACAATATACCAAAGGAGGTAAGGGGGAGGAAAAAACCATCAAACTTGAGGTCAAAATAGTCTCTGACATAGGATTGATAGGTGCTCCGAACGCAGGAAAAAGCACCTTAGTTAATGCTTTGACTAACGCGCAAGCTAAGATAGGTAGCTACCCCTTTACGACCATAAGTCCCAATTTAGGCGTTTTGATGCTTAAGAGCGGGCAGAGCGTTATAATCTCTGACATTCCGGGTCTCATTGAAGGTGCCTCTGAGGGAAAGGGGTTAGGAGATGAGTTTTTAAGGCACGTGGAAAGAACCAGGTTATTGGTACACATGATCGATCCCTTTGAGCAGGGAGAGGATGATCTGGCTAAAGTAGCTTTAGAAAAATATGACATGATCCAGCAGGAGTTGAAAGAGTATAAAGTGGACCAATCAGGGAAAGAGCAAGTAGTGGTGATAAATAAAATGGATATCACAGAGGTTAGTGAGAGTTTTAGCGACATAAAAAAAGCTTTTAAGAAAAAGGGTGTTGATGTGTTAGGGATTTCGGCTGTGAGTAGGGAAGGCTTGGAAGAGTTGATCAACATCATGACGGAAAAACTTTCGAACATAAAAAAGAAGCCTTTGGTGAGCAAGAAAAAGCCGGTTAAACTATATAACATTGATAACCTGCCTAATAAGAGAATGGTGTTTGGCAAGAGCGAGGTACATGAGTTAGAATAGAACAGCTTTAGTTTAAAGCTATTTAAGCAGGGGCCGTTAGCTCAGTTGGTAGAGCGCTTCTATGGCATGGAAGAGGTCAGGGGTTCGAATCCCCTACGGTCCACCAAGTCACTTAACGAGTGGAACGAGTTTAGTGAATTGGGGTGCAAAGCCACCAAGCTACTTAGCGAATAGAATGAGCTTAGTAGATTGGGGTCCCCGAAGGGGGCACCAGCTCACTAAAATAGAAAAGAAATAAAAAAGCCCCGCATATGCGGGGCTTTTCGATGCCTTATTCAGCCTTAAAAAGGTCTTTTTGTTCTAAAAACTAGCTACTGACCTTCAGCCGGTGTTCCTTCGCCTTCAGCCGGTTGTACTTCCTGAGGTAGTACTTCTTGGTCGAGATTCGCTCCACCTTCAATTACTTCCTCTTCTCCTACTGTAGATAGGGGCTCTTGAGTGGCAGGCTGTTCGCCTTCACCTTCTTGAGCCTGTTCTTCTATCTGTTCAACAGTGGGGAGATTGGACTCCTGTGTTGCTGAGGGAAGATTTGCCAACTGCTCTTCGACTAGTTTGTAGTCGCTTGAGTCAGTATCAACTAGAGTTCTGGTTATCTCCAGCGCTCTTCTGGCATTGTTATAATCCTCTAGTCTTAACAATGCTTGTGCAAAGTTAAAATGAGCATTAGCATAGTCCTGTTTTAGTAGGATTGCTTGCCTGTAAAAGTTAGCGGCTGTGAGGTAATCACCTCTAGAGTAGTAAATTCCTCCTAAATCTAACCTTAATCTAGGATCGGTCGGACTCAACTGGATGGCTGTGTTATAAGAAGCAATGGACCATTGGGAAGCATTTTGAGCTATTGGGATAATGGCTCTGTAAATGCTGGCCCTGGTTGTCCAGCTGTCAACGTTAAGAGGATTTAAGACCTCAGTTGATAATCTGGAATTTCTTATAGCTTGTGCAATCAGTTGTTGTATAGTCTGCCTGTCCTGATTGGTTAGCGACTCCTTGGAAGCAATACTGTTTGCCAGCGCAAGGTTGGTTTGAGCGTAAGCATTGTGATATGAGTCTCTTCTGGGATTCATATTTATTGCTTTTGTTTGGAACTCAAATGTTCTTGCACCTTCATTTCTTTGCGCGGCAACTATTGATGTTCGAATATAGTATTCTGCCAAGTAAACCTTGTAATACACATATCCTACATAGATAGTAGCTGCCAATATTGGCAGGGCAAATATGAAGTGTAGGTACTCTTTTTTGATTGCTCCTTCTTCCCCGATTGTTGTAACCGGAGCTATAGAAGCAAGTCCTACGGCAAACTTTTCTGCTACGTCTGACTTGTTAATACCAAGGTTGCCCATCATGAAGGCTACCAGTATGAATAAGATAAATACGTTTAGCAGAGTTGCGTAAGTAAAAAAGAACACTACCAGCAGCGATCCGACTGCTATACCAAGGATCTTTGATAAGCCGTCCTCATCATGGGTTTTAAGTGAGGCCATGACTACCTGGAATAGCCTGTAGGCAAAGAAGAATCCAGCTAGCAAGCCCACCAAACCTATGGTAGCGAGCGTATTAAATACCTCGTTGTATGGCTTATCGAACCTTACATTCCAAAGATCTCCGGTATTTAGTGACAGAGGTCTGTATCTTGGGAAGTTAAGCCCAAAGGATGAGGGTCCGGTGGCTAGTGTAGGATAATCCTGCACAGTCTCCGAAGCCACAATCCAAGACTCCTGGACCGGTAGTACTAGTTCTTTGGGATAGTCCTTGTTAGTTATTAAGTCCCTGGTGGTAGGTAGAAGGACTACCAAGGTTATAGCGGCTAAAGTGCCCGCTGCCATGGTCAAAAATACGGTATTTTCCATTATTTTTTTGTAGCTAATAAAAAATACTATACCTACAATACCCACACCTAAGACCGCCCAAGCCGGTAAAATGCTGACAAGAACTACGATGAAGTAGTTAATGACTATAGAGACCAGCAGTAAGGCTTTTTTCTGCATGGAGTCTTCATAGAGCATCATGGCAAGAGCAATAACAATAGCTAAGGCGGCTAGCACCAAAGCAGTAGTAATAGATCCTGTAAGGGTGAAATTATTAATTCTAAAATAAGCTGCGCTACCGACATATATGCGGTAATAGCTTAAAATGGCCACAAAACTGGAGAGAGTAGTTCCTCCAATGAAGGCCATGAGAGCATTTTTTATGAACTTTTTGTCTTTTAGATTCCCACTTACCAGGTAGTAAAACGCGTAAAGCACTACTACACCAAATAAGCTTGGAAACCATCTTCCCTGACTACCAAAAATGCTCACTGTCTTGTTTGTTGAGAAGACAGTAGATAGCACTATTGACAGTAGTAAGAGGAATAACGGGAAGTCTATTACAGACTTGGTTATGCCTACTTTCTTAGTTTCAACAATTTTGTAGGTCCAGGCTAATAAAAGCAAAATTGTTGAGACGGTCAACAGTGCCAACTTGTTAAACTCAAAGAATTCAGAGGTAGTTGATAGGAAGAAAACCGGCATTAGAAACGCCAGCACTATGGGAAGATAGTGAAATAAGCTCCCTACTATCAGGCTAACTCTATTTGGTTCCTTTTCATTCATAGATGTTAAGGCCTTTAACCTGGACAACCCGGCCCTGATAGAGTATCAGGGTAGTTCAGATCCCTAGGTTTAAGTACCTGCCTTGAAACTTTATACTAATTTAGAGGCAGTACTCTAAAAACTTTTTGGATTTCTTGGATTTCCAAAAAATTGTACTTTTATTCTACTCACAACAGAAAAATAATGTCAAGAGTTAATTTCTCGTAACGGGAAATAGTTGAGGAAATGCTGTTTTAATAACTTATCCACCAGCTGAACTCAACGTTATCAAAAACCGGAGCATCCAGATCTACATAGAATCCTTTTTGAGTTTCAACCTTTGAGACCCAGTATCTGGCAGCGGGCGAAAAATCTTGGTTGAAAGTTATATAAACCTTGCTACCGGAGGTTATTTGAGAATTTTTAACAAATACCCTATTTTTTCCGGAAGGCACAAAAGAAGAACCGCTATCTATGATCTGAGGAGTAAGGCTCTCAGAGTAGTCTATGATAGGCTGATTCTTAGATTTGGATATATTTATTATGTCCAATTCAGTAAGAAGAATTAAGAAAACAATAAGTACTGTGGCGTAAGAAATGAGCTTGTTCTTGAAGTCTTGAGTATTAAACTTGGCATATAAACCATGTAGTTTGTTTCGGGTATCTATCTTACTCGTAATATACTCATTATTAGCACCTTGCTTTTTGAGTTTGTCTATTAAGACTAGTCTTTCAAGTACCCAAACGGGGTAATGCCCTTTAACCTCGCCGTCACGGGACATTTTACGTTCCATGTGAGGAAGCCAGCCAATTTTTGTATAATATCTAAGCCGGTTGTAAGGGTCACCTTTTCCGAAGTCTACTCTTTCTTTCTTGGCCATTCTTATTAACTTGTCTACTTCTATTAGAGAACTCATTAATAAATATTATACCAAATTGTATCTATATATCTATACTATTTATAATTAATACCTTTATAATTAGTTGAATTGTCCTAACGGATGTTGTATATTGATTCTATGAATCAAGATAGAATTTCTAAGGCCTTCTCTGACAGAAACAGGCTCAAGATTTTGAAGTTCCTAAGCGACGGACCTCAAAATGTTAGCTCTGTAGCTGACAAACTAAACGTTGAGGAGAATCTAGCTTCTCACCATCTGAGAGTTCTTGCCTCCATAGGATTCTTGAAGAACAAGAAGAGAGGTAGGGAAGTATTCTACGACATAAACGAAACTAAGTTTGTGACGTTGATTAGGGATCTTAAAAAGAACCCGACTTTCAAGGAGATACTTCTTAAAGCCTTAGAAGACTAAACTTTTACATCCCCTAAATAACTTTTTTCAAAAGCATAACCAGCCTGCACTCTAAAAGAAGCGTTTTGGTTGTTAATGTAGTGGGCGCGCTATAACTTATGTAAAGCGGGAATAGTGCGGTAATAATAAGTGTTGTAGCATAATGACAGACTACAAAACGCGGGAATAATGCGGCATATAATAATTCCCGTGTCTAGTTTAAATAGGACTAACAGGCTTCAAAACCCAAGGAAAATATGAGAAACAATGTTTATGGGAAATCAATTAGTAGAGAGAATTTCAGACATTATTCAAGATAATTTAGTTTATAGCTTTATCATATTATATCTAGCTGCTGTATTTACGGTGTTTGGAGTACAACAAGCGTTTAGAAAAGATGAAAGCACAGGCATAATAAGTACGTCTGAAGAAGAAGTGACGGAAGTTATAGATGAGAACATATTTGTTGAAATTGCCGGAGCTATAAATAAACCGGGAGTCTATGAATTGTCTTTTGAAGGCAGATTGGCTGAGGTAGTTGAAAGAGCCGAAGGGTTTAGTAGCGACGCTTCTGAAGAGTGGGTCTCAAAATACATAAATCTTTCCGGAAAACTAACAGATGCTCAGAAAATTTATATACCTTTTAAATGGGAGCCTCCTTTGGAACCGGTTAAGGGGCAAGAAGTGGCTGCACTTATAAATCCATATACCGATAATCAAACAACGCTTACAAGTAACCAAATTAACAAGCCCGTTTTACCGGAAGAAGTTACCGGTAAAGTGAACGTGAACACAGCCAGCCAGGAGGACATTGACGGCCTCTCCGGCATAGGGCCTGTTTATGCTGCCAGAATGATAGAAAACAGGCCTTACAACGATTTTCAAGCACTCGTTGAGGACTCAGGTATTCCCAAAAACGTGTTGGAAAAGATTGAAGATCAAATAGGCTTTTGATGAAAAAGACAGGTTTTGTTTACATGTTATTACTGATAGCCCTTTTGATAAGAGTCAACAAAGTATGCGAAGGTGATCTAGCGACTTGCCAGGGAGCGGGGGAAGCGGATTGGAAGGATAGGCAAGAAAAGACAAACAGTTTGAGCAGGCTAGAGAAATTCAGGGAAAGAACCGTAAGCCTAGCCAGAAAAAATCTTCCCAGCCCGCACAGCGAGTTGTTACTGGGCATGACTGTTGGTATAGATAAGCTTTACGAGGTGCCAAAGTTTAAAAAAATGCTAAGGGACACTGGTACCATTCACGTGGTGGTAGTGTCGGGGTATAACGTAACTTTAGTCTATAACGCCATTATGAAGATCTTGGGCACACCCTACAAATTAAAGAACATGGCGTTGGCTGTTACCGGGACGCTGGTATTTGCCATAGTTTCAGGTTTTGAACCCCCGGTTGTGAGAGCTTGGATCATGGGAAGCATAATAGCTTTCGGTAAGTTTTATGGTCGGAAAATAGACGCTGTAAGTGTGCTTTTATTCACCGGGGCCATCTTAGCTCTTATCGATCCTTCGTACATATACAATTTAAGCTTTCAACTAAGCTTTTTAGCTACATTAAGCCTCATACTGTTTGAGGCTAGCATCTCGTCCATGCTTAAAGGCCTTCTTAAGGTCCAAAATGTAATTATAGAGGATCTTTCGGCTACATTATCAGCCCAAATGCTCATCTGGCCTTTTCTATCTTACAAGTTTGGTCAGATAAGTCTGTTAAGTCCGGTGGTGAACGCACTGATATTGTGGACAGTACCTATTTCAACTATGGCGGGCAGTATCTTCTTGGCACTTAGCGCTCTAAGTGGGGTTTTAGGAAGCTTTTTGGCCGTTTTAGTGTATTTACCACTGGATTTTTTTGTACTTATGATCGAGTATTTTTCCAAATTCAACAAGTTTGTACTAAACGCACAAGTATCTTTACTCTTTTTGGTTGTTTACTACTTTATTTTGGGACTGTTTTTTATTAAAAGTTCGAGGAAAAACCATGTTAAGTAGGTCATTGTTAATTGTTTTCTCGATTTTTTTACTGCTAAAACTGGTTTTGTTAGATAATAACGGTGGCGGTTTGCAAATAAAGGTGTTCGATGTGGGTCAGGGAGACGCTGTGCTTATTAAAACCAGGCAAAATAGCTTAATTGTCATAGATGGAGGGCCTGATTTTGAGGTAGATAGGTACATAGATAAAGAGTTTTGGCTGAATAAATGTCATATAGATTTGTTATTACTTACTCATCCTCACCAGGATCATCTGAAAGGTCTAAACAGATTGCTAACCAGATGTGATGTTGAGAGAGTTGTATTCAGACCGGTTGAATACGAATCTAGAGAATATGAAACTTGGCTGGAAAATTTAAAGGAGGTAAAAGTATTTTATCCCAAAAAAGGAGACATACTTACTGTAGATGATGTGAGGTTGGTAGTAGTCTGGCCACCCGAAGATGACGAGTTCCAGGAAAACATCAATAACTCATCCGTGTCTGTTGTATTGGATTACGGAAATTTCGAAGCTTTATTATTAGGGGATTTGGAAAAAGAAGCCTCCTCCTTGTTGGATAAAAATTTATTAAGTAAATACATACAGGGGAAATTGGAAGTTTACAAAGTACCTCACCATGGATCTATAGATTCGTTTAATCCGATATTGATTTCCTGGCTCAAGCCAAAGCTGTGTGCGGTGTCGGTAGGTGAGAATAAATTCGGCCACCCTAGCACAGAGTCACTTACATATATGAAAGAGCAGGGTTGTGAAATCAAAAGAACCGATGAAGTAGGCACTATTGAGCTTTTAATCAATTGAAGGTAAAATTTTGGTGCAATGGCAAATTCGAAAAACATCAATAAAGTCTTGGAGGACCACCTAAAAGAGGTGGTGAAGAAGGTTTATGGACTTGATATTGAGGAGGTGCACGTGGAACACCCGGAAAACACGGAACACGGCGATCTGGCCACTAACATCCCATTAGTGTTGGCTTCCAGGGTTAAGCAGAGTCCTATTGAAGTTGCCAGAAATCTTGCCTATGAGATGCAGGAAAATCCCTTTGAGTTTGATTTTAACGGAAAAAAGTATCACATTTTTAAAAGTGTGGAAATAGCGGAGCCAGGGTTTATAAACTTCGTATTTACTCCTCAGTGGTTAAACAATGTACTCTTTGAGGTTACTCTGGGAGAAAGAAACTATGGGGCGTCTGATTTTTGGGCTAACCAAAAGACTATAGTGGAGTACACAGACCCTAATCCATTTAAGATATTTCATGTGGGTCATGTCATGACCAACACCGTGGGAGAATCTTTAGCCCGTATTTTTGAATTTTTAGGTGCAGAGGTCAAAAGAGCAAATTACCAGGGCGATGTGGGTATACATGTGGCCAACTCCATCTGGGGACTCATAAAAAAAATGGGTAAAGACAATTTGACCCTGGTTGATCTGGAGAGAATGGAGTTACCGAAGAGGATCGAGTATCTTGGCCAGGCATATTCTATGGGAGCCGCTGCATACGCGGAAGGCGAAGCCGCCAAAAACGAGATCCAACTATTAAACAACTACATTTATATAGTAGCTCAGAATATTTTGGTTGAAGAGGAGAATTGGTCAAAGGCAGTTAACTACCAGAAATTGGTAGAGGGACAGGAACCTCCCTTTAATTTGGACTTGATTGCCTCTTTATATAAAGCAGGTAAAAAGTGGAGCTTGGATTATTTTGAAACTTTGTATGAGCGGTTGGGCACAAAGTTTGATTTTTACTATTTTGAGAGCAAGGCCGGTGAAGTTGGTTTACAGGTTGTGCAAGATCATATTAGTGATGGTGTGTTCAAAGAAGATCAGGGAGCAGTAATATTTGAAGGGGAAAATTATGGTTTGCACACCAGAGTATTTATTAATTCCAAAAGCTTGCCGGTATATGAAGCTAAAGATTTAGGCTTAGCCATATCAAAATTCGGTGATTATGACTACGATAAGTCTATTATTATTACCGGAAACGAAGTGAATGACTATTTTAGGGTGGTTTTAAAGGCCATGGAGATGGTAAATGCTGATTTGGCGGGAAAAACCACTCATATTGGACATGGCATGATGGTGTTTAAGCATGGAAAAATGTCCTCCAGAACCGGTGATATACTCGCCGGGGAAGAGCTTTTGGACACAGTAAAGGCCAAGGTGCTTGAGAAGATGTCACAGACTGAAAACGTTATAGTAGAGGGAGAAAAGCTTGATGAGGTATCTAACAAAGTAGCGGTAGCTTCCATTAAGTATAGTATTTTAAAAAACGGCATTGGTCATGATGTAGTCTACGATGAGGAAGAAGCTACCAATCTAATTGGTAATACAGGTCCATATTTACAATATACTTACGCCAGAACACGATCTGTGCTGGAAAAAGCCGGTATGTCAGGGGAAAAGAGGCATGGATTACTTGAATATATAGCCGATTTTGACTTTAGTGAAGAAGAGATGGAAGTTTTAAGGCATATCTACAAGTTTTCGGAGCAGGTTGTGCTGGCCGGAGAGAGATTAGCGCCTAATTTGGTAGCCGGTTTTATCTTCGATTTAGCTCATAAATACAACACTTTATACGCTAAAATCCCTATAATTAAGGCTTCTTCAGAGAGCCAAAAGAAGTTTAGATTGCATCTAACTCAGGCTGTAGGGCAGGTCATTCATAATGGTCTTCATTTGCTTGGCATCCCTATAGTGGATAAAATGTGACTATGTTCAAAAAGATACGCAGGAGAAGAAGAAAAAAAAGAGTTACATTCATACAAAGATTTTTCAGGAGCATTATTGCCGTTGTGATTTTAAGTGCTTTTATACTAGGGATTTCCCTGGCAGTGAAAGAGACAGCTAATCTGGATCCTTATCAGCTAGTTAAACTGGCAGGTCCTTTATTTGATAAGATGGGGGTTTCCACAGAGCAGGCAGGTCAAGTAGCCGGATCATTTGCCGAGAGGATATTAAAAACAAACATAGCACCTTCTGAGAACTATAAAGAGGAAATAGGTGGTTTAGATGACGGTGAGGGTACTTTGAGCGGCGATGAAGGAGCTTCCACATCCAGAAATATAGTTTTTAGAACCGCTTTTTTAGCTGATTCCCATAATAATTACGAGAATCTTAAAAAAGCTTTAGATAAGGCTTCTGACACTGGTGTTCATACAGCATTTTTCTTAGGGGACTACACAGACTTTGGAGTGGAGGATAACCTTAGGAAGTCTAAGATTTTTATGGACGAATCCGAGTTATTATATTACTCACTCCCCGGAGATAGGGATTTATATGAAAGTGTAGGACCACAAAATTACTATAATGTGTTTGGAGAGCCCAGGGTTAGTGTGACAATAGGTGACATTAAGTTTGTACTTTTAGATAACAGCGCGAATTATACAGTTATTGACAGCGTAATAATAGGACAGTTTGTCGAGGAAATAAAAGAAGCCGATTTTGTAGTAATGTCTCAGCCTCTTTATCATCCCTTGGCGTCATATGGCAAACCAGTAATGGGCCTTGTTAAAGGAGAGGTTGTTGGGGATGTTAAGGAGCAGGCAGAAATATTGCTAGATGAAATCAGAGACTCTGATGTAAAAGCGGTGTTAGCGGCAGATCATCATAGCTTTAGTAGTTATAGGGATGCCGTTAAGGACGATTTGGAGCATGTTGTAGTTGGACCTGTGACAGACGTACGGGCAGAGCAAAAGAAAGCCAGTATAACTTTATTAAGTGTATTTGATGATGGTTCTTATAATTTGGAAGAAGTTTATTTGGACTAACCTATGATTCAAAGATCACTAGTACTACTAAAACCTGATGCCGTACAAAGAGGCATTGCCGGTGAAATATTGCACCGCTTTGAACGTGCCGGACTAAAGATTATTGGAGCTAAGCTTCTTGAGGCTGACGAGCAGGTGGTTAAGAGGCATTACAAAAAAGATGAAGCATGGCACAAGAAGGTGGGAGAGTTGAATCTAAAAGATTGTGACGAATATGGCTTAGACGCCATGGATACTTTCGGTACAGCGGATGCGGTGGAAATAGGCAGGATCGTAAATGGGTGGCTATATGACATGTTTAAGATGGGTCCGGTGTTTGCCTTTGTCTTAGAAGGGTCTAGGTCTGTTAAAAAGATTAGGGAGTTGGTGGGTCCGACTTACCCGGACGCAGCTCCTCCCGGTACCATCAGAGGCGATTTTGGATTGGATTCTGCTTTTTCCAGCATGAAAAGAAAAAGAGCCGTTTTGAATTTGATACATGCCTCCGGTACTCCTGAGGAAGCAGAAGACGAAATAAAAATGTGGTTTAATGATGAAGAACTGCTCAAATACAAGCGGGTTCATGATGATCTTTACTCCTACTAGACTTCTGCCGGCCGGCCGCGCAAATGTTATAATTTGCTGTGTTTGGAGGGGTGCGAGAGTGGCTTAATCGGCTGGTCTTGAAAACCATGCGCGGGGCAACCCGCACGAGGGTTCGAATCCCTCCCCCTCCGCCAAAAAAGTGGGTATCACCTTGTGTGGTAGTCACTTTTTTGATGGGGAAGATTCGAACCAAGGTTCTGAATCCTACAATACACTTGACGCGTAAAGCGTCTAGTGGTTTTGGATGCAATAGGAACGACAGTGACGAATTGCCTCCCCCTCCGCCATCGAGTACGATGGCTCTAGGACTAAGCATTACTAAGTTCATTACATTCACTAAGTAATTGCTTGAGCCCCTCCGCCATGTTATACCGCACGGTTCCAAAAACTCTGCAAAAACCGTTATTACAGGAAGAATTTGAACATTTCACCTATATAACATTCGAAAATCTGCTAAAATAATCATACTTAGGCTCCCATAGTTCAATGGATAGAACGTATCCCTCCTAAGGATAAAATGTGGGTTCAAGTCCCGCTGGGGGCACCATGATCCTACCTTCCTATAATAGGGGCATGAAACATCCCATCGCACAGTAGGTACAAAGGTGCTAATAAGGAGGCGCTCCACAGAAACTTAATTAAGAAAATTCCTGATTTTGTATGACGGAACCCCGCCGGAAGCCTGATATAATTAGTATTATGAGCCAGCAAACTTTTGGAAGACACAACCTCAGAACATTGTCCAGCTTCATGATAGCTGCCGGTTTTTTGTTGATATGGCTTTCTTTTGGAGCGATTTTAAAAGACGAACTTTGGTTTTATCTCAAGGAAGCCAGGGGGCAGGAACTAAGTTTATTCAAAAGAAGTGAAGATTCCGTAGAAGACAGTGTTTTTGCCCGGTTTCTAACTTCCAGACCCATTTTCATAGAGCCTGTTAATAAAGATTTTTCTATTGTCATAGAAAGGATAGGTGTAAACGCACCTATTGTAGCTGATGTGTCTGTGACTGATGAAAAGGCTTACAACGAAGCTTTGAAAACCGGCATAGCTCACGCATCAACTTCAAAATACCCATCCAACAAACCGGGTAATGTTTATCTATTTGCTCATGCCTCTATTAACTTTTGGCGTTTAGGTAAGCATGCAAATGTCTTTAACTTGGTAAGGAAGCTTGACTTAGGTGACAGGATACACGTTTTTTACAAGGGAGAACCTTATATATACGAAGTAGTCAACAAAGAGACCATGAAAGGATGGAATACATACCCTATTACTAGATCAGTAGTAGAGCCTATCCTAACATTGCAAACTTGTGATCCGCCGGGGACTACACTAAATAGAATGGTAGTGACAGCTAAGCTGATTGATAGCGGTCATGAGGAGTTTGGTGAGGAGTAAATAAGTTTTATCTAATTCCCACAGTATACAAATCAGTTTGATCTCCGGACTTAAAGGTAGTAAGAATGATTATTTTGTCGCCGCTTGGCACACTATAAACTAAGGGTGAGTGTAGGGACTGGCTGTAGATCTCAACTTTATTCGATCCGTCTATTCTAACTAAACTTATGGTGCCCCAATTGTCTTCTAAGATATTTCCCTCAGTTAATATAAGATGAAAGCTGTCAGAGTACCAGGTGATTTCAGGCTGAGGCTCGCCGGCATTTTTCTCAAACACCACAGTCTCAACTTTCTCTCCCACCGGCAGTGGTTTTTCCATGTTGTAGACTTTATATTGCAAGGTATCTCCATACTGTTGTGTAAATAAAAATTTCTTTTCATCAGGAGACCACAGTACTTCATCGGACAAAGCAAGATCTCTAAAGTTGTCAGGTATATCCAGCTTGGTCACAAAATCCTCCCTCTTTTTTCTCAGTTTCAAATTCCACTCTTTTACAATTTCTTCAGAGGTTGTCACAGATTGAGCAGTATTTGTTTCAAGATCCACTGAGTAGTACACGCCGTCATTAGTTTCCACCAACAGCTGTTTTTCATCAGGAGACCAAGTGATGGACTTACCATCAGAGTATTTATTAAATTTTGTATCCTCCAGTACTACTGAAGGGTTAACTCTAAATAAATTTAAACCCCCTTGGTTAATAGGAATGATCCAAACACCCGGGTTCTCCTGATCCTTGGAGAAATAGGCTAATTGGTTGAGTGACGGACTGGCGCTTGGATTGCTAGCTCCGGTGTTAGTAAGAGGCTCAAACATAGGACTTTGGGAGACAAGAACTGCTGTTATGTCAGTAACCAATGCTTCGAAAACTTCTATTTCCTTGCTCCACTCCTCGTAACCTTTTTTGACGATCCTTAGTTCATGGGTTCCGGGTTCTAGTCCGGCAATGGTATCGTTGGTAGCGGTTATTAGTTCATCGTCCAAAAACACACTGGCGCTCTCAGGGATAGACTTAGCGCTCACCATGCCTGTAGTAGCTAGATTCACTGCTTCTTCTTCGTCTCTTTCGATTCTGTAGCCTGAAGTGTATAAAAAAATCAGGGTAGTGATACCCAGTAATAAAATTAAGGTTATTAATGTTTGGAACCAATTTCTATTGGCCGTAAGCATGTGCGTATTCTACCAAAAATATTTCATTCTTGCTCTTTTGGTATTCATTTAAGATAATGACCTCATGCTATCCAAAAAGATCGCTATTGATTTAGGTACAGTAAACTCCCTTGTTTATGTTTCAGGAAAGGGTGTGGTTTTGAAAGAACCTACCGTAGTAGCAGTGTCCGAAGAGGATGAAAAAATTGTAGCAGTAGGTGAAGAAGCTAAAGAAATGATGGGCAAGACTCCGGAAGGGATAGTAGCCACCAGGCCTTTGAGAAACGGTGTGATAGCCGACTATCTGGTTACAGAGGCGTTATTGCGATACTTTGTAGGAAAAGTAGCAGGACGGTCCAGGTTAGTAAGGCCTGACGTCATGATATCTATTCCTGCCGGTGCTACTTCCGTGGAAGCTAGGGCAGTGCTGGAAGCTGCTTATTCTGCAGGTGCACGTAAAGCTTATTTAATGCCCGAGCCTTTGGCAGCCGCCATAGGAGCAGGGTTGCCTGTTTCAGAACCTAGCGGCAACATGATCGTAAATATTGGCGGAGGAACTACTGAGATAGCTATTGTGTCACTATACGGTATGGTAGTGCATGGAAGCATCCGGGTGGGGGGAAACAACCTTGATGAAGCCATCGCTCAATATGTAAGAAGAAACTACGGGTTGGTCATAGGCCCGAACACGGCTGAGCTGGTTAAGATGGAGATAGGAGCAGCTCAACCTTTGCAGAAAGACAAGAGTATGGAGGTTAAGGGCAGAGACTCTATTTCAGGATTTCCTAAAACAGTGCATCTGACATCAACTGAGGTTGTGTCCTGTTTGGAGTCTCCGTTAAATAGTATTGCGGTTGGTGTAAAAAATGTGTTGGAAAATACGCCCCCGGAGCTGTCCTCGGATATTATAGATAAGGGGATCGTACTTAGTGGAGGGACCGCTTTGCTAAAAAACATCGATAAGTTTATAAGTGCTTATACAGGGGTGCCGGCACACTTAGCTGACGATCCTTTGTATTGTGTGGTTAAGGGTTTGGGTAGGGCTTTGGAGAATTTAGAAATATTTAGCAAGAGTATGTTAAAACGATAAAATATGTCTAAGAAAGATATGAAAAAGAAGCGTAGAAAAATACTTGGCGTAAATGTTGATTTTGGTATGACTATGGATGGCACGCTAGAGCACATAGAGAACCTCATTGATAAGGGAGAGGGCAACCATTTAGTAGCCACCACCAGCCCATATTTCATAATGTCTGCCCAAGAGGATCAGGAGTTTAAAGAGATCGTAAATAAGGCTGTGCTGTCGGTACCGGATGGAGTAGGTACTTTATACGCAAATTACTATTTAGACAAGATATCTAAGTTTAAAAAAGATGCTCTTTTTCCTGCGAAGGCATTAGTAGGCGGATTGATATCAGGGGTTGAGGGTTTTACTAAAAGAGACCAGTTTGGTGAAACAATTACCGGTGTGGATCTTACTTTTAGATTGTGCGAGTTAGCTGTAGAAAAGAATTATACTGTTTTTCTACTTGGTGGAAGTAAAAGAGATGGTAAAGGTAATATGCTAAAAGATAGTTATTACGACATGGCTAGTGAGACATCGGAGGTTCTTAGGTCAATGTATCCTAACTTACGTATTATAGGCGCAACTTCTCAGTTTAGCAAAAAGCCAAATGATGACAACAAAACACTGTCATATATATATAATTGCATGTCTAGCCATAATGTAGACCACATAGATATATTGTTAGTAGCATATAATCCAATACAACAGGAAAAGTGGATACAAAGAAATGCTAAAAAGATACCATCTAGGATATCAATTGGCATTGGAAGAACATTTAACTATATTACTAAGGATATGAAACAACCAGATAAAAAGTATGAAATGATGCATATATCGTGGCTTTATACATTTATAAAACAGCCATGGAGAGTCAAAAGGGTACTCACGACATTTCCTGCATTTCCACTTAAAGTCTTCTTTGAATCCATAAAATCATAAAGCAAAACATCATACAAATACATAAGAAGCATAAATAAATTATTGACATATGACAAACTGCATGTTTTTATTAATATATGCAGTTAGACGATAGATATTACACCTCAACAGAAGTAGCGGAAATACTCGGGGTAAGCCTAAGATCAGTATATAGATACCTAGAGGACAACAAATTACATGCAGAAATAAAAACAGCTACAGGGAGACATAGATTCACAAGAGACAACATAATAAATTTTTTATACCCTGATGGAAGAAGCCCATTGTTGTTTGAGGAAGAGCAAGAAGAGGTACCGGAACAAAAAGCATTACCTACAAGACAAAAAGAGCCTAAGGCAGAGGCGCCGGTTACAAAACAAAAGACAGCCCCTAAAGCAGTAGCTGTAGAAGAAGAGGAAAAAGTACAAGAAGACGAAGAGCAGGTAGACTGGCTAGCAAAATTTAGAGAAGCTGCCAGTAAATATAAAGAAGATGAAGAACCGGCACCCACACCACCACAGCCGCAGTACCAGCCACCACAACCGGCCGCAGCACCACCGCCTCCGCCTGCACCACCGCAACCGGTGTATAGCCCACCCCAACCCGCCGCGGCACCGCAACCGGCACCCACACCACCACAGCCGGCGCCAGCCGCAGCCGCAGGACCAACTTTTATGTATTACAGAAGCATGCTGGGAGGACTCAAGGACGTGGCTCAAAATCTTGATAAAAGCGCTAGAAACTCAAACTTGGACTACGCCTTTACATTACATGCAGGAGCTTCATTACATAAACCGGTAAAGCCGTTTGCTACTTTACACGCTTACATAAAAGCGGCAGATAGGGACTTTTTCGAAAAAATACTAAGACTTACACCAGCTAATAAATCAAGTGCGCAGCTCAGTTTGATAATCACAAATGACGTTTCTGTATACCAAGGCAAAGAAGAGGTACACGGCTTATATGTAGTCGATAAGATACAACTGAAAAAAGATATTGCTACCTTTGGAGAGACAGAACTGGCCCAAGAGATGGCCGACGTCTTATAAGGAACGTTTTATAGCAAATTTCCTATCTGATAAAACCCTATATTGTGCATAACTGTGCGTAAAAACGCCAAGCACCCCCTTCCCGAATATGGTAAAATGGGAAACATGACTATCCCTGAAACAAAAAAGAACCTAAAAGTATTAATGGTTGCTGCAGAAGCGGCTCCTTATGCTACTGTTGGTGGTTTTTCACAGGTAGTGGCATACTTGGCACGAAATATGCTCCCTTTGGGAGTTGACGTTAGGGTATTCATACCTAAGTTTGGTTCTATAGATCTGGAAAAATATAATATGGAGATGGTCTATAAAGGTTTGCAAGTACCCACAGATGATGAAAACAATCCAAAACTGATCTGCAACGTGAAAATGAGAAAAGGAGAAGATGGAGTTATCACATACTTTCTGGAAAATAAAGAATATTATGAAAAAAGAGCCAACGTTTATAACTACAGCGATGATCCCACTCGTTGGGCACTGTTATCTAGGGGTGTGTTGGAATTCATTAAAAACGATAGCTTTAAACCGGATATTATTCACTGTAACGATTGGCACACAGGCTTGGTGTCTAACTACCTGAAAACCACCTATAAAAAAGACCCTGTTCTAAGTAAAATTACATCTGCTTTTACCATCCATAATCTGGCTATACAAGGTTACTTACTAAACCACGTGAGTCCTTCGGAGCTTGAGTTTGATGATGGAAAATCACCGGTTGCTCACTTTTTTAACCCAAGACTAAACACTCAAAACTTTATGAAAAGAGGAGTTTTATATTCTGATATAGTAAATACTGTTTCAAAAACATATGCCAAGGAAATATTAACCCCGGAATTTGGTGAAAACATGGATAAACTATTAAAAGAGCTCAGAGGTAAGTTGTTTGGAATAGTAAATGGCCTAGACTACGATGAATTCAACCCGGAAACAGACCAACTGCTAGCCCAGCCCTATAATGTAGACTCCATAGAGAACAGAAAAATCAACAGGAAGGCTTTACAAGAGGAGTTCGGGCTTCCGGTGAAGGATGACACACTTTTGTTGGGTTTTGTAGGCAGGCTCGACTACCAAAAAGGCGTAGACCTAATCGTAGAGGTATTGCCTCATGTTATGAAGGACTTTGATGTGCAATTTGTGCAAATCGGTGGTGGAGACGGGGGTTTAGCTCAAAAACTCCATGAGCTTAGGGAAGAATTCCCTGATAAAGTGGGCATCCATCCCTATCCCAACTTCACTTTGCCCCGTTTAGTTTTTGGCGGTAGTGATTGCATACTTTACCCATCAAGGTTTGAGCCGTGCGGCATAGTACAGATAGAAGCTCTAAGATACGGCGCTATACCTATTGTTAGAAAAGTAGGAGGTTTGGCGGACACAGTAGAGAATTTTGATTCCTCTACAAAAGAAGGAAACGGCTTAGTATTCACAGATTTCAATGTTTTTTCGCTCTTTGCTACTATCATAAGAGCCCTAGAGTTAAGAAAAAACAAGAGATTATGGAAGGCCTTGCAAAAGAACGCTATGAAATCCGACTACAGCTGGAAATACTCTGCTAGTGAATATGTAAAACTATACAATAAGGGGATTTCCTTTAGTACCAAGAAAGAAGTCAGAGAGAAAACGATAGAGGATTTCCTAACTTAAAAATTGACAGGCCTATATATATTCGCTATAATAACTCTGTAAAACCAGAGGTCCACTCCGGGAAAAACATTAAAGTTTCTTATTCTGTGGGCAGGAGAATACGAAATCGTTTTTCCCGGGCTTGATCTCTGGTTTTTTTATAACCCCTTTTTAGTTTTTGTGGCCTTTTCCTCCACCAATGCTATAATTTTTATGTGAATTTAGCGTTTCTGTTACACATTTACCAGCCGCCAATTCAGGAGAGTAAAAAGGTTGAGGAGATAACTGAGACCTCATACTTACCCCTTTTCAAAACCATAAAGAACAAGCCTAACTTCAATCTTACAGTCAATATTCCGCTAAGCTTAACTTACCAGCTGCATGCTACGTCTTCTGACAAAGTTGTAGGTATGATTGGTGAAATGTTCGATTCAGGGAAAATTGAACTTACTTCAACCGGCGCCTATCACCCACTATTAACCAAAATTCCTGACTATCTTATTGAAAAAGAAATTGTGTTAAATGAGAGAGGCTTGGCTTATTACTACGGTAAGGATAAGGGATTCGAAGGTGAGGATGCGCTTGTGATCCAGAATGTGACAGGGTTTTTCCCGCCGGAAGGTGCCATAAATCAGCATGTAGTAGAGTTTCTGGACCAGATGGGTTACTCCTGGGTGTTTGCTGATGATGTAGCCGTTCCGCACGACCACAGCTACCGGTCGTACAACCCCGTTTACCAAATGGATGATATGAATATAAAAGTAGCTGTGCGTAATAAGGGTATAAGCGATATGCTTTGTTTCAAGAGGTATGGTGATTCCAAGGACCTATTAGCCCAGATATTATATATGCGACAGGAGGGCAAAGACCTTATTTTAGCCTTGGACGGTGAATTTTTTGGGCATCACTACAAAGAAGGTATTTTATTTTTAAATACTTTTGTAGACGAACTTTGTGAAATGGGTATTAATTTAGTTACAGTGGAAGAGTTGATAGAGAAGAATGATGCTGTGCCACTCAAGGAGGTCATAGAGTCCTCTTGGGGAGCTAGCAAAGACCAGATAGACGCCGGAATTAGCTACCCTTTGTGGGATATTTCCAGTAATGAGCTTCACAGGTTACTATGGGAGGTGCAACAGAAGGTTGTTAGCGTGGCTGAAAAAGGTTCAAGTATTGAAATAAAAAATTATGATGAAATGTTCGACACTTTTCCTCTTTGGGATCTGGAAAAACTTTCTGAAATAAAGGATGTAGATATAAAAAATGAGATCTATGAAAGCATCCTTTTGATGCAATCAGTACATAGCGACCAGTTTTGGTGGGCTTCAGATGCCGATGTAGAGGGGAGAACATTACACAAGCCGACTTTCGTAAAGAAAGCCCTTAACCTTTATAACAAATATGCCACGGTGGCCCAAAACGAGGAACTGCAGAAATTCATTGCTCAAAAGAGCCAAGAAATCGAATCTATATTATAATGTTACCCTATGAAGATAAGCATCTTTCTACATTTTTATCAGCCCCATAATCAGCAAAAGGATATATTAGATAGGATTGTGCACGAATCATATCTGCCTATAACCAGAGGGTTGCTGGAAAACGAGAAATACAAAGTACTAATTAATATAAACGCAGCCTTAATAGAGCTTCTTTTGGAGAATGATCATCACGAGGTTTTGGAGAATATCAAGAAGCTTCATGAGAGAGGTCAAATTGAATTTACATCTAGTGCTAAATATCACGCTTTCCTTCCGCTTCTGCCGGAAAGTGAGATAGTGAGGCAGGTAGAAATAAACGATGAAACAAGCAGAGACTATTTTGGTGATACTTACTCCCCCAAGGGTTTCTTTCCGCCTGAAATGTCAGTAAATCAAAGAGTTATTGATACCGCCAAGGATATGGGATTTACATGGACTTGTGGGGCAGAGGTGGCAAAGGAAAGTGGAAAACCTTCGTGTAAGACTATCTACAAGGATGAAAAATCCGGCATGTACGTATTTTTCAGAACCAAAAGAGTTAGTGTCATGATCCTTTCCGCGGTAACAAGGACGGTGGAGGACCTCATAAAAGAAACAACAGATATGCACGATGATAAGTACTGGTTTTGTGTTATGGACGTAGAGACTTTTGGACACCACCGTGTGGGGCATGAGAAGTTTTTGCTTGACGTTTTAAAACATGACTTTTTTGAACCTACATTGATCAGTGAGCTAATTGAGAGCGATATTCCGGTGGAAGAAGTAAAGATCCGCCCCAGTACCTGGACTAATGAGGAACAGGATTTTTGGTTGGATAAAGAAAGAACCCAAGCTACAGAAGCTAAGTCTTTTATTTTGTGGAAAGACCCGGAAAACCCCATTCACGATAAGCAGTGGGAGATGACCCATCTGGTGATAAAAACTCTTGAGGACCACTCTGATAAAAAGAGCAAAAACTATCTTAAAGCCAGAATAGAGCTGGACCAAGCCCTGGCCTCAGATCAGTATTGGTGGGCCTCGGCTAAACCTTGGTGGAGTTTAGAAATGCTAGAACAGGGAGCATATATGATGAAGGACGTTTTAAAAACTTTGGAGTCCGGCTCACCTGCCTTTAAAAAAGCAGACAATCTATACCGGGAAATTCTTAACCACGCCTTTGAATGGCAAAGATCAGGCTACATCAGGCAAAGGCATCTGGATAATTCGGGTACCTTTATGAAGGCTCCTTTTAAAGATAGAACCCCGGCTGAGTGGTATAACCAGATAATATTGGAATTTACAGATGAGATGAACAAAGCAGCTGAAAAGCAAGAGTTTGAAAAAGCAGTCAAGTGGAGAGACGCGGTATTAAAGCTAAAAAGAGGAACCGACATATATGATGTTTTGCATGTGGTTAATGAGCTTTGGACAGCCAGAAACATACCGGAAGTAAAACCCTTTTTGAAACACGGTTGGGAGGAGTTTTCCGAATTTGCCAAAGATAATTTTTTAGAAGTGGAAAACAAAGAAGCTTTTGAAGAATGGAAAAAGCGTAAAGATGAGGAATCCAAAAAAGACGAGGAAAAGAAGTAGAGATATGCTAACCTATATTTATGAAAATACTGCTCGTAGCATCTGAAGTAGCCCCCATTGTGAAAATAGGTGGTCTAGGTGACGTGATAGGCTCCCTGCCTAAAGCATTAGAAAAGATCGGAGTTAATGCTGACGTTATTGTTCCCTTTTATCCCAAAGCAAAAACAGAAAAACTTAAAGTGTATAAGGGCTTGGAAATCGCTGTTCCTTTTGACAATGCAACTCATATGGTTGAAGTTCATAACACTAAACTTCCGGGATCTAATGTTGATGTTTTGATGCTTAAAAATGCAGAGTATTTTGCCTCTGCCAAAAATGAGACTGAGGTGTTCACTTTCTTTGACAAAGCTGTAGTTGAATACATTAAATCGCAATATAATACGTACGACTTGGTACATTGTCACGATTGGCATACTGGACTAATCACACACCTATTGCAGGAAGAACTTCACGCAGAAAGGCCGGCAACACTTTTTACTGTACACAATTTGTTTTATCCCGGAACCGGAGATCCGGCACTTGTGAGGAAAGTAGGCATATCTCCGGGCACACACCCTCTTATCGACTACGATATTGGTGACGGTGATATTAATTTGGTATATCAAGGCATAACTTCAAGTGACTATGTAAGCACTGTTTCCGAAAGCTATGCTGAGGAGATCAAAACAGAGGAGTTTGGCAGCTATATGGCTGAGATTTTACAATCAAGAAAAGATGTTCTTAAAGGCATATTAAACGGCATTGACTACTCTGTTTTTAAAAGAGACTTTGATAAGTCAGACTGGAAAGAGAAAAAGGATGAGCATAAAAAGGAACTGCAGAAAGAAATGGGCCTTGAAGTATCAGACAAGCCGGTATTTTCTTTTGTATCCAGATTGGATCCCGGACAAAAGGGTTTGGATATATTGTACGTCTCAATACCCCACATTTTAGATAGTGGCGGGCAGTTTGTACTGCTTGGAACAGGTGCAAAAGAATGGGAAGAGAAGTTTACACAGATGGCAGAGGAAAAGAAATATCAGGGTGATCTTTCCATTAATATTAAATTCAGTGGTGAGCTGGCCAATAAAATCTACAGCGGCAGTAACTTTTTCTTCGTTCCATCAAGGTATGAGCCTTGTGGGCTGACACAGATGCTTTCTATGTACTACGGTACTCCTCCCATTGTTAGAAAGGTTGGGGGTTTAAAAGATACGGTCAGGGACGGTGAGAATGGTTTTGTGTTTGATGAGTATTCCTCCGTACAACTGAACAAAGCCATAGACAGGTCTTTTAGAATATACGAAGACAAAGAAGGTTACAAAAAGATGGTAGAAATTGCCTTGGACACTGACTTCTCTTGGGACAAAAGCGCTAAAAAATATGTACAATTGTACGAGGAGATAATAAATTCAAGAAAATAAATATGACCAAGGTAGTGTTCGATAAATTAACAAGACTACCCACCGTAATGGCTACCGCTAGAGCCAAAAGAGCTGATCAGACTGGAGTAGTAGATAAGAAGAAGGAAGAAGCTCCCAAAGAGAAGAAAAAAGTAGACTTTTTTGCCAAGGGCAATGAGAGTATGACTCCCCCAACCTTATACCAAGACCAGGATGACTGGAATGTAAGAGTGTTTTCCAACAAGTTTCCTATTATGGAGGATCATGAGGTGATAGTACACTCTCCGGACTCAGTAGTAGACCTGCCTGATTTACCTCAGGAACAAGTAATAAGATATCTTAATGCTGTATTAAATAGAGTGGAACACTTCAATCAAGAAGATAAAGATGTTTTTATTTTTAACAACAGAGGTGCTAAAGGAGGCGCGTCTATCAATCACCCGCATTCTCAGATGGTGGCTTCCAAAGGGTTTCCCGGGATTATAGAGGAAAAGCGTGAGGCAGCTTTAAGTTATTTTGATGAGCACAGCAGTTGTTATTGGTGCGATCTTGTGCAAGATGAGTTGGAGAGAGGTAAGAGGGTAGTTTGTGAGACTCAGCACTTTGCTATCTTAGTGCCGGCAGCTTCCCGATGGAGTTATGAAATGATGCTGCTGCCAAAAAGACACATGGCTAACATTGGAGGTATTGAGGAAGCAGAGATTAGTGACTTAGCAAAGACTTTGCAAGCGGCTTTAAAAGCTTATGATAAGATGTTCGATTATCCCGATAGGAACTACTGGATTTATACTCAAAGGCACGAACCATTCCATTGGCATATGAGTTTTCTACCCCGTGTGAAGGTCTTTGCGGGGCTAGAATTAGGTGCCGGTATTTGGGTAAATGACAAAGCCACTCCGGAAGATGCTGCTTCGCAGTTAGGGCAGGAAATTGCTGGTTTCTGCACCTAGAAAAATAACAATAACAAATAACTTTTAACAAGCCTTCCGGTTTTGTTATTATTACCTTAATGATCAACCAACTGCTCAGAAGATCAGAGGAAATATTCCACGATTGTATGCTGCCAAATAACTGCTTAGTAGCAGCTCCGGCACATATGCCCTATTACCCTACTCGCGCCAAGAGTTATATGTATTGTTGGCCGGGCAGAGACTTGGGATATAGTATTACAGGTGCCCTACATCTTGGAATTGATGCGTATGAGGAGACGCTTTCATGGATTTGGGAGAAGGCGGAAGATTTCAAAAAAGCTTATGATAAAAGCCGAGAAGGTCTTTTAATAAAGAGCTACTATCCTAACGGACGGATAAAGGAGAGGGAGTTTCAACCTGACCAAAACGGAACATTACTCTGGGCTATATATGAGCATTCCAAAATCAAAAAACTTAGTGAGTTAGAGGAAAATGTCCTGAAAAAGGCTACCAAGGGGCTGGTAAATTCTTGGAAAGATGACCGTTTTACAGCTGTAACGCAGGAACTTTGGGAGGAAAAGTTTGTTTATCCTCAGTTCGATGATAGTTTTACCTATACATTGGCCGCGTGTGCTAAAGGCTTAGAGCTATCAGACAAATTAATATCTAATAAAAAAGCTAAAGAGACGGCTAAAGAAATGAAAGATTTGATAGAAAAAGGAGCCTATGACAACGATGAAGATTACTTTGTAAGCAGATTTGGAGGGGCAGTAGAGTCGGATAAGATACTTGATGCGTCTATGCTTGGTTTAGTGTGGCCGTTTGAGATCATAAAGCCGGATGATAAAAGGATAGTCAGTACTGTTAAAGCCATCGAAGAAAACCTTGTCGATAAAAAAGGCGTACATAGATACAGATCTGATACTTATGAGGGTGAGTTGGAAAAAGGAAGTATTGAATATAATTTAGGTGCGGGTGCCTGGCCATTGCTAACATTCTGGATGAGCATAGTACAAAGTAAAATGGGCCATAAGAAAAAGGCAGAAAAGTATTTTGGAATGGTTTTAGATCAGCTAGGTGATGAACTATTAATACCCGAACAACTATTTTCTATTGGGGATCCTAGGGTTGGTATTAAGCCTTTGCTATGGTCGCATATGATGTTCGTGCATGCGGCCAAAGAATTGGGTTACATTGAAAACGAGATATTTTAGGTAGATAAGAGATAAGGTTAGGTTAGTTCCTCTAAAGTTTTACATCCCGGAATTACAATATTTTCCCATGCCCTTTTTGAAAAACCGGGGTCGGGATCATATGCATCCTTGGCTAAAAAGTGCCAGGGTACGCATGACATAAGGGCGTTAAATGAGCCTTTTACTCTTGTCGATATGTCTTTGTCTTTTATAATGTTTTCAACCCCTCCATGTTTTTCGACCACCTTTTTAAACTTGTTGTTGTAGTTTTCTATCATGTTCTCCCATTTTATCGACCACTCTCTATTCTCTTTGGAAATCCTTGCCCAAGCATCACCAGTCTTGTTAGGTTTCCAATACAGATAGGGGTCATCATGAGGAGCATCGCATTCCCAACTTCCGTTTTTAATATCCTCTATACTTATGGTTTTGCATTTAGACCAATCTGCCTCGCTAATTAACTTAAATTCTGCGTCTAAGTCCACTAAACCTTTTACATCTTTTCCTCCGGATTCAAAATCAACTAGCCCATCAGCAGAGCCTTTATTTTCCCAATCCCGTGCTAGAACATGAATATCCCCTCCCAGCTGTTGCAGCACTATTTTAAAATCATCACCGTTATAAACCATATTTTGAGCAGTTGGCCAATCTACAGAATCCGTAACATAGGAAGGCTTTTCAGGGTAATAGTAGGCATTCATCATTATGTCTTTTAGCAAACTATTGCAAACAAACGTCTTTTGTTCCCCTCCGTTTGGATATTCAATCCTAATAAGGTCACTGTAGTTTGTTTGGGACAAAGATGTATCAGGAATGGTCACGATAAGATCAGGATATAGTTCGAATAATATCTTTAGTGCGTTTTGACTAACAGCTCCTTCCGGAAACCAAAACCAGGTAGGTTCACCTATGTATTCGCGCAAAACTTCTACATCGAAAATTATTTGTAATTGTATGATTTCTTTGGAAAATAAAGGCAATATGGCGTGCGAATAGCTGGAAGCGCCTATTTCAATAAGGCCGCTTTGGCTGGCCTCTCTAAGATTGTTTATTACTTCTTTAGCCAGAGATCTGATTGGTTCAGGTGAATTTAAGAAATTATCAATAGTCCACCCCTGCAACTGCACACCTCTTTTTACGGAGTCGTTTTTCATAGCTACTGATGTAGGGAGAAAGACTTTTTGTAAATTGACCTCAACCCAATCGGGTACAAAAGCAGGGGGTTGGAAGGGCTGGTAGCCGTGAATAAGGTCATAAACGAGCATAATAGGCTAAATGTAGCACCAGCGCCACCCATTGACAATAGGCCTATAGTAAGGTACAATGGTTGCAAAACAATCGGGGAGTAAAAGAATATTCCACAATCAGTAAAGGAGATGAAGAAAATGAAAATCGTGTTGAGTGGGTTGCAAGAGGGAATGGAACTTTATCTGGTAGATGCAGCGACTGGCTGGAATGAGAGTTCTGCTCGCCTTTTCACTGAAGACAATGGGGAATATAGCCTACAGCTGAATGTTACAGCAGGCGATCAATTCAAGCTATTTGCTCTATGTGAGATTGATGATCGTATACGCGTGGCGGTTGCTCTGAAGAAAGCGTGTGTTATGGTTACTGGAGAGGGCAATCAATCGCCCATTGACGCTAAAAAGTGGCGTGTGTGGTTTCTTCTTCCAACGCTACCCACTGAAGGTGAGGGTGTCTGGGCCAACAATGTATGGAGTACCGTGGGCCATTGTGTCACACTCTACCCCGAGGAGTGATTTTAGTACCCACGGCTCGCGAGAGGCTATCGACTTTTCCGCTAGGCTTTTAGCCACGCTGATAAGTTCATAACCTCTCTTTTTTTTATCAATTATTAAAACTTTTACTTTAACTCCACTTTTGCCCCGGCTTCTTCCAACATTTTCTTAGCATTCTCAGCTTCCTCTTTTTTAACGGCTTCCAATACCTGTTTAGGGGCTGATTCTACCAAAGCTTTAGCTTCAACTAGGCCCAAAGCTTGGTTGATTCCTCTTACGGCTTTAATAACCTTGATCTTTTCTGATCCGGCTTCGGCTAAAATAACATCAAATTCTGTTTGCACTTCTTCCGGTTCAGCTTCTCCGTTGTTGCCTGAGGCGCCGGCAGCCATAGCTCCCATCATGACAGGAGCGGCAGCTGAAACTCCAAACTTGTCTTCTAGAGCCTTAACTAAGTCATTTAGTTCTAGTACGGTCATTTTTTCGACCATCTCCATGACTTTTTTAGAATCTCCTTTAAGTTTGATTTCCTCTTTGGATTCCTCAACCTTAGCTTCCTCTTTGGTCTCTTCAGTTTTTTCTTTAGAAACTTTTGTATCTTCTGACATTAGCTAACACCCCCTTTAAGATTTGTCTTCGGCTATCCTTGATAGCACGGTGACTAATTTTCTTTGACTTCCTCCAATTACATTTACAAAACCTGATAAAGGCGCATTTAATCCGACTACTATTTGGGTTAATAACTGCTCTCTGGAGGGCAACATACTGATGGTTTCTACCCTCTCCGCATCTGTATAAGCACCATCGATCAAGGCAAACTTCACCTTAGGCAACTCAAGTTTTTTAGCGAATTCATATAATGGTTTTAGGTAGGCTACCGGATCTTTGTACGAAAATATGGCTGCGGTGGGTCCTTTAAGTTGTTCGTCAATGGCTTCTGATTCCATTCCTTCTTCTTTAAGAGCCAGCTTTATAAGGGTATTTCTGGCTATCACGGGTTCGGCTTCCTGATCGGTCATTTGCTGTCTGAGCTCGTTGATATCGTTAACCTTTAGGCCTAAATAATCAACAAAAGTGATAGATTTGGCCTTTTTCACTTTTTCTTTTAATTGTTCGATTGTGTTTGTGTTTTTCTGGTTTGGCATGCAAAAATGAATCCTTTCTTCGAAAGGCTTCTTTTGTTCAGCTTGCGCTTCACAAAAAAAGTGCGCCTTTCCCAAAGACGCAAAACAATAAAACCTGTCACTAATTTTGTTTCCTCGGCAAGGCTTATGGTTGCTTGCTGTCTTTGGACGCAAGGACTAGTTTATATTTTTTTGGGAGTTTGTCAACCTTACAACCCAATGCTGATCTTACCGTCGTTGTACTGCTTAATAATCACATTCATCAAAGTCTGATATGGGATGCCCTTTTCTCTTGCGTTGGTTTTGAATTTCAGAAGCTCGCTTACACTTACACTAAGAGTAATGCGCTTAGATTTTTGTAATTCTTTATGTCTTTTTGCCGCTTCAGCCCAATCGATTTTATCCTGCTCGGATAAGTTACCTTTTTTTATAGAGGTAAAATCTAAAGAATCTTCTAGTTCTTGTTCATAGTCGTCAAGGACAACATCGTCAGGCGAAACTATTTTTTTATTGCTCATAGGTACTCCTTTGTTAATTTTCTACTTGGGTACACAGTTTTTAAAAAAACTTCATTCTTCTGTTTGTTGTAAACAGCGGGTAGTGAATACACATAGCCCTCCATTTTAATTATAAATACATACTGGTGCGGGTATTTTTTTTTGTTTGTGTGTTCGATTATATCTAGCAGTTGTTTTGATTTTATGGCTTCTATTGCGTCTTCGAAATCAAACCCGCAGCGTTCTTTAGCAAAGAGGTTCTTTCCCAAATCGTAGTTAAAAGCTACTTTTTTAATATCAATTTGCACACCCGCAGTTTACCAAAGAATACATATAATTACAATATACTATATGTATAGATGCAATTGTTATAAGGTGCGTTAATACACGTTACGGACAGCTATAAGTCTCTAATTAAAGTAGGATTTGGGGTGTTTTTGAATTGTTCGAACTAATGTAGGTTGTGAGTGTGAATGACTATGTTTCGAAGAAGGACAAGCGGTTTCCTGCCTTGTTGAGAGAGCCTGAGGGTGCGCCTGAAAGGCTGTATTACCGGGGCGAGTGGCGGGTTGAGATATTTGAGAAGTGTTTGGCGGTGGTGGGGAGCCGGCGTATGAGCGAATACGGAAGGAGAACAACAGAAAGGTTGGTGTTTGAGGTGGCTAGCAGGGGCGTGACAGTGGTTTCGGGGTTTATGTATGGTGTGGATGCGGCGGCTCATAAAGCGGCGGTAGCGGCGGGAGGGAGCACAGTGGCGGTGGTGGCTTACGGAATTAAGAGGGCCTGCCTGGGATATATGAGGGGTTTATATGAGCAGATTTTAGAGAGCGGCGGTTTGGTTTTGTCCGAATACGGTGAGGACGAACCTCCCCGGAAGTTTATGTTTCCTAAGCGGAATAGGATCATTGCCGGTTTGTGCCGGGCTACTTTGGTAGTGGAAGCCGGTGAGGGCAGTGGTTCTTTGATCACAGCCGGGTATTCCAGAAAATATGGTCGAAAGGTGCTGGCGGTGCCGGGACCCATAGATAGCAAGAATTCGCAGGGGACTTTGGGGTTGATAAGGGAGGGTGCAGTGATGGTTCGAAGTGTGGATGATGTGTTGGCGTGTTTTACGGAGTTGGAGGAGCTTCGGGGGGATTCGGTGAGTAAGGAGGGGTTTGGTATAAGGGCAGGCGTGAGTGGAGCTCTGCTGAAATTATTGGAATCAGAACCTCTCACCATGGAACAAATTGCCGAAAAAACCAAACTGAACGCGGCTCAGCTGAGTAGGGGAATTACCATGCTCACATTGTCGGGGCAAATTAAGGAGGATCACGGGAGATTTTATGTTGATCATAGTTAATTCGGCTGCCGGTAAAGGGATAGATTCGATTTTAGTGAGAGTGGAGGTAAATGTGGCCAGTAGAGGGTTTCCCAGCTTCGATATTGTAGGTTTGCCTTCTAAAGCGGTGGCGGAGAGCAAGGAGCGGGTGAAAACGGCTATCATCAATTCAGGTTTTGATTTCCCCAACCGGAAGATAACTATTAATTTAGCCCCGGCCGACATTCCCAAAGAAGGCTCTTTTTATGATCTGCCTATTGCGGTGGGTTTGTTGGCAGGTATTAAGGGGTTTAAGG
>CBFDCV010000009.1:0-25453 GCA_965603395.1 uncultured candidate division WWE3 bacterium
TTTGGTATAACGGTAATAAAATCAACGGTTTGTTTTTAAACAGCGGATGGGAGGTTATGAAAACAGCCATGGGGGAGGTGACAGGACTAGCGCCGGAAAGATACATTTTAACTGACTTCGAAGATTTTGCTTGGGTTGTGGACGCTATGGGAGGCATTCCTGTTGAAGTAGACAATACTTTCACAGACTCCAGCTATCCTGTAGATGAAACCCAAGAATATCAAACTGTGTCTTTTACAGCAGGTCCGGAACAACTTACAGGAGATAGGGCTTTAATATATGCCAGATCCAGGAAGGGTACTAATGGTGAGGGCAGTGATTGGGCTAGAATGAGAAGACAGCACAAGATACTATCAGGCATGTTGAAAGCTGTTTTACAACCCCGTAGCATATTCAACCCCATGGTAATTGAAAATGCCTTTAAAACCGTAACCCAAGGCAGAATGGATACAAATCTAAAGCTTGAGGACGCTGCTTACCTTTGGGATTTTTATCAAGATAAAGATTTGTATACCACACATTCCCTATTTTTAGACTATGAGTACCTCTACTCCCCTCCCCCTGAGAATTACGGCGGCGCCTGGACTATTGTTCCTAGAGATGGAACATATGAAACGTTTCGGACTGTTGTCCAAAACCGACTTCAAGGCATAGTAATAGATGGAACTTTAGACTCCGTATTGGTAAGTGAAGCAAATCAAAACGTGACTGATTTATAGTGTTGCAGGCGGTGTTTATCTCCTTTTCGATTTATGCAAACCACATCCAAACGGCATTTTTCATGGTACATACCGTTTATGCTCAAGTAACGCCAAATACTCCTTCTAAGTGAGTTTATTTTTAGTTTACCTACAGACTCATTTGCTTCACCAAAAAAGGTGGAGGTCCTATATTTAACTTCTATAAATACTGTTGTATTCGAATCTTTGGCAATAATGTCAATTTCACCCCACCGGCAGTACCAGTTTTGCTGTTTTACCCGATAACCTTTTCTTGTCAGATACTTTACAGCCAACTGTTCGCCGTATTTACCTTTACTTTTACTTTTCACTCTATAAAAGTAACCCTGTTCTTAACTTTTTTATAGAGTATTTGTTCTATTGTAAGTAGAAAAATGTTTTAAATATGATCAGGAGGTATGCCAAAAAATTTGATTAGCTCGTCTGCAACGTCCATCCACAACGGCACAGCTGTTTCTGAAGCATAAACACTGGCTCTTGGTTCTTCCAGCTTTATAATCATAGAAAATCTTTTGCTTCCTGCTAAAAAACCCACAAAAGTGGCATTAGTTCTTTCAGGATCATATTTCCCTTCAAAAGGTATCTGAGCAGTACCTGTCTTACCGGCTATCTCATAATTTTTCATAACAAAAAACTTTGCTTCACCACTTTCAGTGGCTCTGATTAGCATGTCTGTCATTATGTTAGCTGTATCCTTGGAAATTACTCTTTTCACCTGCTTGGTGGGCATATCAATTACTTTTTCCTCGTCTACAATCTGGGAGATCACTTTTGGTTGCAGTAAAAATCCATTGTTAGCAATTACATTAAATCCGTTCAAAACTTGAAGGGGAGTCGCTGACACGCCTTGACCAAACGCCGCTGTAGCCAGATCAATATCAGTCCAAGTATTGTAATCTCTAATAACCCCTGTATCTTCACCCTCCAATTCAACTTCCGTCACGCTCCCAAAACCAAACTCTTTCAAATAATAAGCTAAATTCTCGGAACCTACCAAATGCCCTGCCCAAGCCGCACCAATATTATTGGATTTCTCCAAAAGCTGAACTATTGTCTGAAGACCATGGTGCTTTCCATCCCAGTTATCAATTACATAATCCGAATACCGCACCGGACCTTTATCTTCAAATGTTGTCAGAGGATTTACCAATCCAAGCTCCACTGCAGAGGATATTGTAAAAGCCTTCATGACCGACCCCGGTTCATAAGTTTGTGAAATTGCCAAGTTTTTTCGTTCCATTTCCTTTCTGTGAGAAGCACCATCTTCTACTCCGTAATCAAACACATCAGGTCTGTAAGAGGGGTAGTTTGCCATAGCCAAGATCTCGCCGGTGAAAGGATCCATCACAACAACACTCCCCGATTTAGCATCAAACTCCTCTACTCCCTCCATAAGTTTTTTTTCCACAATATACTGAACAGTTCGGTTAATAGTAAGTTTTATATCCCTACCTTTTATTGGCTCGGCTTTTTTGTAACTTCCAATTAAAATAGGATTTCCTAACGCATCGCGCTCTTCAAGTACTCTGCCCGGCTTGCCTTTTAGATCACCGTTTAAGGCACCCTCTATACCAAAATAGCCTTGCTTTTCTCCCTGCTCGTTAAAAGCCACAAAACCCAACACATGGGAGCTAAGGCGGCCCTCAGGGTAATACCGTACGGGCTCTTCCTCAAAACCAATGCCGGCTATACCCAATTCTTCAATTGTTTCTTTTTCTACCGGAGTAAGATTGTGCTCAATAATGACCCAATATAGTTCAGAGTTGATGTTTTCGAGTATCCGATCATAGTAGTCTTGAAAAAAGTAAGCTTCGTCAAATTCCAAATCATCGTCCTGATCATCCTCAACCAAACCGGTCAGTTCCGCTAAACGTAAAGATGTGAGTAAATCAGACAATTCGTGGGCAGCTTTTTGTGGTTCCTCCACCTTCTTTGGTTCTATATACATTAGATAGTGCGTTTGTGTGCCTGCCAAAACAAAGTCGTCAGCGCTTATAATATCGCCTCGTTTTGCAGGGATCACTGATAAATTCCAATATTGATTTTGGGCTTGGGCTGTGTACATACCGTGCCTGAGTACTTGAATCGTGAATAACCTGGCTAGAAATACAACAATTATAAGTCCGTATACGATAATCAAGAAATTGAGGCGTGGATTTTCCTGTTTAGCCTTTTTTCTAGAAACCATAAGTAAGCCTTGTGTTTATTGCGTGCTTAAGGACGCCAAAGAGGGGGACGAAACCGAAAGTAGTGGCTCTGTCATCTCTACAAAACCTAACTGAACAGCTCTTATTTCCACAAACTCCAATGAGGATAGCCGGGAATCTTCATACTTTAATAAAGCCAGTTCTTTTTCCAGCTTGGCTTTTTCTTCGTGCAAATTCTGAAAATCCTTACCCTTTAAAGCAGTAGTATTGGAAATATACATTTGTACCAGCAAACTTGTAATAAAAATTACCAAGGAGACAATATTTATTTTTTTACAAGTAATCTTAGATCTACACTTTTTCATAAATGCGCATCTTGGCACTGCGTGCCCTGACGTTTTCTTGCACTTCCTCAGGTGTGGGAGTTAGAGGTTTCTTAGTTACCTTCATTACTCGTGGCTGCGCGCCCGGGCGGTCAAACCTTTTGACCACTCTATCTTCTAGCGAATGGAAACTTATAATAACCATTCGACCACCAGGCAGTAGAAGGCGCGCAGCCTGAGGCAGTGCTTTTTTTAAATTGTCAATTTCATCATTAACGGCAACTCTCAGAGCTTGAAAAGTTCTAGTGGCAGGATGGAGCCTGCCCCTTTCGTACCCTGAAGGAGCTACACCTTTTATCAAGTCAGCAAGCTGCTTGGAAGTATGTAGCTTCTCCAATTTACGAAACCTAACTATGGCTTTGGCAAATCTTTTGGACATTCTTTCTCCGCCAAGTTCTTTCATCATTCCGGATAATTGTTTTTCTGTAAGTGTGTTTAGCAAGTCTTCGGCTGTTACACTTAAGGAGTTGTCCAATCTCATATCTAACGGCTCATCTTTTTGGAAACTTAAACCCAAATTTTCTTCTTCCAACTGGGGAGAACTATAACCAAGATCAAATAAAACGCCATTTACATTCTTAAAACCGTGCTTAATGGCTGTTTTTTCTAAATCTATGAAGTTTGACCTAGCAGCAACAAAGCTATCACCCAAACCTTCATTTCCTATTCGTTCCGACGCTCTTTCTATGGACTTTTTATAAACATCAACACCTAACACTCTACTACCTTTCTTAAGGAGCTCTAGCGCGTGCCCGCCATCTCCTAATGTGCAATCAATGTAGCTTTGGCCTGGCAATGGTCTAAGATTATTTATAGCTTCTTTGAGCATAACTGGAGTATGGTACGAATTTTTCATGGTAGTTTATTAGCTATCCGAGAGTCCGGCAGAAATATTTGCTAAGTGCTTTTCCCACCCTTGTTTATTCCAAATCTCTATCCTGTTTCCAACGCCTACTATTGCTGTTTCACCGGTAATTTGTGCAAATTCAATAAGCTTTGTGGGAATGACAACTCTTCCTTGGCTGTCTATGGGTGTTTCAGTGGCTGAACTGTAAACATATCTTTCTAAGTCTCTGATTTTTGCCTGTTCGTCTACCTTGGAATTTTCAATGTACTTTTGAGCTTCCTCTTGCCAATCAGCTTTATCGTAAATGTAAACACACTTCTCAAAGCCGCGTGTTAAAACAACAGAGTCTCCGGCAATCTGGCCCCTCATCTTCTTAGGAAGAGCCACTCTACTGCCCTCTGTGACACTGGGGTTGTATTCGCCTAAAAACATCTTCATAAACGTCCCAAATGGTGAAGGGGCAGTCTTCACCATTTGTCACCATTCTATATCTATAATGCGCCATTTATTATCCCTTAGTCAAGACAAATAAAACCCGAAATATTGTTAAATCAAGCTTTGCTGATAAGAGAAATAAGTCTTGCATAACTTTTAGTAATGAACTATGATGTCCTTCGAAATCTTTTTTAAGGAGAAGGTCATGGACAGCACACATACAGAAGTGGAGCATGATAGTTTTAATGATGTTTTGGAAATTCAAGAGAGAATAAATGGCAGAAGGACTACGAGAATTGTGTATATTGCTCATTGTAAATGCGGCTTCAGCACTCACAAAAGTATGGCAAGAGTGGAGAAAAATAAGGGAAAGTGGACAAGAGATTCAAACAAATACATAAATGAAGCAAAAAAAGAAGTGCACCGAGAGTACTTACTTCATTTGAAGTGAAACGTAGAGCCTGGTTAGGCAACAGCTTGATCAGGCTTTTTTCTTACATGATAGAACTCTCAACCTCATCAACATTGACTCTGATCTGCGCAGTAGTATCCCTATCTCTAATAGTCACGGTATCATCTTCCAAAGTCTGGAAATCTACCGTAACGCAGCTCGGTGTACCAATTTCATCCTGCGACAAATACCTTTTACCAATGTTTCCCCTATCATCCCAAGCTACGGAGTGACCCTTATTGATCAGTGTTTCAAACACTTCTCTGGCTTTTTTAACAAGTTTTGGTTTGTTTCTCAGCAGTGGGAAAACGGCAGCTTTGTAAGGAGCCACTCTTTTATCCAACTTCAATACAACCCGACTCTCTACTTCGGTATAAGCATCAAACAAAAGCACAAACATCAATCTGTTCAAACCTATGGAATACTCCACAATATGAGGAATAAATGATTCTCCTGATTCCTCATCGAGTAAACTAAAATCGGACCCGCTATATTCTCCATGCCTGGATAGATCCCAATCCCCTCTATAATGAATACCTTGAAATTCCCTCCAACCATAGGGAAAGTTATACTCAACATCTGTAGCCACTTTATTATAATGAGCTCTCTCTTTAAATTCCTGATCTCTCAGCCTCAGCTTATCTTCCCGCAAACCCAAACTGACCAACCACTTCATACTCCAATTCTTAAAATGTTCAAGGTATTTTTCATGATCTCTTTCATGAACATACATTTCCAGCTCCATTTGCTCAAATTCCCGTGTGCGGTAAAAGTAAGGACCTACCTTTATCTCGTTTCTAAAGGCTTTACCACTCTGGGCAATGCCAAAAGGGAGTTTCATTCTCATGCTATCTTTAACTAACTTAAAATTATAAAAAATGGGCTGGCATGTTTCCCCTCTCAAATAAGCAGTAGTCTTAGATTCTTCGGTAGTACCAATACTAACCTCAACCAACTGATTAAAATGCTTAGCCCCAGACAACTCATTGCCCTCCGGACTTTTTATATTATTATCTTTAATAGCTTTATTAAATTCTTCCAAAGTATAACCATCTGATCTTATACCTAATGCTTTATCTATAATGTGGTCTGCCCTATACCTCTTGTGTGTAACCAGATCTTCCACCATGGCGTCGGCAAAGGACTCTACATGTCCGCTAGCCTCCCACACTCTAGGATGCGAAATCAAAGCGCCGTCTAGCCCTACAATGTCCGGCTGCTTAATAACAAACTCTTCCCACCACAAATTTCTCAAATTTCTTAATACTTCTGCTCCCAAAGGACCATAGTCATAAGTAGCTTCCCACCCACCATAAATGTCACTGGAAGGAAAAACAAAGCCTCTTCTTTTACATAAACTGGATATTTTCTGCAATAGATCCTTGGCCATAGTGATTGTAGTATACTATCTTTTCTAATCTAGCTCCAAGCTTTTAATGTCTTCCTGCAATATTTCGCTGACATAACTTTTTACAATACTATCAGCCTGGTTATAATCTTTTTTCTTCATACACTCCTGCCATTTTTGTAATAAACCCTCAGGAGGTTGATAGCCAAGTAGTTGCATGAGTTTTAGTTCGAATCTGTTGATCCTCCAAATCAGGTTGTTACCGTTATGTTCCAGTTCATTCAGCGTATCTACCAGTAGTTTAAAAACAGGTTGGGCTTCATCATCCTCATGTACGAATCTGTTGATCAGCTCTGCTACGTAAAAACCCTGTTTAGATAAGTCTAACCTCTTCTTTAACCTTTTATGTGCCTCAAGTGTTTTAACCTCAGTTATATAGTTTTGTCCGCTTTTGTGCTCATTTAGATGAATTTCTACTACATTCAATGTGTCCAGATTACCGCTCCTTCTTGATGACACTTTCCGGACACCTTTGGCAATACCTGAGATCTTACCTTTGTCCTCAGACAACAAGGTATATATTTTATCTGCATCTTGAAAAACTATGTTTTTTAGCACAACGGCTTTAGTGTTAAAACCAGGCATAAGCTAATAATACAGTAAGGAATTTAGTCAAGTTTAGTAGAAAAGGTTTTGTCTTTTTCCAGCTCAAGGGTAGCCGACCTGCTTCCGGTAGTAACCACATGCACTTCTTTCTCGATTCCCGGCTGCTTTTGGATGAGCAAATTATAGTTCCCATCGGTAATGACGCCCTCGGGTAAATAATATTTGAAAGTTAGCTCCTTTTTTTCTCCCGGACCAAGCTCAATATAGGCATGATAATATGTTTTGTTTCTTTCTTCACCGGTGCCTGTCTCGTCTTCACTACCAAAAATACCAATCAGCTCTGTGTTTAAAGGTGTGTATACTCTTACCCAGTCTCTAAATCTTTTAATAAAGGGTGAGAACTCTTCCCCGGGTTGTTCATATGTATATGTAACCTTCACTGTTCTAACCCATCTGTCTCCTTCTCTTGCCAGCTCATGGTCCACTATCTTATCTACAAACCAATTTGTCTTATCCCCACCTAAATTAGTTTGTACTACATAAGAATAGTCTCCTTCTACCGGATCGATTATTCTGCCGGCAAAATTGTATTTCTCCAATAAAACCTGCGCCTCTTCATCGAAAAGATATCCTTGTACGTGTTTTCTGGCGCCCAGACTTACAGCCGTATCGATTAGCTTGCTCCAAACAGCTGTCTCTGACTCAAACACGTTCACTAACATCTCCTCCATTAGATCCCCCAGTACGCCTTTTCTATTTATTTGTTCTCGCTGGCTTAGTGAGGCTATTCTTTCCAGCTCCAACACCACATTCTCAGAGTCATAAGTAAGCCCGTTGACTGTCACGGGACCGGTCACGCCAATTAATTCTTCGATAACCTTGGTATCAATAGTTATTATTCCATCGATAGGCTTGATCTCATATGGCGCGTATTTCATGCCCAAATCATAATAGAACATGAAATTATCTACGGAAGTTGGTAGATCGGGTGAGCTGTTTGTATCCCTGGCATACCATCTTTCTACCTTTAAATATTTTGTATAAGCGGGAGGGGCATCAGGAAAATCATAGTAAGCGTCAATAACATCTATAGCGTAATCGATACTATAAAAATCCTTGGAAGTGAAATCGGATTGTAGTAACCCGTCTTTTATCTTAAAGGTGGCAAAGTTGGTCCAGAAACCTCCTGTGGGTCTTATTTCTTTATCGTTTTGCATGATAACCATGTACCTCTTGGCCACAGGGCTACCTACACCTAAAAGTCCGGGAACTACAGTAAGCGCTTTTTTGATGTCAGGGCCATATTCTTTAGCATTCACTAAAGAGTTTTTTGCAAACTCCACATTGTCCCGCAATTGAAAGCCTCCTATTTTATCCGGATACTTTGATGCGTCCACCGGTGCTAATTCTTCTCCAATCCGGGCTAGTATTTCCAATACACCATCCATTTCATCGGCCACTTGGGGCATGAGCGAAACCCAAGTTTGAAAGGCTTCCATTAAACCTTCTTCGTCTCCTGCTTTAACCTCTTCCTCTTCTAACACTCTAAGGCCCGCCGCGTCAGCAAAGGGAGTGACGATTCTGGAAGTTTCCCTAATAGCATCCATGCCCAGATGTCCGGCATTGATAAATCTCTCCGAATCACTATAAAACTCATCTATTTGGAGGAACTTTAAGTTTCTGGCCCAACTAAACTTTTTTTCTCTAGCTTCCTTTAGCTCATCAAGGTCAATGTCTGTCTGGAAAGTAGCCTTTTCCAGTTCAACCATATCTCTGGCAGTCAGGGATGTCGAAATATCAGAAAAGTCTTTTTTCAAATCGTTAACATGGGAAAAGAGAGAGATGGCAGGGCTAATAACCAGTAAATATAGTACCAAGGCAAAAATGCTTCCTACCGCTAGTAAAATCACACCTGTAATACCAAAGCCCTTTAACAAACCTTTCTTATTATTTTTTGTATCTATTTTATTGAACTTATCTTTACTCATAGCACTGCCTTGAGTTTTATTTGAGGCAGGAAATAAAACTTTTGAGGAGTTAATTGTAGATTCTTGATCAACATTTTGCAATTTACCACTGCTATCCATGTTAGTCAAACCGCGCCCTTTTGTAATAAAACAACTATCGGTGTTTTCAAAATTACAAAAATATCATAAGGAAGAGACCGTACCTCTGCATAGCCGGCATCCATCTTTATCCGTTTCACAAAACCTATCTCAGATCTTCCTCCCACCTGCCACGGTCCTGTCAATCCGGGCTTTATAGTCATTACTTGTTCGATATGTTTTTTAGTCTTGGGGTATCTTTTAGCCTGCTCCCTCAGTTCGAAAGGGAAATACGCACGCGGTCCCACTAAGCTCATCTGCCCTAACAAGATATTAAAAAACTGAGGCATCTCATCTATGCTTGTTTTCCTAACAAACTTGGCTCCCTTGATCATCCTTGGGTCCGGATCTAGCTTGTAGTCGTTTTCACGGTATTTCTTAAGCCACTCCGGACGGTCTTCGAGCCATTGCTGTGCATTTGGGATCATAGATCTAAATTTGAACATGTGAAACTCTTCACTGCCCTTACCTACTCTTTTAGGAATGTCCGCAAATACGGGACCATCAGGAGAAACAACCTTTATCCATAAAGCAGTTAGCAACATAATGGGAGAAAAAATAATGATGCCCACTACAGCACCAATAATGTCAATTATTCTTTTACCTACATCGTAAAACATAATGCGGAATGTATCTTAAGTATACACTACATATAGGTTAATCTGCACGATGAGAGCGGTGTTTTCCGGCTATGAATCCCTTCATATTTTTTGTGAAAATAGGCAGATCGAATTTGGCAGCTTGAGCAGTGCACGTTTCTTTTTTATACTTTCCACTATCAAATTTTAACAATACTTTTTCTAAGGACTGTTCATTTTGCTTATAATAAAACTCGCCCGTCTCTCCCGGCACCACTGTTTCCAACACACCGCCCTTAGCGTAAGCAATAGTTGGTTTTCCACAAGCCATAGCTTCCAACGGCACTAACCCAAAATCCTCAAACTGTGTCATTATTAAAGCTAAGCAGTTCTGTAGATATTTTATTTTTTCTTCCTCTGACACGTACCCTAGAAATTCAATAAATTTAGAATCCCCGACCAGTCTTTCCAGTCTTTTTCTATCAGGTCCCTCTCCAATTATCTTTAGCTTTACGTTGGCGGCTATGCAAGCCTTGATGGCAATGTCTACTCTTTTCCAAGGAGCCAGTCTTGTTACTACAATAAAAAAGTCGTTTGGTAGTTTTGAAACCCTGGTTTTAAATTTGTTTAATTTAATTGGCGGGTAAATGATACTGGCTTCTCTGTTATAGTATTTTTTGATTCGATCTTGAGTAGTTTTGGAAATGGTGATAAATACATCAGGTCTTTGAGCCGCTGTTCTATCCCACATTCGGATATATGAAAGGGGCAATTTCAAAAATGTCTTTACTAGTTTTCTAAATAACCCAAAACTTTCATATTTAAAGTAAGCATGTGGCTCCCAAAACATTCGTCCCACCGTACTCATATAACATATGTGTAGGGTTTTGGGTTTTGTAATAACGCCCTGTGCAAACCGGGAAGACAACGACACCACCACATCAAATTCATCAAAGTTAAAACTCTCCAAAGCCAGAATATACAATAAAAACGGAGCGTATACCCTATTTAATTTCTTTATAAAGGGGAACTTTTGTAAGAAAGAAGTTCTGAGCTCTATATCATTGTCTTTACATATCTTTTTCCATTTTTTTGTGGCCGCGGTAGTGTATAAAGGGGCTCCGGGATACATTTTACAAAACTCCAATATGATGTGCTCATGCCCACCGTGTTGAACCAAAGCATCACAAACTATCGCTATCTTCATAACTTCATTCTACTAAACCTAACGCCTTTGATAAAATAAAAGTGTGCAAATAGGATTAAACGGACAGCAATTATTAATCGATAAATTAGCCGGTCCGGAAATTTATACTCTTAATACTTTTAGGTCTTTTGCTAAAGTAGACAAAAAAAACGATTATATTGTTTATTTTAGTAAAACTCCCCCTAAAGATTTTTGGCAGGAGCTGATTCAAGGCAATGATAATTTTTCTTATAAAGTTGTTGGTAGTTTATTGTCTTGGACGCATGTTGGTTTAGCCCGGCAACTTTTTAAAGATAAGGTGGATGTGTTTTTTGGCGCCACTCATACTATTCCTTTTTTCCGTCCCGTAAACACAATATTTATCTCCATGATCCACGGTTTGGAATACAAAGTTAACATGCAATTAAAAAAACTTTCCTTTAAATTTGTTATTCGTCCTTTAATTTTATGGTGGGTCATAAGGCATTCCAGGCTTACCATAGTACCATCAAAAGCTGTAAAAGACGCCGTGCTATCATTAAGATGGCCCTTTATCAAAGCTGACAAGATAAGGATCATACACGAGGGGGTTAGTGAAGATTATTACAAAAGACCTGACAAAGAGGTACAAAAGGTTAGAGAAAAATACCAGTTAGGAAATATGGATTATTTGTATTTTGTTTCCACCATCCAGCCCAGAAAAAACATTCCTAACATGGTACATGGGTTTAGTATGGCCCTTGAAGAAAATCCCCGGCTAAAAAACACCAAACTACTCATTTCAGGAAAACTAGGGTGGATGTACCAAGATTCATTAGATGCGCCAAAAAGATACAGTGTAGAGGAAAATGTTAGCTTTTTAGGAAGAACTCCGGATGATGAACTACCTATACTTTACTCAGGAGCGCATCACTTTATTAATCTGTCTTTTGAGGAAGGATTTGGTATTCCTCTTTTGGAATCTATGGCTTGTGAAACTCCTGCCGTTGTCTCAGACATACCGGCTTTTAGGGAGCTGGGAAGAGTGCACCCCATCTACGTAGACCCGCACAGCGTAGATAGCATTAAAAAAGGAATAACAAGGGCACTCACAGAAAAAAAAGATTTTGATAATATCAAAAAAGCTAGGGAACTTTCTCAGAAGTACACGTGGGATAGCACTGCATTTCAATTAGTTTCAATTTTCGAAAGCTTCTTCAAACACCTCTAAAGTGGTAGTAGCGGTTTTTGTCCAATCATACTTTTTTACCTGTTTATAGCCCCTGTTAATGTAGTCACGTTTAAGAGCCGGGTTTTTTATCAGTAGGCTTACTTTTTTAGCCATTTCTTGGTGCTTATGAGGATCAAAATACATGACTGAGTCTCCATAAACTTCCCTATGGCAATCAATGTCCGATAACACCGCCGGTAAACCAACAGCCATGCCCTCCAAAGCTGTCAAACTAAAACCTTCCTTAAAGGCGGCCATCACGTAGGCATCGGCACGCATCCGCAGGGCGATGATCTCTTCATCGGAGACCACAATATCCGATCTCACTTTGGAATCTCTGAAGGCTAATAGCAGAATGTCTTCGTCCAACTTTTCGTCCTGAATCTTTTTATAGATGCGTTCAGAAAACTTGTCTTTTTTACTTACCAAAACCAACTGTCCGTCATAACCGTGCTTATCTTTTAAAATTTTGTGCATGCCAATGAGACCTTCCACATTTTTGTGTTCATACATACTGCCCACACTTAATATAAAGTTTCTGGTTATACCATACTTTTTTAAAACCTTCTCAGGGGCGGAAACTCTTTTATTAAAATCCGGATCTACTCCCTCATAAGCTAATATGTATTTATCTTTATCGAAACCCTTAATGTGCTCTAAAAACTCTTTAAACACGGTTTTGGAAGGCACAATAACCTTATAAGATCTGTACACTGCCCACCAAAATACGGCTTTATATATTACTTTTTTTAATCTGAAGTACCAAATTGGTAAAGTGGTTCCCTTCTCAGTACTATAAGTATGCATGGTCATGTCAGGTATGGCAGTTACGATTTTGCCCGGATACAAAACAGGGATGTTGAAATGGGGTACATAGTATAAATCCAGCCGCTGTCTTATTACTGAGAACAGGTACTTAGTTTGTTCTTCAATGGAGTACCATTTATAATCGGCTAACACTTTTTTAAAATTCTTATTTTCCGGTTTATACGAATCAATATTATCTTGACACAAAAAGACTACATATTCATTTTTTTTATCTACCTTTTCCAAATGTTGGACAATGTTTTTGGTGTACCTGCCCGGCCCTGCCTTACCGTAAAATCTTGCGTCGATGCCTATTTTCATAAAATGATTATAACGTATTTGAAAAACAAAAAGGCCGAAGCACTCTATATGAGTACAACGACCTTATAATGAGCCTCACGGCAGAAAGACAACTAAGAGGTGTTTTGCAAATTATCTAATATATATTCTGCGAACGCCCTCAAGGTTCCAGCTGAGTGTTCTAAAACCAGAATTTTCTCTTTCTCTGTCAGCTGATCTCCAAAAGTCTGCTTTTCTTTTGCACTTACTACTTCTAACGCCTTATCCGGTTTATCTAGAAGCAATTCGCGAAACGTCTTGTTTACCAGAGCATTCCCGATTAAATTGTTCAATCCCTTGCTCGCGCATTTTTCTGGTAAGTAGCCGATTTTCTTCCAAGCCGGGTCATTCGGTTCAATAATAGGCATCTTTGCCCTCCTTTGAATATGGCGTATTTTCCCGTCATTATAATGTAAATTGGTGTTATTGTAAAATAGTATGCCCCTAACTGTACCCTTCCTTTCAAAGTGCTAAAATACAAAAGTGATAAAAAGGCTTATGAGAAAATCCTTCGTGAAAATATCCTATGTAGGTGTTGGTAATATGTTTAACGCCGCGCTGGGATTCATATTTTTATCTGTAGTGGCTCGCTCCTTAGCCGTGGACCAGTTTGGTAGATACGCACTCCTTGCCAGTTTACTGGTTTCTTTATCGAAAATTCTGGATTTTGGTACAAACTCTAACTACGTAGCAGGATCGATCACAACCCGGGATAAAAAACTCACTGATCATTTTATTTCCGTTAAAATTATTTTATTTCTAGTGTCCCTAGTTACCTCCTTGCTGGTGTTGGTTCTTTTCAAATTGGACTCATCTACCATCATTATTACCTTTCTCCTAGGATTGGTTTTCTACGGTGTGAACTATACGTTATTTGGCTTGTTTCAAAAGATCGAGCATTACACGGCACTCATACTATTAAATACAGTGCCGGCCCTTATAAAGGGGTTTTTTGCCGTAATGGTCTTTTTCCAATATGCAAACTTATCTTTTGAAAACTTCTTCATGGTCTTCTCTTTCTCTATCGCCCCCAGTGCTATTTTGTACTTCATGCTACCTCAAGAACTTAAAAAGTTTAGTTTTGACTTTTCCAAAGTTACCGGCACCCTCAAAGAAGCATTGTCTCCCGGAGTGTCGCAGCTTATAAACGAAGGCTTACCTGCTGTGAGTAACTCCTTGGCAAAAATTTACTCTAACTTCACGAGTGTGGGCCTTTTTTCACTAGCTGATAAAATATCAAGCTCCTTCGTTTTGGTTTCGTTCACTATATTTACAGTGTTATTACCAAAAAATGCCCTGAGAAAAAAAGAAGAACAGGGCTACGACTTTACAGAGACTGCCGTATTGTCTGCGGGCGTACTTCTGCTATCTATTGTCACTATCATTTTTGCTAAATACTTTGTACCCTGGTTCTTCCAAAATAAGTATGATGCATCTTTGAGCCTGTTAAACATCCTGGTGTTTGCCGGAGCTTTAGGAGCCATACACACTTTCATGGAAAACTATTTCTTCGTGGAGGGAAAAACAAAGTACTTGGCCTATATCTCAGGCGGAAAATTGATTTCGTTACTGGTACTCTCATTTATCCTCATGCCTGTGTTTTCACTAACAGGGCTGGCATATGCTCATTTACTGGCTTCGGTCATTGCTTTAGGGACAGTTGTTTACCTGATGAAGACAAGAACAGAGGAAAATACTACTTGATGTCTTTAAATACGGAGATTCTAGCTATCAACTCTTTTTCTAGAGACTGCAGCTGATCAACTTTAAAGCTAGTAACGCTGGGTTGTTTTCTTAATTCGGCAAGTTCTCCTCTTACCTTTTTTAATTCTTTTAAATCAGCGTTAAGGTCAGATTCGTAATACCACAATATATAATCTCCTTTCTCACGTATTATATAAGCTGTTTGGTTATAACCATCCACATTTTCCACAAACCGACCACTTTTTCCCAAGATAATAATACGGTTGTCATAACCTTTTACAGGTACTCTTCCTTTTTCCGCATAAAAATCAATAATAGTAAAAGGGCTGTCCGTATAATACATAACTAGTGGAGGCAGTATTCGATCAATATAAAACATTTCTTCAGTACCCAGTTTTTCATCCTTAAGCTGCATTAACTCTGCTTCAGCTCCTGTTAGGTCAGCAGTGTAAACCATCTCTTTGTGATAAAAAAGGTACATTAAATAACACGCGGTAAATATGAAAACACCTAAAAATAATACTAGGGGGGTTTTTAAAACGGTGAAGTAGCCACTAACTTTTTGGTAAAAATTGTCAATGAAAACCCCCACCATAATAGCAGCTGCAGGATAAAGAGGAATTATATACCATACAATTTTAGACGTAGCTAATGAAAATATGATAAATACAATTGAAAACCAAATGCTAAACAGGGCATAAAACTTCTCTCTCTTGAACATTTTATATAAAAACATGGGTAGCGCGGCAATAAAAGCAATAAACCACACCCGCATGCTTACCTTCATAACTGTAACGTACCAAAATAAAGGCTGTCCCTTTTCTTCAATGGCTTGAGTAGCTCTATCAACAACATGATACAAAAGATAAGTATCAATAAAAGATCTGCCGTACCTCAAATACATTACTAAGTGCCACGGTAAAGTAATCGCTAATAGGCCCATGGCCATAACTAAATAGGGTTTTATTAAATTCTTAAGACCTTTTTGATGTTTGAATATTAATAAATAACCTTCGTAGACTAGCATGGTTACAACAGGCAGAAATCCCACCACTCCCTTGGCCATAACAGCAAAACCAGCTGCTAATCCTGTAAATGCGTAAAAAAGAAGCTTTTGTTTTTCTTTAGCAAGAATAAATAGGTAAATACTTAAAGTAATAAAAAAAGTTGTAGCTACGTCTATCATAGCTGCTCGGGCATAGTAGAGAAAGTGTATGCCTGTTACCAAAGAAAAAGCTGAAAAATAGGCGGCTAGCTTACCGAATAGCTTCTTTGATAACATGTAGGTAATTATTACCGTACCAAAACCAAAAATAGCTGAGTGCAGGCGGGCGGCCAAACTGGTAAAACCCAGCATCTTCATAAAAAATGACATGCACCACAGCACTAACGGAGGTTTTTCGTACCAAATTACATTTGGTTTCCAGTATAAATTAATGTATTCTCCCATCCTTACCATGTTTTTGGCAATTTTAGCGTAAATGGCTTCGTCCCAAGGAACAAAGTGGTTAACACCTAAACCGGCAAAAATCAGTACAAAGCTGATAAAGGCGATCATAACAAAGTACAAACGGTGAGATTTCACAAAATATTCATAAACCTGCTTGTATGAATAGTCTTTTTTAACAATTGACAGGCTTAGCAGGTAGTAAATAAAAAGAACTAACCAAAAAAACTCCGCATTGTAGGAATAAAATATGCCGGCTATATAAACTCCTAACGTAGTTGAGAAAATTGCCGTAAGTAGTAGAGCCTCCTGTTTGCTTTTTATCTTTAAGGCACCAAACAACATTACTCCTAGCAAAGATAGTACAAATAACGTTAGGGTGGAAAGTCCGATTATGCCCGTTTCCGACATAGCCTCTCCCCAAATAGTATGGGCAGGCACTCTTGTATTCAAAGCTGCCGGATCTCGACCAAAAAACTCTGCGGCAATATCAGTCTTACTAAAATGCTCAAAGAAACCACCATACCCTCCACCTAAAATTGGGTATTCCTCAAAGATCTGGTAGGAGCCCTCCAGTAACATAATATGACCGGCAAACGAGTCCAGTCTGTAATGAAAATTATCTTTAACGTAAGCTCTAAAAGGGCTGGACTTAATGCTGTACTCTCTCAAAGCAGGGATGAGAAGTAAAACAATGGTAAGCACAATATATTGGATACCCCGCATACCAAACTTTCGTACCAGTAAAACCGTGACAAAGGAAAGAAATGAAACTAAGGCAATGATCCAAGCTGTCCTGGAACTAGTCAAAAGTAGCAGGCCGGTCATGGCCAAAAACATACCAGAGTAAAATATTTTCTTCTTCCAAAGCTTTTCGGTCAATATAAACACACCTAACACCGGCAACAAGCATGCCAACAGAGCAGCAAAATGATTTACGTCCCAAAAAGTGGAGCCAATTCTTGGTACGTGTCCCGGCACATTCCACAAAGCACCTACAATGAATTCATATTTTGTATAAAGAAAGAGTTGGACAAAACCGAAGCCGGTAAGACCCAAAGCCAAGTAAATATAAAATTTAATAAAGTTAATAAGTTTTTGAGTCTCCCCTGCGTACTTTACAAATAATATAATTCCCAAACCAACTATGGAAGTGAAAAAAGCCAGCAGTTGCAAGCTAGCGGTAAGGTTTCTTGAAAAAATGATCGAAACGGCTCTCACCGCCCATAGTAAGATGAGAAAAACAATTACCGGATCTTTTAAAACTTTCTTGTACTTTTGCAGGTTTTTTTCTTTGTAAAAAGTGTGGGCCGCGTCTAGTAGAACATATAAACCTACACCTAACATATAAAACCGTACCGGTAAAAAGTCCCATTTTAAGATACTGAATACTTCCTTGTGTAGTAATGTTGATAGGACTAATAAAACTTTTACTCCCAAATCAAAGTTTTTCTTCAAAAGCAGCGTTGATATTAAAATGATCGAGATGATAATAAATATTTCCATAAACTACTTACCCAGCAAGTCACTGTATACTTTGTATGTTTTTTTAGCGGCATTTTCCCACGTGTATTCCTGACGCATCTTTACATCAAGCTTAGGACGGTTGGCAAAAAACTGCTCCCCAATAGCTTTCTTTATACTGCCCACATCCCACGGTCTACAATAGGAGGCGTAATCGCCTAGAATTTCTTCTGCTCTTGGGCTGCTGGCCACGGCATTTGTACCACAAAACAGCGCCTCAAGCAAAGTAAGACCTGTTGTTTCAAACCAACTGGCACTTACACACACTTTGGCATGAGTAAAATAAGCGGGTATTTTCTTATAAGGCACGCTTTCTATATAAGTTATCCAGGTATGCTTTTTTATAAAATTATTAAACCTTAGGGTATATTCCGGGTGGTTCAAGATATTTTTCTTCCCGACAAATACGAGTTTCAAATCCTGATTGGAGTCTTCTCTTAGCTTTTCTACGGCTTCTATAACATTTAGCTGATTTTTCCTGGGCTCGATCCTTCCCACACAAAAAACATAGTCTTTCAAAGGAAGTGGGTTTTTATAGTCTTTGGCATATAGAAATTTCTCACTCACACCGCTGGGCACCTTTACCCACTTGATATCCACACCATAAGTTTTCTTCAGGTCCGTAGCCTCAAGCTTTGTCTGTACCAAAATGACATCTGATAATGAAAGGGTTTCAATGTGCATATTCTTAAGACCGTGGATTATGCTGTAGAGAGTAGGCATGAACTTTGACGGGTTGGTTACGCTTCGATAAATATTTTTAAAAGTGTCTCTTGTATGTTGTTCTTCAAACAGTATTTTAGAGAGTCTTCTCAGGCCAAAAACATGCTCATCATCAAACTTTTTTACTTCTTCAACTTTATGGTGAATTGGAGAAAACACAACAGGTTTGTGGTGTTTTTTAGCGTTATTGACCATGAAGTGTGTTTCTGTGGTCCAATCAAGTTGAAATATGTGGACCAAATCAAAATCACTAGCGTCTACATTCAGGGAAGTTGTTATATCAACCTTTACACCTAATCTCTTTAGTTGTTCGGCCGTATTCTCCACCTGTATCCTATCCCCGCCCGCAGCTTCTAAAAGGCCGAATCTGCCTTGCATCAAGACTTTCATAACTTGAATTATACAATTATTCTTGCAGTAGTTCTAAGTAAAACTTGTGATAGCAGTCAATAAATTTATCAAAGGAGTAGTTGTCGACTACCCTCTTGTGAGCCCGTCTAGTTAAAAGGTTCAAATCATGTTTATTGGAAATAACCTCTTGCATTACTCTGGCTAGATCTTGTGGCTCTCCTTTTTTAAAATACAAAATTGTATCGTCTCCCACCTCTTTAAATACTTCCAAATCAGACGCAAGGACAGGAGTATTTGTGGCCATGGCTTCTATAAGAACCAAACCAAATCCTTCTGCTAAGCTGGGGTGTACAAAAAAATCAAACGCACTGTAATATCTTATGACCTCTTGTGGAGACAGCTTTCCCGTTATGGTAACTTTGCTCTCTAACTTGTTCTTTTCAATCTGCTTTTTAAGTCCCTCTTCCAAAGGTCCGCCACCTGCTAAAACTAGATGGTGCTTGTTGCTTTCTTCCGAAGACATGCCTTGAATAAACGTTTTGAAGGCCTCTATTAGTATTTTGTGCCCTTTTTCTTCGGTAAGCCTGCCTAGACAACCCCAAATTACGCATTCTCCTGCAATTTCCAGCTTTGACATTATATCTTTTCTATACTGCTCTTTTATGTTGCTGCCAAGGGACAGCCTGCTTACGTTTACGGCGTTGGGGTTTTCCAGCACTCGTAACTTCTCTTCTTTTATTCCTTCTTCGATTTTTATATTCTTCCTGGATAAGGTAAGCGCAATCTCGTAAGTAGCCAGCTTATTTACTACTCTAGGATAAACAAATAGATTAAGACGCTTTTTTAAACCGCTTATTTGCCATTCCGATATTGGTGTGTGGGTATGTGAGATCCTAACCTTAACCCCCGCCTTCTTTCCCGCGATCAGAGAGTTCACGGCTGCCTTTAATTCATGGGCATGAACTATCTCAATTTCATTTTCTTTTAAAAACTTGGCTAATCTCTTAATATACCCGGGGTCAATATCCAAACCTATTTCTGCCTGAGTAACCTTAGCACCTGATTTTTCGAATGCCTCCACCATATCCCCGGGCGGACACCATACAAAAACTTGGTGACTTTGCTGAACCATGCCCTGACACAGATCAAGAACGTGCTTCTCCATACCTCCAAAGTTACCTGAGTTAAGAATGTAGGCTATTTTCATAGATTAATTATACCTAGCGCGTATCTATGTGCTCCAACATGGCGCTAACTTTATTGTCCCAATCGTTAATCCTGGCCACATCTTGCCTTTCCTTAGCTCGCTTATCATTATCCTCCTCCAATGCCCTTCTTATATTTTGGCAAAACTCATTATAATTTCTTGAAATGTAGCACACACTTTCAAAAGGCGTATAGGCTGGCAGATCAGTCACAACTACAGGCAGTCCGGCAGCCAACGAATCGTGGAACTTCACCGGAAAACAGCCACCTACTGTATAGTCATTAAGTTGGTAAGGAATTATCTCCACATCAAAACCTGCCATATAAAACTTTTTTTCTTCATAGGGACGTGCTCCAAGACAATAAACGTTGTCTATTCCTGATAAATTTATATCTTCCAAAGTTGCGTTTTTGTCCTTCAGAGCCAGGGGGCCGATCAGTACAAACGAGTATTTCGGATTTTCCTGTGCGCACTTTCTTACCAGCTCTGCATCAAACTTATACTCGTCCAAGGCTCCTATCATGCCAATCCTAGGTCTTGGTATTTTAGAAAGTTCCTCAGGGATCTTGTATTTGTAACTTTTTGTGTTTTTAAATCTTTTGAAGTCTCCCACATTTGGGGTGTAATAAACATTAGTATTATATTTTTTCAATTTTTCTACTAATCCGGGTGCAGAAGCAAATACTAAATTGGCGCTTTCAGCCAGTTTTTTTTCTTGTTCGATCAATTTTTCTCCCGCCACACTAGTTGGAAATAAACTTTTTTGTTCCGGGAAGGCGGCATAGTTGTCCACACAGTCGTAAACCAATATATCGTAATCGATATCTCTAAGGTATTTTTCCATCTGCATGATCTGTACGTGATACACCCACAAAACTGTTTTTCTTTTCTCCACCGAGTGTTTCTTAATCAGTTTATTGATTTTCTTGATGTGCATACAGGCTGTAATACCTGAAAAAGGCAACCTGTTAATAGGCGTATAAACCATAGCTCCGCTCTTGTCCACCTTTTGCTGCTGCAACAACCTCTTTAGTGTCCACTCGCCCCTTTGGAGCTGCCTGATGAATAATCTACCAAAATTAATAGGCGGGTCCACAAAAACTACTTTATGATCCATTTTTGCCAGACGATGCATGACGTGTCTTTTATTTGTCCAGTTCGGGAAGTCCCACAACTGATTTGAAAGGCAGATTATGTTGTATTTTATGTGTCTACGATTCTTCTTATTACCCATGTATTAATCTGTTCATCAGTCCGGGCAAGCTTTCTGAAGATGCCCCAATTTTACCAAATTTCCCGCTACACTAATAATATCAGCCGGGGGTGATGAGAAAAATAGCTTGATCAAAATTGTTTAAAAATCGAAAAGTAATAAAATAAACCTGCCAGTCAAAACCGTACGATAAGGTGTCTACAAGCAAATGCACGATCAAGCCTAGGGCTATAAACAAGAGGGCTTTATGCTTCCTTTTTAACAATATATAAACAGTCAGAACGAGGACTACCCACTCCCAGGCATGAAGCGGCAGATAAGTTTTGCCTAGCAATACAAAGTAGTTAAGATCAATAAACTCCTTTATATTAAGAGCTATCCTTCCCTTATATAGAAAGAAGTCGAAAAAGTGATCAACGTCCATACCTACCGTCACCGCCAGCCCCACCAGGATGTCTTTATAGGTAACATCTTTAAGCTTTAACAACTGGATCAACCCGTATACTAAAATTAAGTAGGCTGAGATATGTATAATTTCGTGGATGAGCAGTTCTAAATACATTACTTACTAACTATAGAAAGCATATTGGTTTTTGGCAAGAAATTAGACACTAAAAGATTGATAAGGTTGCGTAGCCTATTTATAATGATTTGGTTACTCTTTATCAAAAATTTGTTAACGAACAATTTATGAATATTTTATTTTTTCACAGATGGACAGGTGTACGGGGCGGGGGTACAGAAACTCATCTTAAAGCTTTACTGAGAAATCTTCCCTCCGAACACGGATTGCATTTGCTTACCAGAAATGGTCCGAATATTTCCTTTTTAAAAAAGGAGTATCCGCACGTAGAAATATTTACAGTTTCAAAAAACCTGTTCGAAAGCGACAATTCTTATGAAAACCCTCTCCTGCTTTATGCTCACACCCTAACATATATGATCAAGGCTTTTTTTAAGCTAGTTTACCTAACACAAATTAAAAAAATAAAATTTGACGTCATGTCAGTGCATTTTGCTACCGAAGCGATAGTGGCAAATATTATTCGGAAATTATTTAACATCCCCTATGTTTTCATTCTAGAGGGATACACGGACTGGGAAGCCAAAGTCTCTAAGGAAGCTAACGAGGCTATCAGTATTTCTCATTATATCTCTAAAAAATGCCAAAAAAACTTTGAGCACTACCCTGATGTTATTTACATAGGAGAGAGTAACTTTCCCTTCATATTGGAAGAAAATATTTATAAAAAGAGAGATAACAAACCAAAAAGAGTGCTAACTCTTTGCAGATTCGAACCAAGAAAAAATCTTTCTACAGCTGTTAAAACTGTCAGCTACATTGTTAATAAATTAAAAAGGAAAGACATAGAGTTTGTATTTGGAGGAACCGGGATTTTAGAGGAGCAAATCCGACAAGAAGCAAGAAAACATAAGGTAGATAAGCACATCAAGTTTTTAGGTTTTGTACCGGATAGTGCAGTAGTAAAGCTTTATCAGAGTTCGCACATTTACTTTCTGCCGACTTTTGAAGAGGGCTTTGGCATAGTATATACAGAGGCAATGAAGTCAGGAGCGGTTATTGTTTCAACTAATAAAACGGCTACGCCTGAGATAGTAGGAGAGGCTGGCTTGTTAATTGATGACGCGCTGGATTATAAGGGTTTTGCAAAAACAATCATAAAGCTTGTTGATGATGAGAACTTATGGACCGATTTAGCTCAAAAAGGTTTGGAAAGAGCTAAACTTTTTACTTGGGAAAAACTAATCCCCGAATATGAGAAAAAATATCTTAACGCTGCTAAAAAAGCTTAGGTAAGCTTAGCAATGTGCATATCTACCATTAAACCAATAAGCTCTTCAAATGTAACGGTAGGATTAAATCCAAGCTCTTTCTTAGCCTTTGAAGCGTCGCCTACAAGAGGTCCTGTCTCTGTTGGGCGTACGAATCTTTGGTCTACATACACAAAGTCTTTATAGTTAAGATCAACGTGCCCAAAGGCGGCCTTACACAAATCTTTTATAGTATGAAGCTTGCCTGTAGCCACCACAAAATCCTCCGGCTTGCTTAGCTGAAGCATTTTCCACATGGCCCATACATAATCCTTGGAAAAACCCCAGTCTCTACTGGCGTCCATATTCCCCAATGCTACTTTTCCATCTTGTACAATGGGCTCGCCTTCTTCGTTTAGGTGCTGAGATGTCTCAATACCAAGCTTGGCACAGGCTGCAGCGTAGGCTACCTTTTGTGTGACAAAACCAAGGCCTCTTCTGGGAGATTCATGATTGAACAAGATTCCGCATGTTATAAACATCCCATATGCCTTCTTATAAATCTGAGCAATGCTGTGAGCGTATTGTTTACTGGCCGCATAAGGATTTGCCGGATTAAAGGGGGTGTCTTCATTTTGAGGTTGTTCCTTTACCCACCCGTATAGCTCGCTACTTGAAGCTTGATAGACTTTAGCCTCAGGGGAGTAGCGTCTTACTGCCTCGAACACCCTGTGAGCACCTAGTCCGGTTACCTCAGCAGTATAAATAGGTAGTTTAAAAGATAAACCGGGCAGTGATTGGGAGGCTAAATTATATACCTCATCAACCTTTCCGGTTTTTCTAAAAAGCTCGACCAAAGATGTTGGATCCATCAAGTCTCCGTATATTAAGTTAAGGCTGTCTTGGATGTGTACGATGTTTTCTGCTTTTGTATCACTGGTTCTTCTTATCAATCCATATACTTTGTAATCTTTCTTCAGTAGTATTTCTGCTAGATAAGATCCGTCCTGACCGGAAATTCCTGTAATTAAAGCTTTCTTTTGTTTTTTTGTTGACATAATAAATCCCTAAAATTATTTAATAAAAGATATGTTTAAAATATACCAAATATTATCATATTTAAATAACTAATAACTGCTAATAGTGTTCCATGTGTTATATTTTCATTATGAAAATGCTTTATATAATCAACGGTTTGGGGTTTTCCAACAATACCGGCATTGGAGGTTCAGATAAAAGAGCGGTAGAAATTATTCGAAATATTAAAAAGGATCATCCTAAAAACGACTATGACATATTAACTACCGGATCCGGAAAAGATATTTTTTTAAACACTGAGAAGATTAGCACAAAATACTACACCATCAAGCAACCGTCGTGGTGGCCTAACAAGCTTAAAAGTATCTTGGTAGGCAGGGTTCTCTCATATATTTATGCATTTACCGTTTCTATGCTTTGGGTCAACAAATTTAAATCGTACGATTTATACTTTGCTACTTCTGACTTCTTTTTTGATGTCATTCCCGGTTACTTCTATAAGAAGCGGAACAAGAAAAAACTAATATGCATGATCCACCACCACATTGCTGATCCATTATCCCGAGGAGGTTCAGTTTTTATCAATATCATGATGTACCTTTCTCAGCAGATCAGCTTCCGTTTAATATTAAGCATGGCTGACGCCATTTTCTTTTACGACACGGAGGAAGGCAGGAAGATAGTTAAAATGCTATTTAAAAGTAAGAAGAAAAAAGTACCTATCTATTATGTGAAAAACGGTATAAACGATACCCAAATTGATCAGATAGAACCTCAGCCTAAAAAGTATGAGGCCTGTTTTTTAGGCGGCATAAGATATAGCAAAGGCATTAAAGAATTTGTACCGGCTTGGAAGATAGTTGTCGATAAATTCCCAAAGGCTAGGTTTTTGGTCATTGGGGGAGGAAGCGATGAGATTATAAACACACTCACAAAAGAAATTGAAGACGCGGGTTTAAAAGAAAACATCATCTTAACAGGTCCTCTGTCAGGCCATGAATTATTTTCCGGCGTGAAGCAAAGCAAACTATTCTTCTTTCCCAGCCACGAAGAGGGTTGGGGCATTGCTCTTTGCGAAGCTATGTACTGCGGTCTTCCTATAATCTGCTACAAACTCCCCGCCTTTAAAACTTTTGGGAACGTATTGGATAAATATGAGGTTGGTGATTATAAATCCTTGGCCGACAAAATCATCAAATATCTTGAGAATCCTGAAACTATAAAACAAAAAGAAGCCAAACTAATCGCGACTGCCAAAAAATACACATGGAGCAGCATTGCTAAGGAAGAT
>CBFDCV010000010.1:0-24825 GCA_965603395.1 uncultured candidate division WWE3 bacterium
GGGCTTACAGGCATTATTTACTCTTAAATCAGCTTAAAACCAATTTATAACCCCTAAGTGTATTAATTATACATAAAAATACGACGTGGGAAAGATTTATTAGTACATGCATAAAGAAAGTTGGGGAGTAGTGTAGTTTCTTCAAAGTACATATCAAGGTACGACTTCGAAAAATATGAGGGAAATGTCATAGATTAAAAAACTAAAATGCGACCATAAAAGGGGTATGAATTTTTACATTGAAACTTAAATACAAATAAATGTGAAATAAAGTTAAATATAGTGGGGGAATTTGATAACAATTATTTCTCATACATTCTTGAGAGGAGAGTGGTTTTCGCGCAAGATGTGCAACGTCGTATAATGTATATTTAACGACGTGTTGAGGGTTGTTTACTTTTGTCATCCACTTACCCTATCTATTACCTGGGAAAAGGGGGTGGGTTTAGAGGGTCTGTGGCACATGTCTATTTATGGTGCATTTATTCTCTATTTAAATTACTATTTAATTCTATTTCCTACTAGTTTGTCTCTTGCACTTCTATTTTTTTATGTATTTTTTCCCGGCTGATCTTAGACAGCCCCTCGTCTACTCCACCACATATATGACATACGTACTTTATGCTTTTGTGACAGCTTGTATACCACGCTTACATATAAATACACAAATGAGCATTGTATAAATATGCGGATCAATATGACAATCGTACTTAGGATATCCATCATGCGCAAACTGATATATGACAAACGTACCTATAGGTTATCCACATACTACAGGTCTTGTCACTCTATACTATAGGTTGCCAGGTTTCGGGTTTTCTACACTACCCTCTCCCCTTGCAGACGCCTTCATTAAAGGGCAATCGGTTAGGGATGGAACGCAAATAATAAAATTAGAAATATAATAGATATGATCAGGTGCTCACTAATTAATCTTTTATTTATGGTATTTTTCAGGTGGCCCTCAATGTAGCTCACACCAAAAATCATGATCGATGACACATACAGTGCTCGTAAAAAAGTTTCGGTGGGGAAAAATGAAACAGCCAGGTTAGACGCCATGACAATGAACACACCCAACGCCATAATTCCAACCATCTCCCCTCCCCTGTATTTTTTTACCTCGTGGTTGTACTTTAGAGACCAGATCAAATAAATATAAAACAACAAAGCGGTAAGTCCTGCTAACACAGTTTCAGATAGAGAGTTCAGATTGATTTTAAAGATACCTGCCAGCATAGGAATAGCCACTACCACAATCAATATCTTGCTCCAAGTGGAAGCCACTCTATATAAAGGTATGGTTTCCTTTCTTGTTTCCACCACCAAAAATACATTATTAACCAAAGATATTAAATAAAATATGAAAGCAAAGCCAAGCAAGGAAAGTATTTTGAAAATTCTACTTAGATTAGGAAAGTAGATCAGGGACAGTACAAATCCTAAGGTCAAAGACAAAGGAAGAATACTAGTGATAAGTGTGTTAATAGGAGTTGAATTTGGTCTTTGCGTAAAAAATGATCCAAGTAAAGTAACCAGTAAAACAGCAGCTCCATAAAATATCCCGGCTCTGTCCGTTGGTCCTGAAAAGTAATACAAAAGTCCTAATAGTATCAATGAATGAACCATATACCTGTAACGTTTTTCCAGTGTTATTTTCATTTTTTCTTATAATCGAGCATATAATAACACAGGGCCATGGCTATCCCATCATTTGCATCATCAGGTTTGACGATCTCAGGCAGCTCCATGATCCTTTTTACCGCCTCCTGCATATCTTTCTTGTCAGCCCTACCATAGCCGGTTAAGACTTTTTTGGCCTGTAAGGCAGTGTACTCTAGCACGTCTATATTGTTGTGAGCTGCTACCAACATGGACACACCACGGGCTTGTCCTACACTTATGGCTGTTTTTGCATTAGTGTTAAAAAACAAACTTTCAATTACCATAAGTTTGGGTTGAAATTGCTTTGCTACGTCATCCAGGTTCGAATACAATACACCTAATCTTTTAGGCATTTGGGAATCAGGAAAAGTTTTAATTACTCCCTGACCTTTTAATAAAAGTTTTTTTCCACCCACCTTAACCACACCGTAACCCATGCTAGCTGTTCCGGGATCTATACCTAAAATAACCATAATGTAACCTTTAAGAAAATTTATAATTATGAAAGATGTCTTGTACATCATCATGATCTTCTAAAACATCAATCATCTCATCAATTTTTTTAGCTTGTTCTTCTGAGGTAATATCGGTGGTAAAGGAGGGCTCTTTTTCCTGACCAATGAATATGTATGATGTACTACCCTTAGCTCCTAAACTTCCGCCATATTTTCCAAAAGTATTTCTCACTTCTGACACGGTTCTGTTTCCATTATCAGTTAGGCAGTGAAGCAAAAATGCTCCGCCGTACGGACCGAATCCTTCGTAAATAACCTCCTGAAAACTTTCTCCGCCCAGCTCACCGGTCCCCTTTTTAATTGCGCGGTCAATGTTTTCCTTTGGCATGCGTGCTTCTTTAGCTTTTTGAATTGCTAGCCTCAGGGCAGGATTCGCGTCCGGATCTCCCCCGCCTTGCTTAGCAGCTACTGTAACTAATCTACTTACCTTAGAAAAAAGCTTGCTTCTTTTTTGGTCCTCAATGCCCTTTTTCCTTTTAATATTGTGCCATTTCGAGTGTCCGCTCATAATTGATATATTAACACATTGACAAATTACAATTTTTTGGTATTTTCGTACCTATGCAAGTCAATCTACAATTGCTCAGTAGACAGGCAATCGATTCTGCTCTAAACAAGGACTGGGGTAGGGCTATTGAGCTAAACACACAAATACTGGAAAGAGACCCTCAGGATAAAAACGCAAAAGTAAGATTGGGCAGAGCCTACATAAAACAAGAAAAGTTTAACGAAGCCAAAAAGATCTTCAAAGAGATACTGGAAAAGGACCCCATAAATAACATAGCTTTAAAAAACCTCAAACTTGCTTCTGAAAACAATCCTGACAAAAAAAACGAGGGCAGGACTAACCATGCTACAAACGTGCTAATCAAAGAGCCGGGAACAACCATCCAGGTTACATTGCCGGCTGATGAAAAAGTGTTATCTAAATTAGAACCGGGACAGGAAATCTGTATAAAATCTTTCAAAACAAAACTTAGTTTCTTTTTAAATAAGAACAATGAGTTGGGCTGTGTTAAGGATGACGTGGCCCACACCGTGTACGGTGCTAAAAAGGAAGGCCTGAAGGTATCAGCTAGTGTCATTAAACCTAACAAAGAGCATTTTACAATATTACTTAAGTGCAAACAGCCAATTTTCAAATCCGAAAAACAGCTGGAAAAACCTTATATGAAAACTGCGCTAATTAACGTACCTGAACTAGAAATCACTAAACTTGAGGACCAAGACAATCAATAATACCACTATACTAAATCATCATCTTCTATCGCTGCCCTACTTTTAGGCGCCTCTTCCCTACTCTCATCCGGTTTTTTTGCAGGGGCTCTTGGTCTAGACCTGGCTGCCGGTTTTGAGGTTCTAACCGGTCTTGGTTTTGAAGTTCTAGCCGGTCTTTCCGAGGCTGATCTTTCCGAGGCTGATCTTTCCGAAGCAGGCTTCCTTTCTGTAACGATCTTCTTTTTGGGTTCTTTTTTTAGGTTTATTTCTTTGCTCTCAAAACCTTTTAGATCCTCTTCCTTCTTTTTAACAGGAGCCTTTGTAGGTTTGGCCTGTCTCTCTACCTTTCTCTCAATCTTTTCTTCAACTCTTTTCTCCCTTTTTTCCGGTGCGGACTCAACCGTAGGTTTTGTTCCAATAACGCTTGCGCCCTCTACCACATCTAGGGCCGCAAAGGGAGCATCCATGTTATCCGCCGGCAAATAGGCTGTTGCTTGACTGTTAAGCTGAGCGTTTTGAAATTTAGCAGCCGCTTCAGAAACCTTGTATGATCCCCTATCTGTTAGTAAAAACCACTCACCATCCTTTTTGGTCAAAATACCCTCAACTCTTTCTTTTCTCACTCTTTCAATTTGTTTAAAAAGTTTCTTTCCGTCTTCCTCTATCAACTTTAGTATATCTCCATATACTAATTTTGATTTGGCAGCATAGTTTGAGGGCACTTCGTAAGTCTCCCCTGCTTCTGTGATCAATTGTTTTCCATCGTACTTACCGACAATACCTTCAATCTGAGTATAATCTATCTTCAAATACTCAGTTTCTAACCTTTTTAATATTTTTCTTGCTGAATTTAGAGTTGACTCGATCTGCTCAAGTCTACCGGTTAACTCCTGAATTTGATTTTTTGCATTTTCATCCATTAGATTATCCTTTTATAAATTTTGATCTTTCTCCATTTTCCTTTTATTTTCTAAAGCAATTGCCATGCCTTTGTCAAACTGTGTTTCTACCCACTTCTTGGTCTTTTCCTCCACATACTCTCTGTCTGTACCGTACTTTTCTCTGCTCAAAGCAATGGCTTTTTCTTTATTACCTGTTTTAGGAACGATAGACTCTTCCTCCAACCAGGGTAAAAAGATTCTGCCTGAAAAAGGAACCGATGTCATTCCTTTTATCATAAGTTTGATATAAATTTCAAATCGTTCCAGTGAAATTATGTCTTCGGCGGTATAGTAAGGAGCAAATTCTGTAGATAGAGCTACAGCATCGGGCGCACCAAGGGAAAAGGCTGCTATGGTACCCACATTCCCATATACACCTTTCAACATTTCTTCCGGTAATTGGGCTGTAAATTGGTGAGTAAGGTACAGTCCTAATTTGTATTTTCTTGATTCTGACAATATTTCCTCAAAACTACCGGTAGCAAAATTTTGGAATTCGTCTACGTACAGGTAAAACGGCCTTCTATCTTCATAAGGTATATTGGCCCTTTGTAAGGCGTAAAACTGTATCCTGCTTATTAAGAGAGCGCCCAATAAGTTAGCATTATCAGCCCCTATCTTACCTTTAGATAAATTGATCAAAAGAATTTTGCCGTTGTTCATAGCGTCCCACAAATCAATGGTAGATTTTTTCTGACCTAAGACATTTCTGATGGTGCTGGAAGCCAAAAACCTGTTAACTTTGTTTTGTATGGGAGCTATTGCTTCAGTCACCAATCTCTGATTACCTTTCATCTCCTTAAACTCTGACTCCCAAAATCTTTTTACCACCGGGTCTTTTACAAAATGTAATATGAAGTTTTGATAATTCTTGTCCTCCAACAACCTTGTTATTCCTAACATAGTAGTGCCCGGGACCTCAAGCAAAGTTAAAACTGAGTAATTTAAAAGGTACTCAAGTCTGGGTCCCCAGGAAAAATCAAAATGCTGCTTAATGGCCGATACCAATCCTGAGGCTAGTAAGTTTTTCTGTGAGGGGTCATCAATTTGGAGTAAGTTCAAACCAACAGGTCTCTCAGTGTCTGAGGGATCAAAATATATAACATCGTCCAAGCGGTGATCGGGAATTCTCTCTAGCACTTTTTCTATAGTTTCTCCATGAGGATCTAACATGCCCACACCATGACCATTCATAATATCCTGAGCTATCATGTGTTCAAATAAGGTTGACTTACCGGTACCCGACTTCCCTATCACATACATATGCCTCAGTCTATCGTCCCCTTCATCCAAACCAAACTTTACACGCTTACTTCTAAAGACTGTTTCCCCAATATTTACACAATCTTTAGTAGGCAGATTTGCCGGAGGCTCAGTTTTTCTGGAATATACCCATGATATGTTGGGCGTAGGTGTGCCTCCTGATGGTAGATGAAAAACAGTAGCCAGCTCCTCCACATTTAGGATAAAGGCATTATCAGGTTCGAACAGTCTTTGTTTATACTTGTTTAAATAGGCATTCTTGTTTATGGTAATTTCTGATTTGAATGCATTTAGATTAACGTTGGAAAGTTGTTGAAGTGAAGCTAGCACTAACCTTAACCTACTTTCTGCTCTTTCTATGGTACTAGCTGCCGATACAATTCTTATCTCAACCTCAAAACCCATTCTTGCCAGCTTGCCCTCTACTGATTCGACCTGAAGTTCTTCTACTGTAGTCAGCCTTACCGGCTCCTCCCTAGACCACCCCCCGGCTTCCTCACTACCTTCACTATAACTCATCCATCCGGTTGCTATCCCCGCTGCTATACCGGTTAACTCTTTTGCAGCTGCCCTGGCCACTGTACCTAACAATGAAGGTCCTCTATCACTTATGTCTTTACCTTCTCTTAGAGCATCAGCATACATGTGACCCTCATCTTGCCACACATCAGCCACCGGCCTTACTAAATATTGCAACATCATGGTTTCATCTTTTTCAATTTGAGATAAAGCTGAGGTTATGGAAGTTAGTGGGTCCCCTTCCAAATCTCTAAATGATTTAATGGGAAAATAGTTTTCTCTTTCCAAACTTAAAGTAGCAATTTGAAAAGAAGAGTCTTCAAAGTTAATATTTTGTGCATAATCTGACACTACCTTAATTTGTGCGGTAGGATATTGGGCGTAAATCTGCCCCTCAACATATTTCAAAATAGTGGTGGGTACAGCTACATAAAACCTCAGGCCTCCTTCCTTGTTAGAAACAATTTCAAAAGAAAAATGCTCTTGTAAATGACTTTCTTCCCGCAGTAAACCGTGCAAAGATGCAAAAAGATTTTCTGCCGATAAAGACGGTGTCTGAATTTCAATTTCCTCCTGGGCTTGTTTTAAAAGCTTAATTTCCAATACTTCAAAGGAACCAGGTTGGGAATAATCCCCTGCATCTGAAGAAATAATTTTTCTGGAGAGAGCATAGAATATAAGTAGAGCAACAACCACTCCAATGACTACAAATATAGTGTTCATGAATTGTCTCCTATAGGTCTTTCATCTTTTGTAACTTTCCTCACCAACACAACACCCGCCCATATTCGGAGCGGGTGTCGGAAAGGAGAGAGACATGTGAGCCTATTATCTTATAACGATGTTGCAAAGTCAAGACCAAATATGACTGTTATATCAGATCTATTGATCTCGCTTTCAGGAAAATTATGTGCTTCAGAGTACAAAATTATTCTCTCAATGTTAAAAATCTGCGCCATAATTCTCGTACTCTCGGATGTTGCATCATCAGTAATTATAAGGCTATTTTCATAAGTTTCCCTTGTATTTCCAACTGCTACTACCCTACCCCCAAAATTTTTGATAACTCTAGCACCAAAGCTGGCTACCCCTGACTCATTACTACCATTTAATACAGCTATATTCTTTTTTTCTTTTGATAACTCCAGATCAAAAGTTAAATCCATAAATTCCTCGTCTATGAGATTTGGACTGGCCAGATAGGTCTTCCCTACTTCCTTGTGCAGTATCCTGTCTTTAGGTAATGAATTTACAAATTTATAGATCCCAAAAAGTTCTCTAACATCGTGATCTGTCCTTACCATCTCCTTAAGAATCCATAACTCTCTTTCATCTGATAAGGAAAAATTGCCTGCAAACAGCGCTCTGAAAAAGTTCTCTCCCCCACTCTCTACCAGGATGTACCTATCTACGGGAAAGGCAAGAAGTTTAAATATGGAATCTGCCAACAGACGGCTGCATTCCGTTAATTCCTTTTGGTGTAGGCTACCTAAGGCTAAAATATTCGAGAAAGGCTCCTCAGAAAACCTCCCCGGCACATCGATCACAGTATCAACAGGAATTTCATAGACAATCAATTTCAACGTACCTTTATCAAAAATGTAAAGTGCCACTTTCCTGGCTAATACCGGATCTGTCTCAAAATCATCAACGACAATGAAGGCCGTGGTGAATAGTTCCTCGGATAGTATGTCTTTACTGTTTGTAGAAAAGGCAGAAGCAAACTCATGAGTAATTTTTTTGTAAAACATGAGTCCTGATAAAAACGATGCTGAAATTACAAGTAAAAATAAGGCCGCGAAAACCTGTTTAATTTTCGCCTGTCTTCTTTTAGCTTTTGCCGAAGAACCACTCTTCGAACTCCTATAACTTTTCTTTTTACGGGCAGGCTTTCTAGGCATCTATTAGGATTGTATCAATTTTTAATGGGGTTTTGTATAAATTTTACTAAACTCTTTCGGTAGTGGCGCTTCAAAAAATACCTCTTTATTAACTTTGGGGTGCATAAAACTTATTCTCCATGCGTGCAGCATCAATCTTTCATATATTTCCTCTGATAATAACAACTGCTTTCTTGTCATGTATATTATATCGCCCATGACCGGATACCGCAGACTTGCTAAATGCACCCTTATCTGATGTGTTCTACCGGTTTCAGGGAAGCACTTAAGCAAAGAGGTCTCAATGCCAACTGAAGTTACGCTTTTAACTACCTCAAACTTAGTGAACGCCTGTCTACCCCCTCTCACTACTGCCATCTTTAACCTATTTCTTGGGTTTCTATTTATGGGAGCGTCAACCTCAAAAGCTGATTCCTCTATCTTACCCAACACTAAAGCTAGGTACTCTTTTTTTACCTCTCTGTGGACAAACTGTGCTTTCAAACCTTCAAAAGTTTCCTCATCCTTAGCAATTGCCAATACTCCCGAAGTGCCCTTATCAAGCCTGTGTACTATACCGCATCTTTGGCTGAATTCGGACTTATCATCAGGATCAAAGTCATACATTTCCAATAGTGTATTTTGAACTGTATTAATTGGGGACGTTTTAGAAATATTTACAACCACTCCGGGTTTTTTATTTATGACAAGGAGGGAATCATCTTCAAAAATGGCCTCAAGATTCATCGATAAAGGCATATTTTTTAACTGACAAAACAATCTCACTTGGAATAACGTTGGCCTTGACCAAAAATTCCTTAACTCCCAGATCTAAGCATGTATCTCTAATCCTGTTGTCGTCTAAATTTGTCAGTACAATTACCGGTTTTTCCTTAGTTCGGGAATCAAGCTGCATTCTCTTTAAAAGCTCAATGCCATCAAGTTTAGGCAACATGATATCAAGCAGTAGAAGATCCCAGTCCCCATTTATCACTTCGTTTAGACCTGCCTTACCCTCAGCCGCTTCCAAAACATCATAACCGGATTCCTTTAAAACATCAGCATACATTGCCCTGATGTTTGTTTCGTCTTCAATTATTAGTATTCTTTTTCCCATCTGTTAGTAAATCGAACAAAATAAGTACTATACCTATTGTAACCAATATATCGGCGAGGTTAAACAAAAACAAGTCAAAAAAGTTTATGTTATCCCACACACATATATACATTACCCTGTGGTACAGATTATGTAAACCCCCGACCATCAACGGTATCAAGCCAATTTTAGCAAGCTTTCCTCTCCGGTTTTTAAGCACATAATAACCAAGAGTGAGCAATAACACCAAACTTATGACTAAATGGGTATTAGGACTGATATGATCCTGTAAAAAGTATGAGCAGTTAAGTTTATTCACTTTCTCTACCGGCGCATTTTACACATTTTGTGGCTTCGGGGTATACTTCCAGCCTAGCTTTATCTATGGCTTCTCCACACACTTCGCATATGCCGTAGCCGCCTTCTTCTATCCTACCTAAAGCCTTACTAACCTGATCCTGCATAGATCCAATGTTCTCTTTTTTAATATCTATCTCAACTTTTGCTCTGTCTTCTAAGATTGCCTCATCTATAACTTCTGCATTACCAGTATCACGGCCTTCCTTTAAATAAGGATCTTCTTCGATAAGTTTTTGCTGTTCGACCTTTAACCTTTTATCTTTTGATAGAAGTAGTCCTCTTATCTTGGATAAAAAACCAAAGCTTAATTTTTTTCTTGACATATTCTTTTTACTCCTAAAAACTAAATTGACCATACTGATTGTAATCAATGCAAAATAAAATATCAAATACTGTTTTTGCTGATAGAAAAATTGCCCGAATATGGCGATGAGAAGTAAGAAGATGGAAAAGACTGCTCCCGAGAACAGTTTGTTCCTACTTAGAAAGGCAGTAGCGTACCCAACCCCGAATACCCCTAGATATATGAAAAGGTTTGTTTCTTTGACCGTTTGAGCTTTCTGAAAAAACAACACCATTGCCAGTACAAAATACATAATGGAAAATATGTCCAGAAATCTGTAAATTGACCACTTCCACCTGAGTGTAAAATATCTAAAACCCAGCAAAGTTATAATTGAAAACACCACTATTAAAATCAACCCCAGGTTTTTCTCTATGAAGTAATCATAAAATGAAAAGTATTTAAGTAAGTAGTAAAGTCCTATGATCAATCCCAAAGATACAAACAACAGGTCGAACACTCTCTCCTTATCAAAACCGTCTCTTATTGATTCGAACCAAATAGCAAAAAGTGTCAGTGTTCCCAATAAGAAATAAATTAAATAGTGAGTTGGAAAGTTGAGTATCCCTATGTTTATCAAGCTTGGTATGTTCATAAATATCGGACAGTTAAGCTTTTGATGCGTACTCTCCTGTGGTGGTATTTATTTTTACTTTATCACCGTTTTTTATAAAGGAGGGTACTTTTACGATTGCTCCGTTTTTAAGTGTAGCGTCTTTGTAAACATTTGATACTGTGTTGCCCTTAAATCCGGGGTCTGTTTGGACCACCTCAAATACCATAGTGGTTGGCAAATCAACTGATACCGGATTGCCTTCAAAATACATCATTTGTACTATTTCGCCCTCTTGTAAAAACTTAGCACTCCCCCCTACTATGTCTTTTGTAATTTCAAATTGTTCGAAAGTGGTCGGGTCCATGAAATGAAAGTTATTGTCTTTGTATAGGTATTGGGCATTTTTTCTTATGACGTCAGCATCTTCCACCTTTGAGGTAGCCTGATACCTTTTCTCTATTACTTGGCTGGTAAGAAGGTCTCTGGCTTTTACTTTTACTGTTGCTCCTCCTCTAGCTGTTTTGGTATGCTTGTATTTTACTACCAACCAGGGGTGTTTATCTTCTTTAAATATGGTTCCTGTTTTTAGACTTGAGGCCAACATTGTGGTATTATACCAAACAAATTTTCTATTCAGCACGTTAATGTAATAAATAGGAGGAGAGTAATGAGTGAGTTCTTATCACCAGAAGTCAAGGAAACAATGGTCGCAGGTTTTAGCGGTGATGGACATGTGCTTGTCCATGATCCTTTTAATCGCTTTGATAACCCCATTCCTCTAGAATGGGACGATTGCTGTAACAACGGCTACAACAATCTTAATATCGGCTCAACCAGAATCCTTGTCAAAATGACCACCGAGGCTAAAGGAAACCTCATTATTGTCCCTAAGGAAGAGCGGTCAGAGAAACCGGATTTTTAGGAGGAAGTAAGATGGCACAAGAAGATGTTGAATTGAGAATTATCAAGATAGATGGTGTTGAGGTGTCTCTTGGCCTTAGGAAAGACTTCGTTGTTTGCACCGAGAAAAAATTCAATTTGGAAGTCATGGGCTACGAAGTTAAAGAAGGCGAGATGGTAATAATGAGAATGATTGATAAAGAACCACTCTTTCCGGCAAAAGCGAGGCAGTAGTAAGTTTTTTAAGTTTCAGTAACCTGAGCGGTTATGTTTCTTGCCTTTGGCAAAACTGACCGCTCTTTTTTTGGTGCCGTGGGTGGGAGTCGAACCCACACGGGCTTTAAGGCCCAGTGGTTTTTGAGACCACCGCGTATACCATTCCGCCACCACGGCCCATTTACACTTAGGATTTTATCATAAAAAACGTATGCGATTGTGCTAGAATAGTCATAAATTCCGCTATTTTTATTAAGGAGGAGAGTCGTGGGATCTACTGAATTGGAAGGTACTCGTATCGAAACAACCGTCATCGGTGAGGTTACCATCCACGATAGCACTCAAGGGCAAGTTTACTTTAAGATTGGTGAGAAATTTAGTAGCAAGGAGGACAATGTTGTAGTGCCTTTTGGCAAATTCTTTCCTAAAGGACAGAGAGTTTTAATTACTCATGTGAACAATGTTGTTACCAAAATTGAAGCCGTTGACACATAGATTACATGTAAACGTTTTGTAGAACCCTGAGTATGTTCCCTCCCCCCCCCCTGCTCAGGGTTTTTTTCTTGCCTAAAAATGTTATAATCTCAAAAAATACACCTAGAAAGGAGATTAGAAATGGAATCTGGCGACGGTACCACCGGGGGTGTTGTGGTTAAAAAGGGTGATGTTATCAGGGTGGTGGAAAAGGCCAAAAAAGGCGCTGGTCATGGCTTTTACTTTTTGTGGGTGCCGGCTTTTACCGAAGTGATGTGTTTTAGCAACGAGCTTCCACCTGAAACCCATGATAAGGTCCAACTAGGCGCTGTACTTAAAGTTACAAGAGTTTCTAACGGACGGCCTACGGATTTTGAAGAAATAAATTTTGAGTAGCACAAGTGTCTGATAACCCTGAGTACAATCCCCCACTCAGGGTTTTTTTTATTCTTCTTCAGATAACTCTTCTCTAGAAACTTCAAAAAACTTAGTCCTATCAGCTCTAAAATACATATCTATCTCCCCGGTAGGTCCGTTTCTATGCTTAGCAATTACCAGTCTGGAATTTTCCCTGTCTTCTTCATCCGGCCTGTACAAAAACAGCACTACATCCGCATCCTGTTCGATAGATCCTGAATCCCGCAAGTCTGATAGCTGGGGTCTTTTCTCTCCTCCTCTTTGCTCTACAGCTCTGGATAACTGAGACACCGCCAGCACCGGAACCTTAAGTTCTCTAGCCAGATTTTTCAACGATTGGGAAATGTCGGACACTTCCTGCACTCGGCTTTCTTGCCTTCTGCCTTTGACCAGCTGCATGTAATCCACAATTATCAAACCTACCTCCATCTCCAACATCAGTCTTCTAGCCTTGGTTCTCATCTCTAACACACTTTGACCAGGCGTATCATCGATAAAGATTGGCGCTTCAGCAAGTTCTCCTGCGGCAATACCGTATTTTTCAAAATCAGTAGGTTCCAGATTTCCGGTAGTTATTCTCCAGTTATCAATATCCCCCTGTACAGCTATCATCCTGTCCACAATTGATTCCCTACCCATTTCCAATGAGAATAGTGCTACTCCTATACCATGATTTACGGCTGCATTTTGAGCCATGTTAATAGCTAACGATGACTTTCCTACTGAGGGACGGGCAGCTAATACGATCATATTTTGCTTTTGCATACCTGAAAGCATCCTATCCAATGTCTGTAGACCTGTGGGTATACCTCTCAAGGCTCCCCTAGTTTTACTCAGCTCATCCAGTCTTTCAAAAGTTACTTCTAAGGTATCCTTTATTGGTACAAAATCTTGCCTAACCTTGTCCTGGGAAATCGAGTAAATTTTTTGCTCCGCCTCATCTAATAGCCTGCCAACATCAGGTTCGTCAAAGGCGAGCTCACCAATCTCAGCTGCTGCAGTCAGTAATGAACGCTTTATTGATTCGTCCTTAATGATCTCAGCATAATGTTCAACATTAGCAGCAGTAGGTACACTATTTACTAGTTCGGTAAGATAAGACACACCACCGGCTCCTGTCAATTTTTTCATTTTTCTTAACTCACCGGGCACTGTCACCAAATCAGCCGGCTCTCTTTTTTCGTACAGATTAACAATGGCCTGGTAAATGATTTCATGTCCTGTTTTATAAAAATGATGAGGGCGTAAAAACTCAACCACCTTCACAATAGCGTCTTTATCTATTAATAATGCTCCCAACACGGACTTCTCCGCTTCTATGTCATGGGGCGGTATATGAACCCTGCTAGGTGTAGTAGCTTTATCTGCCATCTAATTTTAACCTCGTTTTATAACTTTTTAATGTTGGGGGCTTAATATATAAACTTCGCTTTCTTCAGGTATATCCAACCTTGATCTTAACGTCAATTTATCAACTTTCTTAACTCCGTTTCCTTCAATACCAACCTCTTCTATAAACACCTTCAGATCATCAAGTTTATCTTTCAGTCCTTTCAGATCATTTGTTTGGTAGTGCATGGGAATAATTATCGAAGGTTCAACAGAAGAAATCACTTTAACAGCTGTTTTTGCATCTATAGTATAAGTTCCTCCTACCGGAATCATAAGCACATCTATGTCAGTAATCTTTTCCAGCGTCTCAGTGGTTAGCTCATGCCCCAAATCCCCCAGATGAAGTAGGCTAAACCCATCCGTATCAATCTGATAAATTGTGTTTTCTCCTCTTTCCTTGCCTTTTTGGTCATCATGGTATGTTTTTACACCGTACACAAAGGTACCGGACATTTCGTACTCTCCGGGAGTTTCAATCACTAACCTGTGTTCGCTCACTCCATCTAGGTATGCATGGTCCATATGCCCATGTGACAACAAAACTATATCTGCTTTTAATTTGGGAAGTTTGAAGCCTGTCATTTTAGGATCATATGGATCGATCACTAAAGTAGTATCTTTTCCTTTAATTCTGAAACAAGAATGTCCAATGAAGCTAATTTCCATAGGGATATATTAACAAAGTTAACCCGATTAAGGTAGGGCTGTTTTTTGTTGTATCTTGGTACAGATGTTGTATTATTTACTTATAATGGCGAAGAAAGCTGCCCATTCCTTATCGCAATATTATTTTGGAATCATTGCTGCCTATGTCATCTGGGCCGCTGCCGGACCTGTCATCAAACTTACGCTGCAAACTGTTCCTCCCTTCACTTTTTTATTCTTAAGATTGCTAATAGTATGCATCTTGGTGCTTCCCTATACCATTTACCTGGTCAAAAAATCTGCCATAGCTAAAAGTGACTACCTAAAAATAATATTACTTGGTATTTTTGGCCAAACCAGCTTGATCTTTATCTTTTTAGGTTTTAAATATACGACTGCTTTGGATGCTTCCATCATAGGTATGATGGGTCCCATACTTGCCGTGGCTGCAGGACATTATTTATACAAAGAAAAGGTCGATTGGCACATAAAGCTCGGTTTGCTAATAGCCCTGATAGGAACCTTATTTGTAGCCTTTGAGCCTTATTTAGATACACATATAATTACACACGATGTCAAGATGAGAATGCTTGGTAACTTTTATGTGATTGTGTACAGTCTTTCATTTTTACTTTACATAATTTGGTCAAAAATAACTTTGGGCATAGATTCCGGGAACATTAAAAGAACATTAAAACTCATTCATATAAAACCCATGAAAAGACACTACTCTCCCCTTTTGTTGATGTCCTTAACTTTTTACGTAGGTTTGGCAAGCTTTGCTCCCATGTCCGTACTTGAAATTGCAGGCTATTTTGGTCCGGTAAGCTTCAGGATGAGTGAGTTATCAGCTGTACCGATCATGGGCATACTCTACATGGCCGTGCTCTCATCCATCGCTGCATACTATCTTTTTGAATGGGGCCTTACCAAAGTTGAAGTAAAAGACACCGCCATTTTTAGTTACTTACAACCGGTATTTACATTACCTTTTGCCTACATGTTGCTTGGTGAGATTCCCAACAAGTTAATGCTGATAGGCGCAGGTATTATTGCACTGGGCGTCCTAATTGCCGAAGATAGGAAAAGTTGATATACTCTGTTGCGTTATGAAAGACGGAATACACCCAAAATTACACACTGAGTGTCAGGTAACCTGCGCTTGCGGTAATACTTTTACCACTATTTCCACCGTTGAGAAAATTAGCGTGGAAATTTGCAGTATGTGCCACCCTTTTTACACCGGTCAACAAAAATTTATTGATACTGAAGGCAGAATTGAAAAATTCGTAAAAAAGAGAAAAGTGGCTGAAGATAAAAAGCAAAAGGCTGATAAAGTCAAAAAAGCCAAAGATAAAAAGAAAAAGAAAAAATCCACCACTGATACTGCGCCCTCCCTTAAAAAAATGCTAGAAAAAGCTAGAAAACAAGCTTCTTAGATAAAACACCATATGGACCAAATAAAAGAAAATATAAATAATGAGCTAGGCCGTGTTAATAAATTATTGGAAGAAAACAAACTCTTACTAACATCTTTAGATAATGAACTTAGCAAAATGGCACAAGAAGAGATAAAGGAGCTAGAAAACCAGTTGGCTGATCTGGAAAAGTCTCTTAAGGCTCTTGATAATAATTACGACGGATCAGAAGAAACCTCTGAGGGAGTCTCTGTTAATCCCAACTCCGCTATCCTGGAAATAAGAGCCGGTACCGGAGGGGACGAAGCCGGTATATTTGCGGCGGATTTGCGTAGAATGTACCTAAGGTTTGCCGAAGAAAAAGGGTTCAAATCGGAAGAATATTACAGATCAGAAAATCTGGCCGGTGGTTTTAAAACAGTAGTGATCATTATCAAAGGTAAAGGCATATACACTCTTTTGAAAAACGAATCAGGTGTTCACAGAGTTCAAAGAGTTCCGGTTACAGAATCAAGCGGCAGGATCCATACTTCAACCGCTACAGTAGCCATTTTACCTGAAGTTAAAAAAATAGACTTTGAGATCAAGCCTGAAGAACTAAAATGGGACTTTTTTAGAAGTGGCGGTAAAGGCGGCCAAAATGTCAACAAAGTTTCCACCGCTGTTAGACTCACCCACCTACCCACCAACATAATTGTAGAGTGCCAGCAAGAAAGAACTCAGGGAAGAAACCGTGAAAAAGCTTTGCAAATGCTAAATTCCCGGCTTTATTCCGAAATGAAAAGTCAGCAGGTTGGTAACATTACCGAACTCAGATCTTCCCAGGTTGGTAGCGGGGAACGCGCAGAAAAGATTCGTACCTATAACTTTCCTCAAGACAGGATAACAGATCACAGAGTGAGTAAAACTTGGCATAACTTAGAGGACATCATGAACGGAAATATTGAGCAGATCTTAAAAGAAGTAAATATTATCTAAAACCCTCAGGTGACTCTTCCAGCACTACTTCTACTTCCCTTTGTTCGTTTTCCCTATCCACAAACAGATATACTCTATCTCCAACCTTAAGTTGTGATACAGCACGGGCAATTGAATACTCAGCGTTTACATCCCTATCCCCAAGCTTCATGATGATATCTCCTCTTTCCAACCCTGCTTTTTCTGCCGGAGAGTCAGGGAATACTCTTGTAATGTAAGCTCCCATGGGCATATTTCTCACATCAGAGATCTCTTCGGTAATGATGGTGTACGAAATACCAATGTACGGCCTAATGATCCTTCCCTCTTTGACGAATATTTCCAGTATGGGTTTTAAAGTATTTACAGGTATGGAGAAGCTAATATTATCCGCTCCGGTAGTGGTAGCCACGTTAATACCAATAACCTGACCGGCTGAGCTTAGTAACGGACCTCCTGAGTTTCCCGGATTTAGTGCTGCGTCCGTTTGAATGGCATTTTCCTGCACAGTAGTTCTGGTACCAAAACCCCCAGCTACCACCTGCCTACCAATACCTGAAATAACTCCCACAGTAACAGTGTTTTGGAACCTGCCTAGCGCATTACCAATAGCAATGGCTTTCTGTCCTACTTTCAAATTATCCGAGTTCCCTAATTCAACAGTGGGCAAATTCCTCCCCATGATCTCGATAATGGCCAGATCAGATATGGGATCTAGGTGAATTTTATCCACTTCATATGTTGTACCATCCTTTAGTACCACTGAGTACTCTCCCCTACTATCGTCTACCACATGGGTGTTTGTTACTATCAAACCATTGGTATCTACAATAAAACCGGTACCAATTCCTGATTCCCTCATGGACGGACCGGAAAACAGATCAAAATCTATGGTTTTAACTACTATGGAAACAACTGCCGGAGAAACATTTTCGACCACATCTATGGTGGTAGATTCCTCTTCCACAAGTTTCTGGCTAACTACTGTCTTTACTCCTCTATACCTCCCACCCATCAGCTGATCGATAGTATCTGCCAGACTTCCAGACTTAAGAGATTGGGATAATACAAGGTCCACGGAAACAAAAATTATATAAGCTAGAGCAATTATCCATACCAGACCGGCTATGAATTTTAAATGTCTATTGTTTTTCATATTAAATTTCTTTGGCTAGTTCTAAAGCCTTGTTTAACTGAGTGTCATTGTTATTTGTGATATCCTCTTCTGTAAACTCAATTACAATATCAGGTGTTATGCCCACATCGTGGATCCAATCCTTAGAGGGTGTAAGCCATTTGTTAGTGGTTAAATGAATGCCTGAACCGTCCCCAAAATCCTTAGCATCCTGAATTGTACCTTTACCAAAGGTTTTAGTCCCAATCAAAACTGCCTTACTATGTTCTCTTAGTGCAGCGGCCAAAATCTCAGAAGCTGAGGCGCTGCCTTCGTCAACTAATATAAATATGCCCGGGATTTTCGTAAATTGTCCTTGGTTTTTCTTAGAAGGATAATCAACTTGCTCACCGGTCGCAGCCTGCTGTACAACTACAGTCTTTCCGCTGAAGAACTCTCCCGCTATGTGAATAGCGCTAAGCATGTAGCCCCCGGGATTGCCTCGCAGATCTAAAACTACCGCATCAAGCTCATCCATTTTTACATTAACTTCCTTAACTACCTTTTCCCACTCATCGTTAGTGCCCTGACCAAAGCGGCTAACCCTGATATATACTGTCCCATCTCCCTTGTCTTCCCACACAACACTATCGATCTTTATAACATTTCTCTTGATCTTAATTTCTTGAGACTCCTCCCCTTCCCTACCTATTAATAGAGTACTGATAGTTCCGGCATCTCCCCTAATTTTGGCTACAGCCTCAGATATGGAAATTCCTATGGTACTTACTCCTTCAATCTCATAGATCTTATCACCGGATCTTATACCGGCTGCTTTGGCCGGCGAACCATCCAAGGGAGCTACTATAACAAGTTGTCCTTCCTTAAGACCAAGCTCAGCACCAATTCCCTGATACTCACTATTCAGGCTTTCGGTTACAGCTTTGTTTAGATCAGGCGGTAAAAATGCTGTATAAGGATCTCCCAAAGATGAGACCATACCGGAAATCGCTCCGTACAACATTTGCTGACCATCAACCGGTCTATCCAGGTATTCCTGTTGAACCAGTTCCCAAACTCTCCAAAACAAAGCAAAGTCTACCTCTTGATCACCGGGGTTTTTGTTTACTATTTTAATTTCCGGAGGGTTTCTCTTTACTTCAAACTCAAAACCTCTTTTACCATAATAATATCCTCCATAAAAGAAGCTGACAGCAATAAGTATAGTTATTAACAATCTTTGAAATTTTGCTTTTGCAGACATAGTAAGCTATTCGATAATTAAAAGATTAGGGAGCTTAACCTGAATTACCTCATTGTTCTCGTGCAACTTAACAAATATACCTGATTTGCTAACTCTGTCAACCACTCCCATTTGCCCAAAATTCTCCGAATTTAAAACCTGAACGGTTAGTCCTTTTTTTAAGTGTTTAAGAATTTTCTTAGGTCTCTTATTCTTTTCAAAACCACTATCCGTGGGTACAGGAACCTGTAAGGTTTTGTTGTGGGTGTAAAAGAAAACATATCTGTTAGTGACTTCGTTAATAAAATTGTAAATGGGCTCAGGTGTCTTGATGTTCCCAAAACCCACAAATAGCCCTAAAGACAAACCCTTCTCCCGTGCATAGTCAAAGGCTTCTTTACTGGCACTTCCGGCCAGTATAGATTTGATTTTCAAATTGTGAGCGGTTCTGATCAGATCTATGGAAACGTTATTTCCAACATACACAACCTTACCTTTCGCTGATTTAATGTAGTTATTAAAATACTGCACTGTAAGCATTTCCGAAGGGTTTGGAAATACTATCAATTCCCCTGAGTATACCTCTCCGCAAGTTACCGGGATGTGCACGTCTACAGTTTGGGTACTTAAAAGCACAGACCTATTTTCTGCTATGTCCTTCACAGTTCCCCACACACCGGGTAGTAACCAGTAATCTCTTTCCTCCGATTTAAAAATAAAGCCCTGCGCATTCCTTTCCAGCAATCCTCCAAACGGGGCGTGAAACTTATCCCTACCCCTAGTGCCTACCAAAGCTTCGTTTGCGTAGTAGTTAGATCCATCTTCGCGTTGATTAGGTTTAAACTTTTCTCCCAATTCGACCACCTCATAAACAATCTTGCAGGTGCCGAGTTTATCCGAAGGCTCGACTCTATCCCCCACAGACACGGTAATATGTCCCTCACCCGGTAATGCCCTTTCAATTAAAACCTCATCTTTATATATGATCTTTTTAATGATTGGTACGTACATTTTATAACTTTACTAAAACCTCACTAATATTTTTTAGGTTATTATTTATATCCATTTGCAAACTGCTGTAATCGTAATTATCAATATCATGCTTTGGTCTTGTATCGATCACTACTCCCAACTTACCGCCTTGTACGGTCTTCTCCACGCTTCCCAATTCCTGATTTTTTATCACTAGTCTAGCACTAGCGTTTTTATCAAGTGGGATGAAAAATAACCTACCCGGTTTGATGTCCATAAGCTGAGAGGTGCCCAGCTCAGTAGAAACAAGACAGGAGGTCTCTCCGGGGCTGTTTACCAGGGTACCTAAAGTCTCAGGTTCAAATTCATCGTAAAACCTGCTTAATTCAAAGTTAAACTTCTTCAGGTGCAGGTAATGGGGTACCAAATTGGCGTCGTCAACCTTCAAAGAGTAAATTCCCGGATTAACCACCATGCTCAAAAAGTAAAGATAAGCAATATTCTTAAACTCTTGGTTTATTCGTTCTTTGTTTATGATATCGCCAAAAAAGATAATAGGTTTGCTGTTTAAGATAAGTTCTTTAGTGTCCTTTCTATTACTATTAAGCATGCCCCAAATACTGGAGAATACCAGATTATAGTCCGAGGGTCTGGTGGGAAATGCGTTTGGGTAGATGGCTAAGTTCAATAAATAATTGGTTTCCATAATCCCAAACCTTATTTTCTCTGTATCATAATAGGATAAATAATTATTTTGAGTAAATACTGAACCATTAGCTATACAAACAACTTCGTAGTTGTCCACGTCACTAAGCAACTCATCTAAAGTTACCGAGCTCATATACTCACGTCCTATAGTAGGTACACTAGGAAAACCTGTAGCAATGATTTGTAGGTTAGTTTTTGGAATTTTGAGTTTGGAAATTATGTGCTCTACAATATCTGAATAAAAATCCTGCTCGGAGTAGAAATGAGAGTAAAGATCATTCGAATACCCATACCCCAAAAAAAACCTGGATACTTCTCCTTCGTCACTGAGATAAACGGCGTTAACATTTGATATGCCATATTTAAGGGACAGCACCGGCATACAAATATCTTAACACATAAACACAGTTCTAAAAGCTTAAATCATGTGTTTGTCATTGTAAGAAAGCAGCGCCATGAACCTAGCTTTTTTGATCTCTCTACCCAGTTTTCTTTGATTTTTTTCAGTCACTCCGGAATAGTTATGATGCATCACTTTCTGCCTATCAGTTAAAAACCTCTTAAGCACCAACACATCTTTATAGTCGGGCTCTTTTCCTGTTTCTGTAAAGTAACAGTTTTTCTTTTTGGTTCTCGGTCTTTTTGTCTTTTTAAACATAACTATTCTTACTTAACCTACTATTTACTCTTTTTTGATTTCTTTTCTTTCTCCTCTTTCTCTTCCTCCTCCTCTACTTCCTCCTCTTTCTCTTCTTCCTCTTTTTTATCCTCTTTCTCTTCCTCTTCGTCCTTATCAACGCCGAAATCTTCCGAGAGAACTTTGTCCAAATCGATATCGTCCATGTCCTCATCGTCTTCCGGTTTTTCCTCGTATTTATCCTCTTTGGCTCTATACTCCTCTGCAGATTTTCTGCTGGTCAAGACGATCATTTCATTGATGACAACTTCGGTCTTATAGCGTTTGTTGCCGTCATTATCAACCCAATCTCTGGTCTGAAGTCTGCCTTCTACATATGTCTTAGCCCCTTTGGACAATAGCTGGTCACAAAGTTCAGCCAACTTATTCCATGCAACTACATTATGAAAATCAGCTGCTTCCTTCTTGACTCCATCTACGGTCCACTCTCTATTAGTGGCTACTCCAAAACTTACTACTGGTGTCCCCTGTGGGGTGTATCTTAACTCAGGATCCCTGGTTAAATTTCCTATAAGGATAACCTTATTTACGCTTCTTGATGACATATTACCTCCGTTCAGCTTTTCGCTGTAACTAAATACCTAACCAAATTATTCATAAGGTTTAATTTTGATTTTAATTTATCTATGTGATCTTTGGATAGTTCGAAAATAATCACCTCATAAAACCCATCTTTATCCTGACGAATCTTATAAGCAAGTTTTCTTTTGCCCCAAAAATCGGTTTCTATGACTTTACCACCTAAAGAAGTTATCAATTCAGCCACTTCTTTGGAAAGTTTCTTGGCGCTTTCTTCACCATCACTACCTCTTGTTAAAGTCATCATTTCGTATTTGTTCATATCACATAAGTCCAACTAATTATATCTATCGAATTAGGATGAGTCTATACCGTCAACTCTACGCTAACGAGATACTGGAACACTAGGGATAGTACAATAATAAAGGCTAAAATGCAACAAACTAAACATTAAACCTAAACTGGATAACATCCCCATCCTGCACAACGTAGTCCTTACCCTCCATTCGTAAAAACCCTTTATCTCTAGCTCCTTTCCAACTACCGGCTTCCTCTAATTTAGCTAGATCAATCACCTCACTACTTATAAAGCCGCGTTCAAAGTCTGTGTGTATGGTTCCAGCTGCTTGTGGAGCTTTAGTGCCTATTTTAATAGTCCAAGCTCGAACTTCTTTAGGTCCCGGCGTAAAAAAGGAGTGTAACTCAAGAATTGCATAGCTTTTTTTAATAACTAAGTCTAATCCTGCCTCCTCTACTCCCAATTCAGCTAAATATTGGCTTCTTTCTTCATCAGAAAATGAAGTAAGATCCGACTCCATTTTGGCACAAATAGGTATGTACTCTTTTTTGAACTTTTCGCCCAACTTCCCTTCATTCGCATTTAGCACAAATATCATTGGCTTTTGTGTCAGCAAGGACAGTTCCTTAACATAATCTTTTTGCTCATCCGAAAGATCCAGTGAGCTTACTAAGTTCCCTTTTTCCAAGCTCTCCTTGATCTTAGTAAGAAACGGTTTGTCCTGAGTAAACTTCTTAGACCCTATCCTCTTCTCTACCGTCTGCAAATCAGCCAGCATAAGCTCTGTGTTTATCAAATCAATGTCTTCTTGGGGCGAAACGGCCCCTGCCCTGTCTACGTTCTCATCTTCGAACCCTCTTAAAACATGCAGTACGGCATCAACTTCTCTGATATGCGATAAGAACTGATTACCCAAACCCTCGCCTTTGTGAGCTCCCTCAACTAATCCAGCTATATCGATAAATTTAATAGTGGCGGGTGTTATTTTTTCCGGGAACTTTTCCGCTTTGCCCTCATACTCCTTTTTTATTACTTCAGCTAGTCTATGTAAACGACCATCCGGGACGTCCACTACTCCCACATTCGGCTCAATGGTGGCAAAGGGATAGCTAGCTGCTAAAGCTGCTTGACGCTTCAAAAGCGCGTTAAAAAGTGTGGACTTCCCCACGTTTGGTAGTCCAACAATTCCAATAGAAAGACTCATAATGGCATTCTACCAATGATTTTCTACTATGTAATCAGGTATCGCTAATATTATTGAATTTTTCCTAAATTAGGTTATAATGAATATATATGCATAACTATTTTTTGATAAGGAGGTGTTGATAATGCCAGGATTTGATAAAACAGGTCCTTATGGTGGAGGCCCAAAGACAGGTAGAGGTTTTGGTCCCTGTGGGTTCGGATTAGGTTGGAGGAGAAGATTTGGCTCTGGTAGAGGTATGGGAAGATATTTCGGTGGTTGGAATTGGCCTCAAACCAAAACGGACCAACTAAAATCTCTTGCTGAATACAAAAAAGCTCTTGAGGAAGAACTGGAAGATGTTGGGAAGGAAGAAAAGGAGCTAAGCAAGGAGGAATAGAAGAGATCCCCTACCCTAACACCTTAGAGTGCGTTGGGCGGGGGATCCACGCATATGAATTTTAGCAAAGTTATTAATTAAGAGGTACAATTTTTATTATGCCAAGACCAAAGATACACCGACACCTACGTCACAAACAAAACGTTCGCTACTTTAAACCTCAAGGGATACCGATGAGAGCCCTGGAGGAAATATTAATATTTCACGATGAAGTGGAGGCATTAAAACTACACGATATCGACGGCTTAGAACAAACCGAAGCAGCAAAAAAGATGGGCATATCCCAATCCACATTTGCACGAACACTGGATAAAGTTTATAAAAAACTAGCTGACGGGATCATTAACGGCAAAGCGATCAAGATCGAGGATTAAGTAGGTCAAAAACGAGATTATCCATAAACATAATGTTAATTTTATAACAGATTATTTTAAGTTTCTTAGGCAACATATATAATCTATTTATGACAGAAAAATACCCTTATGGTGCCTGGCGCGATGAATCTGACGAGGTTGGTCATAGGGCGGAAAAATACTTTGAGAAAATTCTGGAAGGATACGCGGAGCTTGGTTTAGTAAGAGCGGTCTCTGAAGAAGATTATGGCAAAGATTTTAAAGAGCAAGTATTTTTTAGAACTACCGCCGAAACAGACTTCGAAGAAGGCTATGATTTTGGTTACTACGATGCCACAAGTAAAAAATGGCACAAGATAGACTTGACAACCTTAACTGATAAAGTTAAAAGAAGGGCAAAAGAGATAAAAAATACCAAAGATGGCATCAAAACCCTATTTATTCCTTTAAGTACACTAAAAAATGCGTCTCTTAGCCGGGCGACTACACAGGATCCAAATGAATACCAGCAAGAAGTATCCTTTTTTGACCAGACAATCAATACCTACTTAGGTTCAGACAAG